>CAYGQW010000191.1:0-6039 GCA_964352175.1 uncultured Halobacteriovorax sp.
ATTTATAGATACTTACTGCCTAGTTAGATTTTATTAGTCGAGTAGTGGTGTCAAAATTTTTGTCGAGTGACTATATGACTCGAATCCAGAGCCATAGTCACAATCCTAATTTATGATTATTTCCTGACAATCGTCGAGCATGCCGCATTAAACACTCGTAATTCCAAGTACTTGACGCTCATACAAACTGTAAGTGTTGATCTATAATAATTTCATGCTTTTGGCATGATCATTGCTCCTAATAACCATAGAAGTTAAATTGTGTGTAACAACACATTAATTATTTTACGGAGAGCATAAATGAAAAAACTAAACTTAATCGCTACTGTATTGACTACCTTTACACTTGCGTCATCAGCCTTTGCCGCAACATCTGCAACATTACAATTAAGAGGTACAGTTCCAGCTCGCCTTTCAATCGAGTTAATTAGTGATACTCCTGCGGGAACACTTGATCTAGAAACCACTCAAACAGATCTACTTGTTGCACAAACAAGAGAAAAATCAAACTCTAAGACTGGCTATAAAGTTAATATCTCATCTACTAATGTTGGAGAGCTAGTTAGTGAAGAAGACGCAAGTTCAACTATTGCTTACACTCTAAAGTATGATGGCAATGCAGTTGACTTAAGTGGAGATGAATTCTCATACGCATACCCAACTCCAGGTAATAACGACAGAGACGTTGAAATCAGCTATACAGGCGTTGATTTTGAAGACCTAGTAGAGGGTGTCTATGGTGACGATGTAACATTTGTAATTTCAGCAAATTAATAGTTTTTAAAGCTTTTTAGTCAACATACCGATTAGCCCTATGATGAAAATTATAGGGCTTTTTTGTTTTATATTCACCTTAGTTAACAGTAGCACGTACGGTGCGACTCTCCTGCTAAGAGGAAATGTTCCTGCTGTCTACAATTTCAACTGGAATGGAGACACTTTAAAAGTCTCTAATAACATCAGCAATAACTACAATAAGCTTAAACCTCGCATTATTGAATCCAGCACTAAAAGTGGAAGATTAATCACTATTATTCACCCCTAGTTCAAGCCTTAATAACATTATGCTAAATTAATACCTGAGTTTAATTCATCAGGACTTTAATATGTTATCTCGATTTATTTTTATTCTAGCTACATATCTCCTATGCAGCGGATTCACTCTTTCACCGATGTCTCAATCGATCAATCTGGCTGACAAACAAAAACAGGCTCAGTTCTTTGTTGAAAATAATTCAAATGAACCAATGCCAATTTTAATCAATGTCTTTAAAAGAATTCAAAAAATTGATGGTAAAGAAGATATGCCCGAAACGAGTGACCTCCAGGTCTTTCCTCCACAGCTTATAGTTCCACCAAAGCAAAAAAGAGCTATTCGAGTTACGTGGAAGGGACCAGCAACAACAAAAGAGCTCGCATATCGTTTAGTAGCAGAACAACTTCCTCTCGATGTAAGCAAAACAAAAAAGAAAGCTAGCGGTATTAAAATGCTCTTAAAGTATGTGGCCGCTTTATATGTAGACCCAGGCGATACTAAGGCGAATCTACAAGTCGTCTCAATAAAAAATGACAACAAAAATCTGTTAGTAACAATTCAGAATAAAGGCAATCATCACGCTCCATTAATCAATCCGACTTTAACTATTAAAGGCAAGGAAGATATCAAGCTAACTAATGATCAACTAAAAGGTCTAGCTGGTGAAAATATCCTTGGGGAAACCACAAGACTTTTTAATATTCCAACACATCCCAAAGTAAAAAGTGGATCTAAGGGAATCATTAGCCTTGATTAAAAATCTTTTCTCGCTATCAATTATATTTTTAAGCATGCAAATTTTTGCGCTTGAAACAGTTCTGCCTGTTTTTCAAAACAAGAAGAACTGTGGAGATGTTAATGTTGATATCGAATCCGAAAAGATTAAGCGCATAGAAAAAACATCACTGATGAACTCGCTCATTAGTTGCACCAATTATGATTTAAACGAAATTAAAAAACTAGATGATTGGACAGATATTGAAGCTATCGGAATTGATTTAAAATATAATCCGGTCAACCTTTCAATCGAAATTAATATCCCGATAGAGAACGAGGCTAAAAGCGACTTCAGTTTAAATGACGATATATCGCCACGTATTAAAGCCCAAGCCTTAAAGCCTGCACCTATTAGCGCTGCGATTAATTATAGGTTCGAAAAGGAATGGGCAGATTCTCTCTTGGGTGATGATCAGCAAAACCTTTATCTTGATACTTTCATAAACATCAAAGGCGTTGTTCTAGAAAGTGAAATCAACCACTCTAAGTCTGATAGCTCTCAAGATGGATGGTTTAGAGGTGATACTCGCCTGGTTAAAGACATTCAAAATAAAGACATAAGACTCCAAGCTGGTGATATTTACCCTGAAAGCTTTGGCTTCATGCAAGGTCGTCCGATAGGAGGGATCTCAGCAGCTACAGACTTCACTCTAAACCCTTACACACTTCCCTTTCCACAGGGACGTGGATCATTTGTTTTAAGATCAAGATCAAATGTAAAAACTTTCGTTAACAACGTACTTATTAAAAATGAAGTTCTGCCAGCAGGTAATTATGACTTAAGAGATATTCCTCTGATTAATGGTTTAAATAAAGTTATCGTTGAAACGACAGATGAATCTGGTCAAAAAAAGATTTTTCAGTTTAACCTTCCGACATCATCGGAACTTCTAAACAAAGACAAGTGGCGCTTTTCAATTTCAAGTGGAGTGCCATTTAGAGATATAAATCTTAAACGAGACTACTCAGACTCAAATCTAATTTTAACAAGTGGGTTTGCTCAGTATGGATTAACAAAGAGCCTAACTCTTGGAGGGTACTCTCAACAACAAAGTGATTTCTACTTACTTGGTAGTGAGATCGGGCTAGCAACTAAACTGGGGAACTTTTTTATTGGAGCTGCAAGTTCAAAGGATAATCAAGCGAACGGTCAAGCGGCACAACTGAGCTGGCAGTTACAAAGTATTGGCGCAGGTCTTTTTAATACTTATTCATTTATACTTCGTCATCAATATCTGGGACAAGGATTTTCAACTTCAAACAATTCTATTCTTAATAGGATCGAACATAGAACACAAGCATCTATCACGCTACCCGTGGAGCAAAGGATGACTCTATCCTTAGGAGCAAGTCTTGGTGTTCCCAGGGATAATCAAAATTCAAAGGCTATAGGTTATGACACAACAATCAATCTTAGACTAGTGCGAAATCTAAATCTCAATTTATTTTTATCAAGAACAAAAGATGAATTAAAAAACAGAAATGATACAGCCTATATGTTTTTAACTTGGACCTTTGATGGAACTGGAGACTTAGTTAATGGCTTTCACGACTTTGAAAGTAACACTTCTCGCTTAAGCCTAGTCAAAGATAATATGAATCGCCTTTATAAGCCAAGGATCACTGCCAATATAGATAAGAATGACAACTCTAAAGCAGCTGAAATAGATGCTTTTGTTCCTATGCCTTTTGCTGATATTGGTACAAATATCGAAACAAGTAGATCAAAACTCTATAACAAGAATCTGCATCGTGGATCAGTAAGAATTGCATCGGCTTTAACCTTCGCCAAACACGACAAAGAATTTGCCTTTGGTGTTTCTCGACCTATCCCTAATAGTTTCGTTCTTTTTACGACAGACCAAAATTTAAAAGATCAGAAACTAGCCCTTCGCTCAACTTCACCATTTAATGAAAGTTCTACAGGACCGCTAGGACAAATAACTTATAACAATCTTCTTCCCTATCAATATAGAGAAATTCAACTTGATCCAAGTCAACTTGATGATGGTGTCGCGCTAGAGCAAGAAAGATATGTTGTTTATCCAACTTATAAATCTGCTCATCTTATCAACATAAAAGATAAAGGGACTCTTGTGTTAAAAGGACAAATAATTAAACCTAATGGTCAAACAGCGAAATTGATCGTTGGTGATATCAACGGTGAAATGTTCTTTACTGATAGGTCTGGATATTTCTATGTTCAATCTGTTCAAGATAAAGAAGCTATAATTAGTCTAAGAGGGTTTAAAGATAAGTTTACTATCAACTTAGAAAGTAATGAGCGTGGTATTAAAGATATTGGTCAATTAAAACTTTTAGAAAATGAATAAGGTTTAAAGATGAAACTTGGATTAATATTTATTATATTTTTATTTTCACTTCCTTCTTTTTCTCAAAATTGTTCCTATAGCATTGATATAGATAGTTATTTTCCGGTAACTATATCTGAAACACAGCAAACGCTGCCTTACTCGCTTAGACTTACCAGAGGTCAAACATCTTCAGGCCCAAACTGTGAAAACTATCGACTATACTTTGGTAAAGGAAATGCAAACTCATATCAAAGACAGGCATTTTCTGGTTCAAACACAATCAATTACAATCTTTATAAAGAAGTTAATCGAAATACAATTTTAAAAGATTTTTCAGATGCTGGTACCACTGAATTTATCACTGGGTTCGCTCCAAATAAATTTACGCCATACACCTCAACTTGGTATGTCGGTGTACCAAGTATTTTTGATAATTTTGCCTCTGCTCCAGCAGGAGTTTATACTGATGTTTTACCCGTAAATGTTTATCAGGTTCGTAATAATGGTAACGTTGAGTTTCAGACAGCTCGATTTTTAACTCTTTCCTTTACAGTACCTAGATTCGTTCAGGTGAGTATTGTTGATCAGAATCAACCCCATGACTCTAGTTCAACGACATACACAATGGATTTTGGCGAATTTAGCTCAAACCAATTACTGAGAGCTGATCTTAGAGTCGTAGGTAATGTAGGTTATTCAGTCAGCTTAACTTCTACTAATGGCGGTGTTTTAAAAAACACAAAACCCAACTCAAGCAGTGAAGTGAGTTACTCTATACGCGTTGCAGGTGGCTCCTTCTTTTCGCCGACAAATGCCAATAGTCCTTACTTTCTTTTTGATACAAATTCATCTACTGACATTTCAGGTAATAGATATCCATTAAGAGTAAGGCTCGGAAATGTCGCATCTAACTTAGATGATGGTGATTATAGTGAGTCGCTTATATTTACGATTCAAGCCTATTAAAAAGGCGTCCCTAAGGACGCCAATTTATTAATCTTTAATAGGTAATACCAATAGATCAGTTTTTAAAGTTCTCATCAATGAGACTGCAACACTGCCTAAGAAAAACTCAGACAGATGTGAGCGTTTTTTTCTGCCAATAAAGACCGGTTGAGTGCAATCTTGAAAATCGGCTGCGATATCAGATGCTAAAGACGAGGCTGAAGCCTTCTTAACTTCAACTTTAAAATCTAGTCCCTTACTTTCCTCTTCAATCATTTTAGTCAAACCAGTCTTAATCTGATCCATTAATTTAGTCATTTCCTCTGCAGGAAAATGTGGCATCGACGCGCCAGGAATTGCGGTTAATTCAAGGGCCATTGGGTAATAAGAGCAAAACTCAAGACTAGAAAAGCCTAAAGTCTTTGCCCATTGAATAGAATTACTAATGATTTCTTTAGGGTGATCGCCTAAATCAACTAAGACTTTTGCACTAGATCCTTTAGAGAAATCGCTTCTTTTAATAAGAGTTGGAGCAAATGTCCGTCCCACGATTGTCTCAGCAACACTATTCATAAAAAGCTTATCGATAAAGCCATGCTTGTTCGAGCCTAAGACGATTAAATCAAACTCTTTGGCGTGCTTTGCAAAAACTTCTGCAGGATCGCCAAATTCAACAAGCTTATTCGTTTTAAGCCCTGGGGTATTGGTTTTTGCCCAAGCTTCAAGTTTATCTTCAAGAGCAAACTGAATTTTACTTTTAGCTTCAGCATGTTTAAGAACCGCCGCAGCATAGAGCTGATCAACTTCTTCAAAACGTCTTTCAAAGTAGATCGACATCAGAGTTAAGCTCATAGGAGTCTTAGAACTTAAAGCAATAAGGTCTTTCATAGCATCTTCACAGCCTTTTTTAAAATCAACTGCAAATAGTACTTTTAGTTCTTTTGACATCATTAGCTCCCTTAATTA
>CAYGQW010000192.1:0-6034 GCA_964352175.1 uncultured Halobacteriovorax sp.
CGCTCATTTCTCGTACACTGCTTTTTAATTTCTTTGCTTCTAGAACTTCATAATGTGAGTCCGCTAACTTACGAACAACGGTTAGAGTCCCTTCATTTGTAATATCTGATATATAAAAGAAGTTTTCAAAGTCTTCTCCTGTTATATAAACGCCGCCGGCTGCCATCTCTATGTTAACTTTTACAATTGCTGCCGTTGGATTTCTAAACTTATTATAAAACTCTGAAACCTGATCATTTATATCTTCAAAGCCTCGCATGATTTCCCAGGCGCCATTAAGCTTTGCTTTATTTGCTTCAGTTAATTCTAGGTATTTTACAGCGATCTTTTCTTGTTTCTCTTCAGAGGCTACAACTCTGGCAAATGAGTCATCAAGTCTTCTTGATACAATGTTAGCTGATGTATCAATCATAAATGAATCAGAATAAAGACTCTTTTCAAAGTTAACATTGGCAACAACGGCGAGCGACAAAAGACCCACCATACCCATTGTTAATTTAGTCTTGCTCCACGTTTTCATTCTATCCTCTCAAAAAAATTACCTTTGAGAGTTAACTTGCAACGATCATGCCACGCATCAAGTCCTGAAAATTTGTCTATTTATAGGACATTGATGACATAAGCAATTGAAATATCGTTGTTTCGATAATCGGATAAAAGATCGTACTGTATAGATTTTAGACAGTGTGAAAAAAGTAAATCAATTTAAGAGCTAAAAGTTGATGCTCTAATCTGTCTTTGGAGTCGTTCCGTCATAGTCACCATGACTAGCACGAAAGCGCTTGAGCGCGATTACGACGAGCTCATCTAGAGTTATTCCGGTGTTAGCACTCATTCTCTCAAGTGTATCAACTATATCCTTTTCAATAGTTACCTTAAGCTCTTTGAGATCACCCTTATTATGCAACTGAGACTTCATCTATCCTCCAGCTAATACTTTGATAGCGCCTTTCCTGCGCAGGCTCACTAAAGCCTGCGTAATTTCATACTCCAACAAGGAACAATTATCATATATTTCTTGAACTCTACTATAATCAGAAATCGTAGAAAGCACATCAAATTCATGAGAATCTACATCGTCGCCATCAATAACAAAAGCTGAGTTAATAAGCAGCTTTAAACTTTGTGGCGGTTTTAGTTTTTGGTTACCAAGGTAGTTCTCGTAAAGCGTTCTAGCTCTTTGTTTTAGAAGATTTACGCTCCAGGTAAAAGCGCCTTCCTCTGCAGTTACAACCTCAGGCTCAACCACAATATTAAATTCATTAGAGCGAGAAACATCTCTAAAAGTTAAATCCAAGAGAGCTTTTTCTCCTGACTTATTGGCGGCCAAACAATTGATCAACTTACCGTCAAGCATTAAAACTACTGCGTATGACTGAGAATTGCTTTTTAGCAAAACATTCACCTTGCCTGTAAAGCCCATCGAACTCTGCTCATCCAGGATATTTAACAAAGCATCACTCATCTCTTTAAGATCCTATCGATAAATCCTTTTTGCTTGATTTCATTTTGTCCCAAATTTAATTTGTTCGCGATAGTTGCAAACTCTTTCCAAACGGGTCTACCCTCAAGCGCATTTTGACTCATATAAGGCACGCCTTGATCACTTCCAGATCTTAATTCTTTCTCAATTGGTATTGATCCAAGAATTTCAACACCCAGCTTCTCTGCCATTTTTGATCCACCCTTAGAGCCAAAAATATCATGGGCAGTATCACAGTGATCACAAATAAATGATGCCATGTTTTCAACGACACCCAATACTGGCACCTTAACTTGCTCAAACATCTTGAGACCCTTTTGCGCATCTAAAACGGCTACATCTTGCGGTGTTGTGACGATAATTGCTCCATCAACTTGCGTTGCCTGAACCATAGACAGTTGCATATCTCCTGTACCTGGCGGCAGATCTATAATTAGAACATCAAGCTCTCCCCAATCTACATCAAACAAAAATTGATTCAAAACTCCACCAAGCATCGGGCCACGCCAAATAACTGGATCTTCTTCTTTAATAAACAATCCAAAGCTCATGAACTTTATTCCATGAGCATCCTCTGCGATAATTTTTTTATCTTCGCTAGCGCGAGGCTTTACATCTCTTTTGCCAAGTAACATTGGGATTGATGGGCCATATACATCGGCATCCAATAAACCTATTTTCAAACCTAAACCAGCTAAGGTTATTGCAAGGTTAACAGATACTGTTGACTTACCAACACCTCCCTTGCCTGAGCCCACAGCAATTACTTTCTTAACGCCAGCAACTTGCTTTTTTTGTGCCATTGCTGGGCCGTGACCGGCTTTTAACTGGGCCGGTTCAGTTTTTTCTTGCCTTGAATCTGTAGCCGTATGACTTGAGATTGTTTTAACAATAATATTACTTTCATCGATTTCATCTTTGATTTTATCGACGATTAAGTTTTCAATTTCTCGCTTTTGCTCATTTGAAATACCGTCACGCTTGTATTCAACAACAAACTTGCCCTGACTCATTTCAGCTGAAAGCATTCTATTTTCTTCAAAGAACGACTTTCCTGTTTCAGGATTGTGAATAACCTTCGCCAATTCATCTTTATTTAGCATTTGAACTCCAATTTGCTCTATTTTTACCAAAAACCATCAGCCTTGTCCCATTACCTTTAAAAACTCAGCAACTAAATATTGGAATGTGAAATGAACGGGTTATAATGAATTGAATATTTATGAAAGAGGTATTGCTGTGGCCTATAGTAGACGAATTTACTTAATTAATCCTAACTTCCAATTGCGATTTAGCGCACTAGTTACCTTTGCTGTGCTTTTATCTAGTCTAATCTATCCGTTTGCAATCTATGACTTGATGGACAATTTTATTAGCTATATGGCACAGACATCACCCGAACAGGTGGCAAGTCTAACCTCGAGAAGAAACGACCTACTTATTACACTTATTTTGTGGCAGATAGGCTTTTCTTCAATGATTTTCATCATTTGTGTTTTTTTCTCACATAAAATTGCCGGCCCAATTTATAAACTGATGAAGTTTTTCTCCAGCGCGCGCGAAGGCCAATTATCTGATAAACTATTCTTCAGGAAGGGTGACTACTTCCATGAATTAGCTGATGACTACAATGACACTATGGAGACGATTTTAGAGAAACAAAAAGCAGACTTTGTTTATTTAAGTGAAGTAGCTACTTATATCTCTAATTTAGCGCTGGTTGTGCCAGAGGATAAAAAGGTTGTCTTGAAGGAAATTGGGCAAAAGCTCAATGAAATTCAAGGGAGATTTCAGTAAGAGATTTCTTAATGTCTGCAAACTTGATAGGAGGTCAATTTGCTTAAAAGTTTTATCCATACTCTCATGGTAATTCTTTCACTTACATTGAGTGGCTATATTTATGCCTCCTCGCAAATCAAACCTTTATTTTATCAAGATTTAAACCAGAAAGACATTGAGCAAGCAAAGATTGTTTCTAGCTTTTTAACACAACTAAGAAGATCAAACTTAGATCCCTGGACTCTTAGAAAACTCAAAAGCTTTAAGACATCTGAGATTCTGCCTGGTCACAAAGAAATCTATCTTCTTGCAAGCAATTTAGCCTCATCGAAAACGGATGAAAACTTCTTTAAACTTTGCGATGCGAATGGTGAAATTTCAACCTGGACGCCTAGAAATAGTGTTGAAACTATAATATCAAATCAATTCGGCTCACTTTGCAAAGTTAAGTTTCTAGAAAACTTAATTAGCGAAAAAAAATTTAAAACATTATCTTCTGAAGACAAACTGTTTTTTGAAAAAAACTCTCGATTTTTTCTTTTAAAAGACAGAAGGCATCTTTTAAAAAGGTACTTAAAACTAGTAGAGCGTGACTCTGAAATTCACAATTTCATCTCAAGAATAGTTACTGATGCATATATAAAATTTGATATCATCGCAGAAAAAGAGTTAGTTGCGCTTTTAGATATTGGCAATGACTTGACTGGCCATATTCAAAATAGTGGACTCCGAGGATTGTCTGGGAATATTTTATTCGAATCTGAGTTTCGAAACCTTATAAAAAAAGTATCGTCAAGCAACGTTTCCAAACAAAAAACTAAAGAGTTTGCTGATCAAGCCATTTCTTTTCAGCAACAGAATAAAAACTTTATTAGACAACACGTTGCTTGGTTAAACTTTATAATGATCGGCAGGGAGTTATCACATAACAAGATGTGGAATATTGCAGATAATGTTATCGCTCATGCTAATCGCATTTCAAAAGGATCAACACAAATCGACGAATCTCTTTTCCAAGCTCTTTTTCTGCGTGTCCTAAAAGGAGAAAGCAAAGAGCTTTTTACATTTATTGACGATAATAGTCTTTTAAAGAAGTACGATCAACTAAGTTCAAAACTGCAATTTTGGATTGCATACTCTCTAGAAAATCATGGCAAGAAAGATATCTCTAGTAGATTATATGAAAGGCTTCTTAATAATAATCCATTAAGCTTTTATAGCATTGTTGCCCAACGCGAGTATCAGATTATTAATAACAAGACTTTTGTCGCTAAACCTTTTCAAATGCCTAATATCTCCCAAGAAAATCTAAGTGATAATATAAAGCTTTCGCTAAAAAGACTTAGGCTTTGGATTAAAGTGAATGATCGCTTTTTAGCTGAAAATGAAATTCGTGGGCTTAAAGATATTTCAATCGAGTCCGCGCTAGCTGATCCCAAATTGAATCCAATCGGAAAAATTGATTTCAAGCGCTTTACCATGCTTAATATTACAGAACTTCTTAATCATGAAGAGGCTTACCTAACCTCTTTCAAAGTTCTCTATAATGCACTTGAAGATGGTAGCCTTCCCGTGAGTGATGCAACAATTGAATATCTCTTTCCTAAGCCATATCTAACACAGATCCAAGATATCGATTCAAAAATTGATCCATTAATCGTGCTCTCCCTTATTAGACAAGAGTCTGCCTTTAATCCACGTGCAAGATCACACGTTGGAGCAAGAGGTTTGATGCAACTCATGCCGGCCACGGCAAGAGAGCTAAAGCGAGGGGTTAGAAACTCTCAATTAGTTGACCCAAAACTTAATCTTAAATTGGGCATAAAGTATTTTACAAGACTGCTTAAAAAGTATGATGGAAATCTTGTTTATACTCTTGCAGCATACAATGCCGGTGAAGGGAACTTGAAACGCTGGAGAAACTCAAACCTCACTTACAGTGATCCTTTAGTTATAATTGAGTCGATCCCTTTTAAAGAAACTCGAAAATATGTAAAATTAATTTATCGTAATGTATTTTTCTATAAATATCTTGCTAATGATCTCGATTTTTTCAAACTGCCGACGAAACAATCCTTCAATGCTAGATCGATTGCAACAGCAAGCAGCGCGATGAGTAACCTAGAGCAAGATGATTTGATTAAACGTTAAATCTGAAGTGCATGATGTCTCCATCCTTCACTTCATATTCTTTGCCTTCTACTCTAAACTTTCCAGCTTCTTTGACCTTTGACTCTGTTCCATATTGAAACAGGTCTTCACAGTGAAAGACTTCAGCTTTAATGAATCCACGTTCAAAATCCGTGTGAATCACACCTGCAGCCTGAGGGGCCTTATCTCCGGCATGAAAAGTCCATGCTCTTACTTCTTTTTCACCAGCAGTAAAATATGTTCTTAGCCCTAGCATATCGTAAGCAAATTTTGCTAATACCTGAAGACCTGATTTTTCAATGCCTGCGGCTTCCATAAATTCAGCACGCTCTTCTTCAGTCTCAAGTGAAGCAATTTCACTTTCAAGCTTTCCACAAATCATAAATGTTTTGGCATTTTCTGTTTGTGCATGCTCTTTAACTTTATCAACAAATTCATTTCCGTTATTAGTAACAGCATCTTCATCTACATTACAAAGATATAAAACTGGCTTAAGCGTAATAAGGTTTAAATCATCAATGATATCTTTTTCATCTTCACTAAGGTCCATCATTCTTGCTGCATTTCCTTCAGCAAGTTCTTTTTGTAGTTTTTCTAAAATAGGCTGCTGTGCTTTTGCCT
>CAYGQW010000193.1:0-5991 GCA_964352175.1 uncultured Halobacteriovorax sp.
CTCCTTGTACAACTAAAGCTGCAATGGCTAACAAAATACAAGGAGCAGTATTTCTACCGGCTGGCTCAAAGATCAAGCCATTCTTCGCAATCATGCCTTCAGAGTGTTTTTGAGCTAGCTCACTTTGCGCCTTAACTGTGACAACATAACGACGCTGACTTGGTACTAAATCTCCAAAACGCTCGAGAGATTGAGTTAATAATGAATTCTCGCCTGCAAGGCTCAAGTATTGCTTGGGTTTTTGCGCCGTTGATTCTGGCCAAAAACGAGTTCCCTGACCTCCGGCCATAACGATAGCGAACAAATTCATGCTTAAACTCCTTAATTCACCCTAGTTTAACCTAAAGTTTACAAAAAGAAGACTCTTAGATTTTCTCTATCGAACGATAAGAAAGTGTGATTTCAAAGTTTCAAAGTAATGGACGAAACTATAATTAACAAAAAGGAGGCTTTATGAAAAAGCTAGTTTTAATCGCCCTTATGGCCGCTTCTGTATTACCACTTTTACCAGAGTCTAGAGCTAATGACGCAATTGATAATACTCATCCTGTGAAAACACCGATTAGTGTTCTCATGTCAAAAGATAAGTAAGAGTGCTTTGTTTAATCGAGCTGGCCAAAGAGATAATCTTGACCAAGAAAGAGCTCTTTTTCTTTTAAGATATAATCTTTGGCCTGGCTTAGAGAATCGAATGCACCGAGCGAAACTCTGTACCATGTTCCTCTGCCAGGAATGTCTTTTTGCGAAATAATTGGATTGTAACCCTTAATTTTAAAACCATTTGCAAACTGCTCTGCCTCTCCTAGCGTTCTATGAGCACCAAGTTGTATCGTAAATTTTCCACTCAAGTTATCATCAACTTTACTTTCTACAACGGATTCCTCATCGAGCTCAGTCTGATTTGATTCAATTTGCGGTTTATCCTCGACCGGTATAGGACTTGGCTGTTTTTCAAGTTCTTCTTTTATCTTTTGCTCAAGACTTTCATTCATCTTTTCACGAAGGTCTTTTGTATCTAACTGAATTTCTGTTGGCCTGGCACCATCGTGAATTTCTTCTTCTTTTTTAGATAGTAGATCAACTGTTTCGCGGTCGACTTGTTCAAACCCAGCCTTTTGAAAACTGTACTGTTTTCCGACTTTCACTCCCAAGATAAAAGAAGTGATTCCAATCAGAATCATAAAAACGAAAATCAGAAAGACTTCTTTTCGCTCGAAAACATAGAGATTTGATTTTTCATCCATGTAGTCCATTTTAAACATGAGCGGCCTTCGGTGCAAAACAATTTTAAGAGGTTATCCCTTCCTACCTGTGGCACGGAGTTAGCAAAATGACTTTCACATCAAATCATCGTTCAACACAGGAGAACACATGCTTAACGCACTAAACAATCAACGCGGCCAAGGGGTTTTGGAGTACATCATTTTAACCAGTTTGATAGGTATGTTTTGCCTAGTCTCTGTAAAACAGTTCGGCAAAGTCATTGAAAAAAGAATTGATAGCATGCGCGAACAAGTAGTTGATGCCATTCCAACTAAATAAGTATGTTATTTGCACCAGTCATTTTAAGTCTAACTATTATCATCTCGTGCTGTATCGCTTGGTTTGGTTTAATTCAAGGTTTAAATTGCAGCCACCAGGCTGATCGAAAATTTTTCGTTGGGCTAACGACACAACTTCATCAACAAGAAAGAAAAGACGCTCGACTAGACTGCCAGGGACGGTGGTTTTTCATTTTTGAAAAAAAATCAATTCACGTTAAAAGAAATTTGAGTCTTGAACTTGAAGACTGGGGCATACCAAATGAATCAAAAAGGTAGCACCACTCTATTAACCATAATGCTTTGTGGATCTCTCACATTATTATGTAGTTACTCTTTACTCTATGCTCGTCATCAATACTTATCTAATAAATCAAGAGCACAAACTTATCTGTGCATGAAGGATCAGTTAACAAAGCTTTATAGCTATAGCGAAACAATGAGAAAAATTAATACCGCAATAAAAGTGGCCTTTAGACTCTCGGCCATTCCAAAGATAAAGGTTCTGCATCAAAGTTTAAAAGCAGGACAACAAATCTATCATTTTTCATATATGCACAAAGTGATGACAAAAGGTCCCTGCCATTTCACACAACGTGCCTCTTTTTTATACAACCTTCCTTACAAAAGTCATGCAAGGACAGTGTTAAAACGTAATCTAGATGGAAGCGCTAAATCACGAAGTGAGAAAAAATGGAAAATTGTTATCAGCAACTTTACCGGGCAAGAAAAAATCAAACCTTCATTTTTTCTAGAAGCTTCGCTCGTTTTCAGCAAGCAACACTTAAAATTATCAAGCACCCAAGAACATGTCGTCGCGGGGAGATCACTCTCTCAAGTCTTTTCCTCCTTGGCATCATGGCAACAGTTATTGCAACGACGATGAAGCTGCACTTTAGGCTTAATCAAGCGCAAATCACTTTAATGCGGGAGTTTCAAAATGAATGGAATAGAAAATGAACCATTTTTTCAGGCTACAAAAAAAATTAAAAAAGAACGTATGAAGTGGATCAGCATTTTACTTGTTTCTAACATGCTCAATATACTTCTTCATAGCAGCGACACAAAACCCGAAGAAGCGATTAAGTTGCCATGGCAAGCAGACTGGGTCGAGGTTAGTTTAGAGGTTGAAGTCATCGCCTCTGGAAGCCTTCCTTTGGCAGTCAGTCTTCTCAATCAACATAACCAAGTCATTTTTTCTAAGGCCTATGTTAAAACCATTGAAAAAAAAGACTATAGCGATGAGATTAAGCAAAAGACTCGCTTAATGATTAGCCCCAATGACTTAATAAAAATTAATCACACACATAAACTTAAAGCTCTCCCCTATTCCAAGAGTTATACGCTGACTAAGTCAGCTCCATTAAACAAGAAGGTTAATTATGAAATACATTTTTAACTTATTGCTCTTAATCTCAAGTGAGCTTCATGCCAGAGAGATTGTGCTGGTTCATTATGAGCAACAGTCTAAGGCTGATGCCGAAATCGTTGTTTCAACTCTCATTAATCAATTAGAGCTTCCAAGAGAATATATCAAAATGGAAGCGAGCCCATGTATCCCAAGTTATGAAGCCATCGCTACTGTATGCGTTATAGAAAATGGTGCAATTGAGATTGTTCAGCAAAATAACAAAGTGATGAAAAAGCTATTAGCGAGTTTTGGAGGTCTTAGTGAACAAAAATAAAAAAAAGGGTGTAATCAAAAGACTACACCCTTCTAGAATATTCAATTTTTTAAGAACTTATTTCTTTTGTTCTTCTTGGTGGATCGCGAACTTAGGAGTTGATCCCTGTTGGCGATTTTTAGCCTTACGACGAGCACCCATGTTCTTATGGCGTCTGGCACGTTTATTTTCGGTTACTTTAGTTCTAGAAACCATAACTCAACTCCGTCTTTCAGATCTCTCTACATTAACAAAAAGAAGGCTTTTTCTACCCTTGGGGGCTTTGGATGTCAAAAGATTCGTGCTCTTAGCGTGTATATTCTCAAGTTTTTCAAAAGCTGCACTTAGTCAAGAACAAAGTCTATTTATGGCCATTGGTGAGCATATTGAGCTTAAGGTTCCAAATCTAAAAGAATTCTCAGTTAGCAATAATGACACCTTGTCCAACAAGTATCGTCCCAGTCAAGCTGTATTGCTTCTTAGAGGCAAAAAGCAGGGACACGCTGAAGTGGTTGTATGGAATAAAGCCAAAGCAAAACAGGTCTGGAATATCTACGTACTATCAAAATCAAAGCATATGCAGTGGATAGAGAGGCTTCAGGCACTATCTGATCTAGGATTAAAGGCGACGACTAGGGGTCGACTTGTAACCATTGACGGGTTGATTGAGAACAAAAACCAGTGGCTGGCTTTTCGTGACATAACCATTGAGTTGGAAAAACAAAAAGACTTGAGCTTTATTAACCAGGTCAAAGCCAGTCCCCAGCTAGAAAAAGAAAACCTGAGCGAGATTTACTTCTCCTTCCTAAGTCTTCATGCCGATGATGTTGAATGCTCAAAAACAGAACAAGGACCATGGATCAATTGCCTTTTATCAATTACGACAAGTCAAAGAAAAGAAGTGCAAGAACTTATAAGTGAACTCAAGACTAAGCATTTTTTAAAAACGATAAGCTCTGTGGAATCCACGAACTTTACCAATTACCGCTTATCAATACATCTTTTTAAGTTAGAAAAAGTTAGCTCACTGCAGACAGATCTAACTTTGGAAAAAGCTGCTGGCTCTCTAGCTAATCTCAATCGTAAGGACCTGATCAGCCTAGCCAAGAATGATGACTTCAATTTAGGGGAAGAGAGGTTTCACTTAAAAACTTTAGCCGACCCGACAATGGTTGTTCGCTATAATAAGGACTTTGAATTTCAAATGGGCTCAGATATCCCCTATCAATCAACTGATCAAAATCAAAATCCCAATACCTCTTTTAGATTTGCAGGGCTTAAAATAAACGGGTCTTTAACAAAAAGTCCAATTGGCCCAATACTAGATTATAAAATTGAACTCTCTGCTCCTGCCAATGAAGGTGCTATCATTGGCAATAAGAAAAGCTCTTCAGTACTAATTAGATTAGATCAAGATATCAGTATCTTTAAATTAAATTTCACCAATCAAGGAATCGATCGAAAATCGCTTCCTTATTTAGGAGATATCCCCGCACTTGGTGCTCTTTTTTCAAGTCATGAAAAATTTCAAGAAGAGAAAATTATCATCGGAAAAATTAAGTTGGAGCGTGTTTATGAGTGAAATCGTTGATAAGCGTTTTGAAATAGAATTTAAAAAATTATTTAAAAAATTATTAAACGAATCAGTTCATCTTAGTTTTACAGAAGTTTTTGAGCGAGTCACAAGTTATCTTGAAATTACTTGTTCCGATAGTTTAAAGAAATATCTTGATAACTGGTATCACTGTATTTCAAAACAAACATTTCTTAAGGAGATCCTTTTAAATAATCATGTTGAGGAAGTCGTTTTTTATAATAAAAACTATATAAGCTTTGGAGATAAGAAGCCTATTAGTATAGAACTTGATGAAGAAGACTATATCTTATCATGGACACTATTGGCTTTTCAAAATGGTGTTAGTTGGAATCATGCTCATCCATTTGCTAGTTTTAAAGCAACGATCGCTGATAAGAATTTACGAATAACGTTAATCCATCCTAGCTGTAATCCAGACAATACCATGCGTGCCTTTATTCGAACTAAAATGAGAAGCTCATTTGAACTTAGTGATTTTACCGATCAAGAACAAGCTCACTACCTAGAGCAAGCCGTTCTAAATAAAAAAAACATTGTTTGTATGGGAGCAACTAAAAGCGGCAAAACGACATTGATGGAAAGTTTATTAAAGCGCGTTGATGCTTTAGAACACGTTATCATTTTAGAAGATGTGCATGAGCTTAGTAGAGATTCATCGAGAACGACGAACCTTTTGGCGCATCCGACAGACCCTAAACGAAGTCTTAGTGAATACTGTGCTATGGCGCTTCGTATGAGTCCGGAGCGAATTGTCTTAGGCGAGATACGATCAAGAGAAGTTATCCCTCTTTTACTGGCTTTTAATAGCGGTCATCGTGGCGGCATGACATCTCTCCATGCTGATAGCGTACCTGATGGACTAGAAAGGATGGCGCTACTATTTCAACTCTATAGCGAGACCACGCAACTGCCGCATCAAAAGGTCATGGAACTTATCTGTAAGAATATTGATGTGGCAGTATTTGTGAGGGATAAGAACATAAAAACAATTGTTGAAATAAAGGGTTGTGAATCAGGAAGACCAATATTTGAAGAGGTTTGCCATAAAGATAAAGCTAACTATTTAATTTCTGGTCATAATCACGCTCAGGACTGGTGGAAAAAAGCATCAACCTACTAGTTTTAAACCTAAGGTCTTGCTACAAGACAAAGCATGAAAACCAGTGAGCTTTTACTACCTGTTGGAGAC
>CAYGQW010000194.1:0-5949 GCA_964352175.1 uncultured Halobacteriovorax sp.
ATTTTTGAAGTTAATAAAATAGTAATAAATAAAAATATTGGTATAGACTTCTTGATAAAGAGCTTTAACTTTTAAGTACTTTGTGTCCCTATAACAAACCATAGGTTGATAAAAATCAACATAAATATCGCTATCACCATCCACTTGTTACTAAGTCTAATGTGATATATCCACGCAATGATAGAGGATTGAATCGTTAGTAGAAGAATTGATATTCTTCTAGTTGAAGACTTACCAGAAAGGATCAGTAAGCAAGTATGAAGCATCGGAATTATTGCTAGCAGAGATATA
The DNA here is from genome assembly GCA_964352175.1 of uncultured Halobacteriovorax sp. Classification (GTDB taxonomy): domain Bacteria; phylum Bdellovibrionota; class Bacteriovoracia; order Bacteriovoracales; family Bacteriovoracaceae; genus UBA4207. The sequence goes on from CAYGQW010000194.1 coordinate 292, forward strand.
AATCGATACCCATAAATAACCCCAGCATTGTATGGCATGTCGTTTGACCTCAGAGCTGTTAAAAACAGGGAAAGCAAAATCACAATTAAAAAACTTAAAGCTGATTTATTCTTCCTAAACTCCAAAATGAAAGCAGAAATACCAATTATTAAAATGGAAAAGTATAAATAAACAAAGCTTTTTACATGGTAGCCAAATAATAAAAATGAAAGTTTTGCAAAAGAACAGTAGCCAAGGTCAACCGTTACGATTTTATAAGTTTCACCAGAACCAATGTCTTTGGCTGCGACCGCTTTTGCTAATATCTCATCATCGATTGTTCCATGTTGAAAAAGAATTTGATAGATACTGCTATAGCCAATGAAACCATTGAGGTTGTGCTCAATGCTAGATATTGCCGCGGCCACATATTTAGAGACATAAAGATGAAGAGCTAGGCCGGTAGTAGTTTGCATATTGTAATAAATAGTCATTCCAAAAAGTGCAATAGTTATACTTAAAGCCAAAATGATAAAAATAAAAAAATGCAGCGACTTCATTTTCGATGTCTCTTCTAAACAAAAAGATTCGATAATGTTTTGAAGTAATTTAATTGCTTGACTCGCTGCGTTGGTGTCACGCTGTTACAGGATTGTCGAAATACTAAATTAATACTTAGAAAGGCGCAAAATAATACTAAATTATTAATCTTACAATATCGATACTAGTACATGAGACTCAATTACTTCTATGTATTTATGTTCTTGATCCCCCATTTTAACTTCACACCTCGACTCATCGAGACAAGTATTTGAAAATCCGATAGTGAACCAAGAGAGATTCAATTTTTAAGTGAGCGGAGTTTAATTTATAGAAAAAAAGAAAAATTCAAAGGGGATGATGGCTTGGTAGTGGGCTGTTTTAAGATCCCCGGCCCAATTGGAATGCCAGAGGCATTTGTTGGAACAAGTAAAATAGACTACGTTTATTTCACTGGTCACTTTGATATACGGATGGTTTTGAATATTCCTGCGAATAGGTTTAAGGACTTTAATCAAGTCACCTGCATTATGGAGACCAAATGTTGAGTATAGCAGGCTACCTGAACTCTATTAGTTCAGTTGGCTAGTAAATTTTAGCTAGAATATATTTTATCTGGATTATTTAGTTGCTTGAATTACGAACTAGGTTAAATTTATTAATCATCTTCTCTACAATAAATTGATATCCAGCTTTGTTAAAATGTCCGCAGACTCCTAAAGGATAGTAGGTCATTAGGTCTTGCCCTTTTTTTTCTATATTTCGGAACTCCTCACTTATATCTAGAAAATTAATATTCTCTTGGATTAGAATTCGTTTTAATTCATCATAAAATGGATCATGAGCTTGTAGTGGACAATATGGAAGATATACAAAGTAAAAGTTGATTCCATCTTTATGAGCCACGTTTCTTGCTTGTACTAAAATTTTTTTAGCGGCTTTAAGCAAGTCTTGATCAATCGATACAACCGACTCTGAAGGTGCGAGTATTGTTCGTATCCTAACAAATTTGATGATATTCATTAGGATTTCAAAAGGTTTAATCTTAGATTTATCGGCCCTAGGGCTCCAAAATTCATTTGGATTATTATCTTCAGGGAAATACTTATATCTAGCTTGCTCTAATTTTTTCCATAAATCATCAATTTCATTTTGTCTCTCAATAAGTTTTTGAGAGAATGTTTGATCAAGGTATGAGTTGAGAAATGGGGTTTTCAGCTCTGCACTTAGATCATTGGGATTATCGTTAGCAAAATGTATCCATATAATATTTTTGGGTTTAACTTTTACGGCATATTCCCTTAAAACAGCAAGGTGAGACAGCATGCCACCACCAGAAACACCCATGGCACTTGTTGGAATTTTTTTCTGGTTTAATAGAGCACCCATAGTATTGTTAGAATCAACACATTCACCATAAACAAACGAGTCGCCAACTAAAACGGTTAGAGGTAATTGGCTATTATAAACTTCGTCCGAATTATTGAATCCATAACGATCAGTTGTTGCTGTTTGCCATTTACCATCTTCATTGCAAATAACGGTAAATGTTTTGGATAATCCTGAAAGGGGGTGAATACTTTCTTTTGAGAAATCAAAGTTTAATTTTTCTTTTAAAAAATCAGCTTGTGCATATAGTGGCGGTCCACGAAAAGTTGGATATGCTTCTATTCCTTGATCCCTAAAGTCTTTTACTACTTTGAGTTTGGCCCTTTTGTCGTAAACGATGCCTCTTTTAAGTAAGACCTTATCTTTAATGTCTTGAAGTTGTGGCTGGTTGTGCAGAGTGAACTGGAAAATAAGTTCGAAAACAGAACTTAAAAGAAATAAAAGAGTAACCGTAATCAAATGTGAAAAGATAAAGTCGGTTCGTGATTTATTTTTAGTTAAGGCAAGAAATAGGTTAGTGATAAAAAATAAAATAAGGATGGAAATAAGGTACAATGGCTTTGAAAGGAAAACAGCAAGGGAAAGAGCTAGGCCTGAGGTTATAGACATCAGGTAAATATAAATTTTTAAAACAAACACGAAATCCTCTCGAAGTATTAATCTAATTCAAATTGATTCTTGTAATCTTTCTTTAAATTAGGATCTTGAGCCTCTTTTTTGAGTAAAAAATTACCAATTGCTAAATAATCAAGGTCACAACCCATAAAGCAGTTAAAAGCGTCTTTAGGGGTACAGACGATAGGCTCTCCTCGTACATTAAAAGATGTATTAACTACTAAGGGACAACCTGTCTTCTCTTTAAATTTAGAAATAAGTTTATGATATCTTGGATTAGTGTCTGAATGAACCGTTTGAATACGAGCAGAGTAATCAACATGTGTTACTGCAGGTATATTTGATCGAGAAATATTTAGTTTCTCAATTCCAAAGAGTTGTTTCTCATCATCAGTCATTTTACGTTGGTGCTCTTCTGATACTTCCGAAACAATCAACATGTATGGACTGTCCTCATCTAGTTCAAAATAGTCTTGGACACTTTCAGCTAGAACTGAGGGAGCAAAGGGACGAAACGATTCTCTGAATTTTATTTTTAAATTTAGGTCGCGCTGAGCATTTTTATTTCTAGCATCAGCAATAATTGATCGATTACCTAGCGCTCTCGGTCCAAACTCCATCCTACCGTCGAACCAACCTATGGATTTACCCTCTTCAAGAGCTGACGCTACAGACTCAATTAATTCTTCTTCAGTTAAAACTTGATAAATAGCTTTTAATTCAATTAACTGCTTTTCTATTTCTTTATCAGAAAAGTTAGGACCGAGATATGAGCCTCTAAGTTGATCGCCATTAGTATCTACTTTTCTTTCATTATCTAAAAATTGATAATGTGTACTAAGTGCAGCACCTAGAGCCCCACCGGCATCTCCTGATGCTGGTTGTATCCAGATCCTATCAAATATCTTTTTATTTAGTAACTTACCGTTAGCAACGCAATTAAGAGCAACACCTCCGGCAAGGCAAAGATTGCGAATCTGATATTCATTTCTTATGTGAGTTGCAATTTTTATGACAACTTCCTCTAAAACCACTTGAATCGAAGCAGCGACATCCATATGAAATTGAGTTAGTGGTTCTTGTGATTGTCTAGGATTATGACCAAACAACTTAGAGAAAGATGGTGAGGTCATTGTTAAACCGGTACAGTAATCAAAATGAGTCATATTAAGTCTAAATGAGCCATCATCCTTAACGTCTATTAAATGTTGATATATAAGGTCCTTATATATCGGCTCTCCGTATGGTGCTAATCCCATTAACTTGTATTCACCAGAATTAACTTTAAAACCGGTATAGTAAGTAAATGCACTATAGAGCAAGCCAAGTGAATGTGGAAAATGTATTTCTTTTAGAACTTCTAACTTATTTCCACAACCTTTTGATATAGATGTTGTGGCCCATTCACCAACTCCATCCATTGTAAGCACAATGGATTCTTCAAATGGTGAAGGAAAAAATGCACTAGCAGCATGTGATTGATGATGCTCAGTAAATAATAATTTAGTTTTAAAGTCACAGGTAGGCGAAATGTCTTTTAAGCTCTTTAGAATATTAGATTTTTGAAAAAGCTTGTCCTTAATCCATGCCGGTAATGCCATTGAAAATGACTTCAATCCTTTTGGAGCATAAGCGAAATAAGTATCAATCAAACGCTCAAACTTTAAGAAGGGTTTATCATAAAATGCAACGTAATCAATTTCATCAAGAGTGATATTAGCTTCTTTTAAGCAGTATGATATTGCCTCCTTTGGAAACTGACTATCATGTTTAATGCGGGTAAATCGCTCCTCTTGAGCTGCTGCAATTACTACCCCATCAACAATCAATGCTGCGGCAGAATCATGATAAAAAGCCGAAATGCCTAGAATTTTCACAGATTACCTTGTCTAAAAAATACTATAGATAAAAGGAGCAAATACTGAACCTTGGGATAAAACAAGTAATCCAACTGTTGCCAGTAAAAAAAGGAACAATGGAAGCATCCACAGCTTTTTTCTTGACTTTAAAAAAGACAAAAAATCATAAAAAAAAGACATTGAAACTCCTTAAAATTGATTTCTCATTTTCTCACCAATCCATGCATCCTTTGCAGCATCCTTCCAGTACGTCTTCGCTTGTTTGTCATATTTCAAATCAAGCGTTCTTTTTCCGAAAAGTCGAAACATTAAGGCATATGGAGTAAATACAAAGTAAAAAATAATGGTCATTGAAATGGGATTAATAAAGCGGCCTAGAAGATTTCCAAACTGAAACCACATGACATTAAGTTTTTTTAGATAGGTCGGTGCAGTGTATGAGATTATTGTAAGCACCGAGGCAAGTAATATAAAAGTTATACTCAAAGATACTTGTTTGCGAGAAATAATAGACAGTACAAGAAATATAGCTGAGAACGAGAGCCCAAATTTTTTCTCTGTCGGCATTAAATTCATATTTGGATACTTTCGTTAGGATTTAAGTTTAGTAAGTACATCATAGCATTTTTTATATTTCAAGCAAAAGTTAGCGAAGCTCACCCTTGAACAATGTCAATATAGCTCCTGAAGAGCCACCGGTATAGCTTCAGAACTATGTGTTTCAAATAATGCTTTAGAGAGAGCCTGAATATTCTCCAAACGAGTAAAGCAAGGAATTTTATATAAAATAGCTAAGTTTCGAATATCTTGCCTATTATTTATTAGGCTATTATTTCGTGCAGTATTAAATACGATTTTCAATGTTTTATCTTTAAACACTTCACGGGACTTTTCTGTATTGAAAAGCTTACATGGAATATTATGAATTCTAAGGCAATCAAAAGTCCCTTTTGTTGCAATGAATTCAAAGTCAGTCTCGTAAAGTAATTTCAAATAAGGGACAAGTATCTCTTTAGAGTCATCAGCTAGGCTAACTAAAATCTTCCCTTTTGAGCCTAAATTGGGATAATTAGCCTGATGAGATTTTAAGAGAGCGAGATACTTATTAAAGTCAACTCCCATTGTTTCACCCGTTGAGCGCATCTTGGGTCCAAGAAGAATACTGTCATCTACGAAACGATCAAAGGGAAAAGTCGATTGCTTAATGCTAAAGTGCTTCGTTTTCGGTTGGTCTATACATTCAATCTCTTCACCTAGAAGTGCATCTGTTGCAATT
>CAYGQW010000195.1:0-5945 GCA_964352175.1 uncultured Halobacteriovorax sp.
TTTTCAAATGTGCTGTCTTTCAAAATAGGGTCAAGTCCTTTTCCCCATTCTTGAACCAAAGTCTTAAATTCCCTCAAAACCTTGCTTCACGAGTATTATGGCAACATAAAATCATCACCGTCAACAATAGCGACTCAACAAAAAACATAAAATTCTTAAAAAGGCCTACACTCTTACTCAAGCGATTTAAAACCAACTAGTTAGCTCTATTTTTATTCGTAGATTCATTGAATTTAATTATATGTCAGACTTACATAGTCGGAAAAGAATTCCTGCTTGATACGAGATTTTAAAGCTTACTAGATCTCATCTGAGATATCTGACAGTTCTATATTTCGAACTTCTGGAGAAACAATATCAATTTTAAGTTCGTAAAAATTAAACTCTTCAGGAACTTCTAAACTCAAACGATGTAAAAACCGCTTACCCCACTCGACTAAAAAATAATCTTTACCTTCCAGGTATAGAGGTAATTCCAAATGTAAAACCTCTTCACTTGTTTCAATTCTATAAAAGTCGGCGTGGACAACTTTAGTCCCCTCATTGATAACCGCATATGTTGGACTGGTAGCATTTGATAGCGGATCCACTAACTTTGAAAAGTTTTTTACGAAAGTGGTTTTTCCAGCACCGAGGGGACCAGATAAAATGACAATTGAAGGTTTAAGAACAAGGTCTTTAAGCTCTAATACAAGAGATTCTAAGTCTGACTCATGGGCTTTTTTCCATGTTCTTAAGACTTTCACTCTTGTCCACCCATCTCAGAAAAAGCTTCTGGAAGATGATCAATGATTGAAGTAGCCGTCATCGATCTCTCACCCAACTTAGTAGCTGCAAATTTTCCAGCAAGTGTGTGGGCAACGACCGCTAAACAAATTGATTGAAAGAATAATCCTTGTTCAGCACCTTGAAAAATTCCAGACTTTGATGGGTCTGGAGCATTTTGAGCAGCGAGACCACCAATGATACCTGCAAGGACATCACCAGAGCCACCACTGGCCATGCCGTCATTTGGGTAATAGTTGATAAAGACTTCACCAGTGGGAAAGCCTAAATAAGTACAAGCACCTTTTAAAATGATGCATGAGTTTGTTTTATCAACCATTTCTTTAAGCTTACTAATTGGATCTTTTAAAATTTCTTCAGTACTCAAACCTGAAAAAGCTGCAAATTCTCCAATATGAGGAGTGAAGATGGTTTGACCACGACGCGTTCTAAGCAATTCAATATCTTTATCTAAGGACAAAGCCCTAATAGCGTCTGCATCGACAATCACAGGGCCATAAAAATTATCTAAAATATCAATCACGGCGTGACGTGTTCGCTTTGTACGTCCCATTCCAGGGCCGACAACAATAGCATCATAGCGACCAAGCTCTCTAATTGTTTCTTTAACATCAAGAGGCTCAGTTGGAACTATTCCTGTCATGATTTCAGGGATCATTCGTGACGCAAGCTCGGCGTAATTATCTTCCCAAGTACTGGCAGTAATTAAACCAGTTCCAACTTTGAGCGCTGACTGAGAAGCCATCATTAAGGCACCAGTTAGCCCTTGCGAGCCACCAACAACGAGACAATGACCAAAAGTATTCTTATGAGCAAACTTATTTCTAGGACGATAGATATTCGTAATTCCTTCGTGGGTTAATAGCGCTGTATCTCCTCCACTTAGAAGCTGTCTTGGAAAGCCAGCATCGAGCACTTCAACAACACCACTGTGCTGGGCACCATCGTAGGTATAATGGCCTGTTTTTGGAAGACCAATTGCAAGAGTAACGCTAGCTTCAATGGCTGCCCCTCCAGTTTCTCCGTGATCAGCAGTTACACCGGTTGGAAGATCAATTGAAAGGATTACAGCGGCATGTTCATTGATTGTTCCAACGGCATCAAATAGATAGTTCGAAAGTGGAAGTCTAAACCCCATACCTAAAATAGCATCGACAACGAGATAATGCCCTCCACTTTGAGTGAAGAAATCTTGCAGTGATTCAACATCACGAATTTCATTTATTTTTACACCAAACTCGAAGGCTAACTTTTTTTGCTGCTTAAGTTCTGAGCTGCATTCAGATTCATCAAACATACAAAACGCACGAACTTCGAACCCTTCATTCGCTAGGTGCCTAGCAATTGCGAGACCATCAGCACCATTATTACCACGGCCGACCATGACAACGAGTTCTGAGAAATCATTATCAGTTAAAAAGGTTTTAGCAATATAGTCCGCACCACGCAGACCTACATTCTCAATAACCATGGCTTCAGTAAAACCAAATTCCCTTAATGAAGAATCCTCGATTTCGCGCATTTCATTGGATGTAACCACTCGCATGGGTGAGCTCCTCTAAAGTCTGGATGATAATTTAGCTATTTTAAACTAAAGGACTTTTATCGCAAGAATCTTTCATTGTAGAGACAACTTTACCAAGACCTTGGAAAATGGCCTGGCAAATAAGCCAATGACCAACGTTATACTCAGCAAAAATGCCCTCTTGCAGCAACGGTTGAAGACTTTCTTGCGTTAGGCCATGACCAGCATGACAACCAATACCCGCTTCTTTTAGTAACAAATGAGCACGTCTAAAGTCAGCAAGATAATCTTCCGTCTGCTCACCATGAAGAAATGCACGAGCATATTCACCGGTGTGAACTTCAACTGCATCTATAGGGAGAGTCAGTGATTTTTTAAGAGTTTCAGAGTCAGATTCTAAAAAAAGTGAAATTTTTAAATTAGGCAAACCTGCCTTCAAACGTAGACAGCTATCTTTAATCCTTTCAAAATTTGATGAGTCCTTAAGGTCGAGTCCTCCCTCAGTTGTTCTTTCTTCACGTTTTTCTGGGACTAAACATACCCAATCTGGTCCCGTTGCAAGAGCAATATCGATTATTTCACTATGACAACCAATCTCGAGATTAAGTGGTTTGCCATACTTTTTCGTTACCAAGCTCACTGCTTCAACATCTGTGTCTTGTATATGACGTCTATCTTCTCTTAAATGAATTGTTATTTGATCTGCACCTGATTGCAAACAAACAACTGCAGCTTCTACGACACTTGGATAATCTTCACCACGCGCCTGCCTTAAAGTTGCAACATGATCAATATTGACGCCTAAGCGGGGCTTTAATTCTTTCATTAATTTAATTCCTTACCTACGATATTAGCCAGTACATTACAAACACCATGAATTTGCTTTTCGTCCTGACCTTCAACCATCACTCTGGCAAGGTTTTCAGTACCTGAATAGCGCAGAAGAACTCGACCTTTTTCCCCAAGGTCGATCTGTGCCTTTTTCAGTGCACTCACGATAGCAGGAACATCTTCGAAATCTGGTTTTTTCTTAACTTTGCAATTTTTTAAGACTTGCGGGAATAATGGAATATCACTAACAAGCTGACTCGCTTTTTTATTATAAAACTTCATTGTTTCGATAAACTTAAGACCTGCCAGCGCACCATCACCTGTGGTAGATAAATTTTGAAAAATAATATGACCAGAGGGCTCACCACCTAAAATTGCATTATTACTTTTTAATTCCTCAATAATATAACGGTCCCCTACTTTAGTTCTTAGAAATTCAAGGCCTAAATTTTTAACAAACTTCTCTAAGCCTAAATTGGACATGACAGTTCCAACAACTTTGTCCCCTAATTTTAATACATTGGTATCTTTAAGATGCTTGGCGAACAATCCTATAATTTTGTCACCATCAATAATTTTACCTTTTTCATCAATAACGACCAGTCTATCAGCATCTCCATCAAGGCAGATGCCAATATCAGCACGGTACTTAACAACAGCTTCGGCAGCACGTTTTGGATGTAGTGCTCCACTTTCTAGATTAATATTTTGACCGTTTGGCTCAACACCAAGAGCTATGACTTCTGCACCAAGCTCTCTAAACATCATTGGTGCAATTTTATAGCCAGCGCCATTAGCACAATCTAGAACGATTCTTAATCCTTCTAGATCAAACTGAGGAGGAAAAACACTTTTTGTGTGAACAAGGTAGCGGCCAAAAACTTCTTCCAGTCTTTTAGCTCGTCCGAGATCAGCACCAAGTTTAATTTCTAAAAGATGTGGGTTTTCGATAAGTCGTTCTAACTCAGCTTCAACTTCATCTGGAAGCTTAAAGCCCTGAGCATCAAAAATCTTAATTCCATTATCATCAAATGCATTATGAGAAGCTGAGATCATAACACCAGCATCTGCACGCATACTTTGTGTAACAAAAGCTACACCTGGAGTAGGTAGAGGTCCAGTTAGTACGACATCTCCGCCTTGGGCGCAAACTCCGGCAGAAAAGGCTTGCTCGAGCATATAGCAAGAACGCCTTGTATCTTTTCCGACAATGATAAGAGGCTGCTTATTTCGGCGATTAAATTTTTGAAAATGAGCGGTAACTGCTCGCCCAAGAACAAAAGCAATATCACCAGTCATTGGATAAACATTTGCTTTGCCTCTAATACCATCGGTGCCAAATAATTTACGTTCACTAGACATGGAAAAACCTCTTATTATTTGACGTTGATACTAATGGAGCTGGGATGAATCTGCAAAAGATGTACTCCCTCAGGAAGCACTGCGCGTAATTCAACATTAACACTTCCTTTTTTCCCTACAGGTATATCCGCCATAACTTGAACATTGTCAGTAGTAAGCTTAAATCCAGGAGACTCAGGAGCTAAAACTTCCAAAGAAACTTCTTTAACACGACTCGTAATACGTGTCGCACTTGTAACAAAACGTATAGGGATATTTTTAAGTGTTAGATTTGCCTTTTTTGGTCGAACTTTAAAGAAAATCTCGACCTCGCTGGTATTATCGTAATCAAGCCTAGCATCAAGATCCCTAAGATTAACCTTTACTGAGCCTTTTGTAGTATCTAGATCATTCCAATTCATTGCCACCGTAGGAATATCTTTAAGGTCTTTTAACACATTCCATGGTCCTGACACTTTAACTGTACTAGGCGATATTTTTTCTATATCAAAAGCAACATCAGGACCTACTTCACCTGTGACAATTGGTCTAATCTTTAGAGTTTTAGCTGACTCTTTTACTAACTGTAGGTTGATCGTATCAGGTATCATTGAAACAACTTCAACCCCAAATGGTAGAGCAATCATACTTGGATAAAGTTTTATGGTTTGTTTTTTAGGAGCAGAAGCAACTTCAGTGATTATTTCGATACCTTCAGGCTGAACGTTTTCTAAAAAAACTCTAGCACCCTTTAATTCAACTTTAATTGACTGAGGCCAGCTATTAGAAACAACCTGTGATTGGGGCATTAGAAGCTTTAAAGGAAATTCACGTTCAACTCTAACAGGTTCTGAATTTAGAACATAAAACCACAACGTAGTTCCAGCTATAACTGAAGCAATTCTTAAAAATATATGCGACTGTCCTAATTTTTTTAATGAGTAAATCATATAAAGTCACCAAGAATTTTAGATGACGAAGAGTTAGTATCAGAACCCATAACTTTTTCAATAACTTTGCGAAGTTCATTTATTGTTGGACAAGAAATTAACTTACCATCATAACTTATACTGATTCGACCCGTTTCCTCACTGACAACGATGGCCATGGCATCTGTAACCTCTGACAGCCCTATAGCGGCACGATGCCTAGTTCCCATATGTCTTTCGATTTCAACGTTTTTTGATAGAGGCAAGAAACAACCCGCAGCTGCAATTTTCCTACGAGAAATAATCACTGCTCCGTCATGTAGCGCCGATCTTGATTGAAACAAGGCATAAAGTATATCTGAATGAATTTCAGCATCAAGCCTTGTTCCGGTCGATATAAAATTCATCAGACCTTGATCCTTTTCTAAAATAATCAAAGCTCCTATCTGCTCTTTCGAGCATGCTTCACAAGCCTCAATCACTTCTTCTAAATCAATTAGATCGGCCGCCATAGGCTTTTTTCCAAAACTAAA
>CAYGQW010000196.1:0-5854 GCA_964352175.1 uncultured Halobacteriovorax sp.
TGAGTTTTAACTCTATTAATTTCTTCTTGAACATCCATTTTTTCTAAATAATAAATTACTTCTTGTAGATATCTAGGTTCATCAATCGATATTTCTTTTGATAATTCCAGTATTTTCTTCTTAAGCCTTTCCTCAATTATTGATCTAAAACTATCCGCTTTCGTTTCAATGACTTTAAACTGTTTGAGATATTCTGCAAGATGATCTGCCATCACCTGAGTCAGCTTTTCCCCTTCCTGATTTCTAGATCTCTCAAGTTGAGAAATAGCAAGTTCAAAGGCTTCATGAAGTAGAATTGGTAAAGAAGGGTCCGCTTCAAGGTCTTGATCCTTGAGGAATTCATTTCGTAAAAAAGTTGTCGGATCAATTTTAATTTGTTCTTTTGAAATCGAATCAACTGTCATAATTTTTTTAATAAACTGATCAACTTTCTGCGTATCGATGTCATCAAATTTTGATTTACCTTCGGCTCGTTTCAAGTGAATTGAAATATCGAAACTTCCACGGCGAAAGTTCTCGCCTATCTTTTGCCTCAACTCTTGTTCCTGTGAATTAAAAGAGCTTGGCATCCTGAATCGAATATCTTTATAGCGATGATTGACTGACTTTATTTCAACGACAAGATGAAAGTCATCATTACCTGACTCTCCTCTTCCAAAACCTGTCATAGATTGTAAACTTGTCACGAGATTATTAATCCTTCCAAACCAATGTCTGGTTACCTATTTCTCTAAACTTTTCGTATCTTTTTTTCTTAAGCGCATCTGGTTTTTTCATGGTTAGAGATTTCAGTTCTTTAAGAATTGATTTCTTAACAATATCTGCAGATTGAGTCCAATCACGATGAGCTCCGCCTGCAGGTTCAGGAATAATAGAATCGATGACTTTTAACTCTAAAGCTTTATTAGGTCCAAGCTGTAGACCATTGGCTGCTGTTTCTGCCATTTTAGGATCAGCCCATAAAATAGAAGCACAAGATTCAGGAGAGATTACAGAGTATACAGAGTACTCCATCATCAAAACTTTATCAGCAACGGCAATTCCCAACGCTCCACCTGAACCACCTTCTCCAATCACGACAGCTACGATTGGTGTATTTATATCAAACATCTCAGCCAGATTTTCGGCAATAGCCGATGCTTGCCCTCTTTCTTCAGCACCAATTCCTGGATAAGCACCAGGAGTATCTACAAGAGCAACAACTGGTATATTAAAACGACTCGCCATCTTCATAACTCTTAATGCTTTTCTGTATCCTTCTGGCCGTGGCATACCAAAATTATGAGTCACTTTCTCTTTAGTCTTTCTACCTTTCTCTATTCCAATAATAGCAATCTTTTGATTATCTAAATATCCAAAACCTGCAACCATTGCCTGATCATCAGCAAAGTGACGGTCACCGGCGATGTCGTGAAAGTCATCAACCATTAATTTAACGTAATCTAATGTATGTGGACGATTCGGGTGGCGAGATAATTGTACTCGCTCCCATGGACTTAAATTGCCGTAAATCTCTTTAATAAGTAGAGATACTTTTTTTTGCAAAGCTTTTATCTCTGTACTGATATCAACTTCAGGCCTAAGACTCGCTTGCTTTAGTTCTTCAATTTGATTTTCTAAATCTCTAACTGGTCTTTCAAAATCTAATGTAAATGTGTTGCTGAGATCACTCATACACACCCCCGGAAAAACACTAGGGATAGTGATAAAATCCATATCCCATCGCCTTCGATTATAATCCGCTAACTCTAGTCAAAAAGGTGCAGTCTCTCAAGCATGACGCACCTCGCATACAGCGAAAATATCCATACTTTAAGTAATTATTTTATTTAATCAACAATCCAGCCCTGAACCAGGCCACCCTCGAAGTATACTCTATGAACCTTGCCTTTTTCTCTAAAGGACCAACGTTCATTTTGGAGTCTAGGATCTCCTGCATAATCTACATTATGTGGCTCCCCCCAATTCTGTACGACATCTTGTTTATTCATTCCAAGTTGAATTGCTCTCTCTTCGAATCGACTTTGGTAGAATGCTTTTAATGAGAGAGTATCTTCGGCATTATAGTTGGATAAAAATGCATATGGTTTAATAGACTGATCGATGCCACCTGCATTTTTTAGTCGAACATATTCTAGTTTTTCTCTCTCAGATAGACCAAGGTAATAAATTTTTTCAGAAGGGGTAGATAGGACAGATTTATCGCGCTGATATTTCAAATATGTATTTTCATCCAAGGCTGAAATTTTTCTATTAAGCTCAATTTCAATCGATTTTTCTAAATCCGTTTGCGTCTTCTCATAATGACTTGCAGGTGTTCGATTTCGTATTTCTTCGCGTGAACGATAAACTTCTCCGCTGTCTCCGGCGACTGTTTGAAAGTCACGACCAGCAACCCAGATACCATCAGACTCTCTATCCATTTCATCAACGAACGTTCTGTCGGTCATCATATTTGTACAACCTACCGAAATCACAACTGAGAATAATAAAATCGAATACTTAATCACGGTTAATCCCCTCTATGGCGCTCCAACTCTCACTGTCTTTATCGTTAATTCTGAGTAATAGATTCAGTAATGGGCCTTCTATCTGCTCAAAGTGAACAGAATTGCCTCAATAATGGGTTATAATTGACTAAAAGCATCATAAACATCTCAATATCAAAGCTTCTTTAACCGATAAAGGGCTTGTGAGGATGAAGTGAAAAAGTGGGAAAAAATTGAAGGCAGAATTAATAAGCGACTTGAAAGTACTTTTTCAAGCTGCTCACAAATTCTCAAAAGTGCTACCCCTGAAAAACTTAGAGAGATCTCCAAACAAGCTGGTCATTCGATCTCTAGCTCTAAAGATAAAATCTCCCAAGCACCAGCGACTCTGAGTGAAAAAGTTTCTAACCTAAAGTCATCAGCTACAAATCAAGTGAGCACGATTAGAGCTAATCTGAATAAGAATTTAGCAGAAGGTAAGAAAGGAAAGTGGAGTAAGTTTGGAGTTGCAGCAAGCTTAATAGCAATTTGCGAATGGGCCATCATGCCATTTTACAAAAAGTTGACTCTATTTTTTACAAATGTTTCTCCTGGAGCTCTTGCATCGAGCATCATTCTTGTAACAGTTGGAACAATTACTGGTATTGGCGTCTACAATAGCTCAAATAAAATTGCTCAAGAGGCAGGTATTGTTGATCGTGTACCTGCATCGATTGAGAGACCAAAAGAGTCTAGACCGCGTTATTATAAGAGAAACGAGCGAGAGCTTTTAGTATCAAACGTTATTGTGCCTTCTTATATTGAAGGAAAGTCTGCCCTTAGAAAGCTGCAAATTGATTTCACTATCATTTCATCTAATCGATATATTAGAGAATACTTCTACGATAACTCCTACCTATTAGAGGATGTACTCAACTCAAAAGTTGAGCCGATTATTCCCGGCTTCCCTTTAAGTGATGAAGGGAAACTTATTCTCAAAGAAAAAATTAAAGCCGAACTCAATCAACTGATTTTAAAGATGAAAATTAAAGGCAAAATAGATCAAATCTATATTTCATCTATTTTGGCAGCATAATCTAATCTAATTTCTTTAGAGTATTTAATGAAATATCAAGTATCTTGGCAGCGCTCGGATAATGATGCTCGCAGCGAGAGAGCACAATCTTTGCGTAAGCTTTTTTTAATTCTCTAAATGTCATTAAACTATGATCTGACTTAAGTGAGACAAGAGATTTAGACAATAGTAAATGTTCATCATATTCATCCCAACGAATTAAACCATTTGTTCTCGCAATTCGTTTCTTTTCTAAATGTCCTTTTAGCTGTCTAATATTTCCCGGCCAAGGCATCCGTTCATAAAGTTTGATCATCTCTTGGCAAAATACTCTAGAATTTTTCCGAGAAAACTCTTCGATAATAATTCGAATCATTTGTGTATTTTCTCTTAGCGGCTTGGTTGAAATTTGAACCCCACTAGCAAGTCGGTGGTAGAAATCCTGTCTCATATGCCCATTCTTGATCCTAAGCTTTAAGTCCGATCCCGAAGCAGCAATAATTCTCGTTTTTATTTGCGTAGAGAAGTTTGCACCAACGCTTCTAACTTTACCGTCATCTAGAAAAAGCAAAAGCTTTGTTTGCAAAGACTTAGGCATTGAGTCGATTTCATCTAGAAATAAGGTACCTTGATTAGCTTCTACAAAAGCACCTCTTTTATCACGATTGGCTCCTGTAAAAGCTCCCTTACAATGGCCAAAAAGCTCCGATTCAATTAGTCCCTCGGAAAATGCTGACAGATTCAAATGAACAAACTTTCCACTAACTCCACTTAATTCATGGATTTTTTTTGCTAAATATGTTTTACCTGTTCCGGTTTCACCCTCAATAAGTATTGGTAGATTTGACTTGGCTATTGGAAGACTAATAGGCTCTTCGTTCTGTTTTAAATGATAATTTTCTTTTTTTTCAAAAGTCAGTCTATTCAGAGCGAAGTCTATAATATCTCCGACTTTAAGTATCGCCTCTCTTACCCACTGGCCATTAAGCCTAAAGTCATAGAGGCTTTTTGCTATGTAGATTTTTTTATACGAGCCACTCTTTAACTTCATATTGATCAAGTTGATTGAGAGCTCTTTTTTGTCATCAATAGCTAATCCCCTAAGGTGAACTCTATTTGTTAGAACTTCAGTTGCACTCAGAGTACTCAGAAAGTGATATTGAGTTCTCTTGAGTTGTAGAGTCCTTTTCTTTCCATTTATTGGGTAGATTTGAACTATATCCTCGTGTTCCAAACAATGATTTTCGAGGCTTACAGGTAAAATTCGAACATCGTCTTGTTTTTGTATAAAGCTTAAAATTTGTGCTGAATCAGTCATTTTTGCTCCACTTTGATAACTTTCCTACTAAAGTCCTCTACAAATTGGATGCCAAACTGTTATGATCATTTCATGTCTTACCAAATACGCCCTGCTAGCACTAATTTTCGCTTCGGCTTCTCTGATGCCCAACAGTTACGTGACTTTTTTCAAGAACAAGAGTTTCCTGTCGGACTCGCCTTTACTGGTCGATCTAATGTTGGAAAGTCCACTTTGATCAATTCATTGTTCGGAAAACAGACCGCACGAACCTCCAAAACACCTGGAAGAACTCGTGAAGTAAATGTTTTCGAATTTGAATTATTTGATCCTGATACAAAATCAATTCATCCTAAAAAATTCTGGCTGTTTGATTTGCCAGGATACGGCCATGCTCAAATTTCCAAAGAAATGGCAAAAAACTGGGATGAACTAATGACAACATTCTTTACCTCGGTAAAGGAAAGTATTCGCATTGTTAATGTTCAAGATGCCAGGCATCCCGACCAGGATGCTGATAGAGAATTTCATCACTGGTTAGCTCGATATCCCCTAAGGTGTTCTCTAGCTTTTAATAAGCTCGATAAACTCAAGACACAAAAGGACCGAGCTGTTCTCAATAAATTAAAACCCCAGTTATCTAAGGATTATTCTTTTATTAGAGATATTCATTTTATTTCAGCTGAGAAAGGCCAAGGTCTTCCCCCATTTAAGAACGCCCTTGTTTCTTTCCTATTAGAGGCAGAAGCTAGAATTGATCACGCTTGATCCCATAAACCATTTTATCTTGTCATGGTCGATATGGGTTTTAGTCCTGAATATTTCTCTCACCTTTATCGTTCGACCTAAATTTATTTTTTCACCAAGAAAAAGAGTAAAGATGAAATCTGAGTCATCTGCAAAGATTAAGTTTCTATTTTTTACTATTTTATTTCTAAGTGCAGCACTTTTGGGAACTTCTGCATTCTTCTTGAAGATTAATAATTCAATGATAAATCTTCCAATACGTTAACT
>CAYGQW010000197.1:0-5801 GCA_964352175.1 uncultured Halobacteriovorax sp.
GATTATTGGGTTCCCGAAGAGGCGATTAAGTCCTTGCCTCAGAATATGCCATTCAAGAAATGTGTCGGCATCAGTCATGATTTTTGTCTTCGTAAAAGTCAATACAAAGAAGTTTCTTTGACAATCGCTCAACATATTTTTGAAAAGTCCTAACACATTTTTTGATATATTTAATCTATCCCTTAATTCGTAATTACATATTATATCTATTTTTATTGATGCTATTGTTCGTTTATATTAACCTCTAAAATGGAGAATCTTATGTCGCATACAGTTGCCGTGGCAATGATCATTTTTGGGGAGCAGGACCCTTATTCAATTAATTTTTGAAATCTATTGTGCACGACAGGTCCTGCCGAGCTTTAGTTTTAAAATCGGAGGAAAAACGTCGGTGGGTTACATCGGATATTCGAATGAAATGTGCGGATATAAGTAGGCAGGATCTTTAGTTTAATGGCTTATGTCATTTCATTTTCATTTTAAAGGTCTATAATACCAACACTGCAAAGCAGTTAAGGAGAGCTATGAATATTCAAGTTAACACAGATCACAACATTGAAGGAAGCGAAGAGCTTAACAATTATATCGACTCAAGTTTTTCAGAAAAGTTTGGTCGTTTTGGAAATGCCATTACTCGTATTGAAGTTCATCTTTCAGATGAAAATGCTGGAAAGCCTGGCTCAGATGATAAGCGTTGTTTGTTAGAAGCTCGTGTCGCTAATCATCAGCCAATTGTTGTAACTCACCATGCAGACAATATTTCTGATGCTATCGAAACAGCTTCAGATAAATTAGTTCGATCCCTCGATAATATGGCCGGAAGAATGACTAAGCATGATAGTCCAAAAGATTATTTAGATGATTCTTCTCCTGCTTCAGAGGAAGAAGAATAATTCAACTTTTTAATCCATATGGGTTTCCTATGGGTTCACGATTAAGTTTATATTATTCACAATAACTTCCTTGAAATGATGGTCTATCTTTTATTTTAGGAGATTACGATGGATAGGAAGTTAGGTTTACCAAAAGTAAAAGATATTCTTGTAATGAAATTTATAGCATTTAGACCCGACGTGGAGTTCTTTGGAGTCAGCGGAGATGATAATCCGACTTACTCCCTAATATCATAGCTTTAAGCAATACATAGAACTATACTAATGCTTGATGTAATGAATATTGAGATTAAAAGATAGGCTATGCAAAACGCGATCGACACCATTGTTGCCCAATTGAACGATGACAATTTTGATAAGTGTACCTTTTCTTCACCGGTGAATAAATCTGGCGAACTACGAAGCATTGTCATCAACTCGTTAAGTAATCCAGATGAAGTTAAAGTTGAACTTCGATTACAAAAACATACCGATATTAAAACAGTACTAAAAAAAGACTTCATCAAAGATGATCTTTCGATGTACATACAACAATTCAAGCAATGTCTGGTTAAGACTGAAGCTTTAGAAACTCAAATACTTATTAATAAAAAGCTTAAAGCGAAGATTTTAACAAAATCATCTCAAAAGACGGAAACTTCTAACCATAATCGAGAAAAACAGTATCTCATTCCTGATGGAGTGGTTTGCCCGTTTCTTATCGCTATAGGTGTCATGGATGGAAATGGCAGCGTTAAGCCAACTCAGTATAAGAAATTTAGACAAATTAATCGTTTTGTAGAACTCGTTGATGACTTGTACAAAGACCAGAAGATAAGCGACTTTCATGCCGTTGATTTTGGTTGTGGTAAGTCCTATCTTACGTTTGCTTTATATCATTATTTTAAAAACATAAAAAAAGTTAACGTTAAGATAACTGGAATCGATCTTAAGCAAGAAGTGATCAATCACTGCAACGAAATTGCCAAGAATATTTCCTTTGATCAACTTCACTTCGCCCATGGTTTTATTCATGATTTTAAAACAGATGATCCAGTAGACTTTGTCGTCACCTTACATGCCTGTGATACGGCCACTGATGACGCCATTCTGTTTTCTCTTCGAAATCATGCCAAGCAGATGATGTTCGTACCTTGTTGTCAGCATGAGCTTAACAAACAATTACAGAATAACGATTCTAATATTTTGCTTAAACATGGAATTTTCCGCGATCGCATGACGGCGCTTGTAACAGATACGATGAGAACTCAGCTTCTTGAAGTATGTGGTTACAAAGTTCAGAGCATGGAGTTTATAAGCCTTGAGCATACTGCGAAAAATATTCTTCTTCGCTGCGTGAAGGTTAATCGAGATGCAAAGCAGATAGCTCAACTGCTTAAAAGTTATCAGGATTTTAAAAAACAGTGGGCTATAAGCCCTTACCTTGAAAAACAACTTCTGCTAGAAAAATTCATAAACTGATCTAAATCATCTTTTTTCATGCTTCTCCTCAGGTTTGTTTTGCAATTAGTATGCAAAAACTAATCATCTCAAACTAAGGATTAACAATGAAAAATCTTATACTTGTAACCTTCCTTTCTCTTATGGGCGTTTGTGCTCAGGCTGCATCGCCGATTATCTCTCCAGTTCCTGTGTCAAAAGTTTATATGCCAAAAGGTTTTGATAGCAACGATATGGCGGAGATTGTTATCACTGGCTTTTTACCAAACCTTTGTTACAAAACACCAATCGTAAAAGTAAAAGTAGAAGGTAAGAATATTATTGTTTCTGTTTACGCCATCAATTACGAGCCAGTTCGTGAGCTAGAATGCACTCGAATGATTGTACCTTTCCTAATTCCTGTCGATGTCGGTGTACTTGATCGTGGTCAATACAAAGTCACTGTTAATCAGCAAGATAAAGGGCAAATGAAAATCACAGAGGCCTTAAGCTCTGCAGTTGATGAGCATGTTTACGCCTATGTTGAACAAGTTCTTATTAAGCCAGGCTCTCAATCAGTTATTCTAAAAGGTCATAACCCAAGTGATTGCTATGTCTTTGATCGTGTAGATTATTTCCATAATGATAAAGACGTTTATTCAGTTCTACCAAAAATGAAGCAAGTCTCTCATGATTGCCCAAAGAAGATGGTTCCATTTTCAATAGAAACTGAAATTCCTACCGATTTAGATTCTCGTGAAGTTTTACTTCATGTTCGTACTATGAATGGAAAGTCTGTAAACGCCTTGTTTGTAAAATAATAATCAATGCTCCAAAGTCTTTATAAGCTTTGGGGCTTTTCTCTATACTTGTTTAGTCAAATAAAGCGTAAGGATCTCGGTAATATTTTGCGAGTTATTGCCTAATAGTGATAATATTTTGTAAAAAAATCGAGTCCATATGAAACTATTGATCATCTTCCTTTTAATTAGTCAAGTACAAGCCAAGAACCTTTATCCAGGTAATCTAAACCCGGCGATAAGTAACGATAATATAGAGATCATCACAAATTCTATTTTTGAAGAATTAATTAGTGAGACTAAAGGGCTCAAGCCTCCTAAAGAGCTCGCTCCCAAAAAAGAATACGTGAATAATATGAGTCGCGGAAAAAAAATGATTGAGGAGATGAAAAGAAGAAATCGCGAAGAGCTGGCGAAAAAAAATGGCATCAATCCGGACAAAGTTAAGTCTGGTGCAGATCTAGTTAAAGCTGCCAAGGAAGATAATAAGCAACTGGTAAAACAGATTCATGCTGCAATTAAAAATGTTGATGACTGGCAAAATCTAGCTGATTCGGAAATTGACGCTTTAAAGGAGCAAATGATTTCTGACTGGAAGAAAAAACATGCCGAGAAAATCCGACTCTGGGAAATTGAGAAAAAGAAATTTGTAAAAGAAAAAGGAAAGTATGAAGATAGTACCTTCGATCTACCTTTGATCCTGCCAGTTGACCAAAAAGAAAAAGAAAAGGTCGTTGAAGTTAAAATAGAAAAAGAATTTTACGTCGTTCCTGCTGCCATGAGCGTGCCAATAAGAGACCAAAAATATCGTCCTACTTGTTCAGCCTTTGCAGGTGTAAGAACAATGGAGATCATGCTTGCTCAGCACGGACAAAACATTGATTTAAGTGAGCAGTATTTTTATTGGGCGTCCAAAGAAGATTGTCAGTCTCGCCCTTGTTCTCAGCCCGGTTCTTGGGTTGGATATGGACTTGAACACTCGCGCGAACAATCTAATCGAGATATTCCATTAGAAGCCAATTGTCCCTATGTCAGTTCTTCTAAGGCTGGTAATGAAACACAAATACCCCTTAATGGATCATGTGAAAATGGCGCTGTGAAAATTGGAGACTTCACTTACCTAAAGACATTAGATGAAGTTATGAAAGCGCTTGAAGCAAAAAATGCAGTCGTAGCCAGCCTAAAACTTACTCCAAATTTTTACACTTCAAGATCTTTAATTCTATATAAAGATCGCAATAAAGGCGGCAAACTTGATTCTCATTCGAGCGGTCATGCAGTGACTATCGTAGGCTACGTCAAGCTCCCACAGGTGTTAGATGAGGGTAGTGTGTGCTTTATTGTCGCAAATTCTTGGGGCGAGGGCTGGGGGAAAGGAGGCTACTCTTGTATCTCTGAAAAGTGGGTTTTAAATCAGAGACAGGATAATCCGTTTGTTACCGTCTCATATTTAAAAGAATAGTCTACTTTTTTAGTTTTATCCTTTCGGGTTGAACCTAACTCTAAATAAATTCTTAATTATTTTGTAATTTTACCGATAAATCTATGTATGTATTTCTTAATACTCTCTATTTTATTTTTCCATACAATACCGATCTTTGCTCAAGATTTTCCTCCCAAAAATTATTATCAATACAATAATCTCTTATTAAAAAATCCTCAGTATATAGAAGCAATAAAGGGTGCGGATTCCGATTCCGATTCCGATAGTATTTATCGAGATGATAATATTTATCGAATACAAAAATCATTTGAGCAAGTCATGAGTGTCCTTCCTAATACGGCACTTAGACGTGGTCTAGAAAGTTATTTATCTATTATTAATGCCAAATCCTATAGTCGTGGTGATGGAAGTGTTGGAGCTTCTAATTCGGGAATTGTTGCTCATCATGAAAATAATATAAGAGATAATATGTGCTTTGCTAAGTTAGCTGAAGCTTTTTATGTTGATATTAATGACAACGTGATTAATGAAGTAAGTTCTGAGACACCTCTTAGAGGCAGACCTAGTCTCAATGATGAGGTTGGTCAGCCACCTAATGAACATCTACAGCCTGGCTGGCTTTTTGAAAAAGCCATGCAATACAGTAATGGAAATCCCAATTTGGCTTTAAGCCTAATATCTGTATGTGGTCATGATGATACTGCAAGGGGTAATCTTATTTATGAATTATCATCTTCTTCAGATAGTTTATTAATCGAACAATTAAACAATTACTTGCAGGCAATTGACTATGATATAGAGGAGACAAGACAATACTATGTAAATAGTATGAAAAATATTTTTAAAATAAAAGATATTGAAAATATTTCTGAAGAAGAAAAAAAATTAATTACAAACAATCAGTATGTAAATTCGCTTCAGCAAAAACTTAACCGGCTAACAGCGTTTAGAGCTGAAGTCGCTCGAGGAAATATTCAACTTGAGTCCCCTGCTCAGTCGCCAAGAGAGATTGATTGTCCACGTGACAATTCAGCATTCTACTTATCAAAATCATTAGGCTTAAATGTCGATATATCAGATGATGAAAAGACAAGAATTGCAACAATTCAGGCCCCAACAATGGGCAGAGCAGCGATTCCTTCAAAAAACTATCACCTTATGGGGGCTGCCTATATGGCATGTTCGCTAGTTAATGAAGGTGTATCTCCAAGCTTGGCAATTTTGATTCAAAAAATGGCTGGTTGG
>CAYGQW010000198.1:0-5788 GCA_964352175.1 uncultured Halobacteriovorax sp.
AACAATTGCAGGCCTAGCTGCTCTTATCTCAGGATCGCTCTTTTTATTTAGAAGTGATGATGCGTATCTTCATCTTTCATATAGCGTAATTGCTTCAACTGTTGCAGCTGTTGTAGCTTTTGCGGGTCTAATTGCTTATGTCATTATTCGTGATAGGAAAAAATCACATATTGAAGTCTTTAATTCGATGAAAGGAAAGGAAGGTGTTGTTTTAGAGAATCTTCACGATAATATTTATCATATTAAAGTTGCTGGTGAAGTGTGGAAAGCAGAAGGACCAATTGGCTTAGACAACGGAACTCTTATTGATGTGCTTAATCAAGATGATGATAAGATGCTACTAACTATCCAATCTAAGTAGTAACGATAGAGCAGCCAATTAATATTTTCTCTGTCGACCATTTTCACAAATGATATCTCTAGCCGCCCGTAAAGCTTCTCTTGGGTCTGGCATAAATGCTGCGAAAGCCAAATCATCTGCGTCAAGCCTTTGTGCCAAGGTGCCCCAACAAAATGAAAAGAGACCTAGAGTTATTAAAGCTTTCATCACAAGTATTATCTGATTTTCTCTATTTACTTTGAATTTTCAAGGGGAAAAGTTTAGTCTTAGGTCTGAGTTAATGACTTAATAAAGGACCAAAGATGACAGGCATATTACCGTTTATTGTTCTGATCGCTATTCTACTTTTCAATACCATCAAAATTCTTAAAGAATATGAAAGAGCCGTGGTTTTTAGACTCGGTCGATTCACTGGTGTTCGTGGACCTGGAATGATTATCTTAATCCCTGGGCTTGAAAAAATGGTTAGGATTGACCTTCGTACAGTTACCATGGATGTACCAAGTCAGGACATCATTACCCGTGACAACGTAACCATTAAAGTAAATGGCGTTCTTTATTTTAGAGTTAATAATCCAGAAAAAGCCGTCATCGCTGTAGAAGACTTTCTAAATGCTACAAGCCAGATCGCTCAAACCACACTTCGCTCTGTTATCGGACAGTTTGAACTAGATGATATTTTAGCCAATAGAGATATGATCAACACTAAGCTTCAAGGAATTCTTGATGAGCAAACTGAACCATGGGGTGTTAAAATCTCTGCTGTAGAAGTTAAAGCAATTGATCTTCCAATTGAAATGCAAAGAGCTATGGCCAAGCAAGCTCAAGCAGAACGTGATAAACGTGCCAAGATTATCTCTGCTGAAGGTGAACTTATGGCATCTCAAAAGCTATCAGAAGCTGCAGGTGTTTTAGGTCGTGAGCCAAACGGTATCATCCTAAGATATCTTGAAACGATGAAAGAAATTTCAAGTGGTGACGGAAAGACAACTTCATTCTTCCCTGTACCAATAGATTTTTTAAATAGTGTTATGGGTAAAAATAAAAGTTGAAAAACAATGTTAGTTTAAAGTCTTTTGAAGAATCTCCCTACTGCAGGGAGATTCTATTTTCATGGTCCAAAAAACTTAAAACTATCTCCTTAAGCTATGAAGTTATAAACGCTAATAATGTTTTATGGCCTTCACCTCAAGAGAGTCAGCGCTCTTATAACCTTTGGAAGCATACTTGTTTTGAATTATTCTTAATGAAAGAAAATCTTGCGGGTTATCTTGAATTAAATTTTTCTCCGTCTCTCGAATGGGACGCTTACCATTTCACTTCATACAGAAAACCAAAAACCTTAGTTCGCTTTAAAGAAGTCAATGTTGAACTTAAAGTCACTGAAAATCAGCTTCAAGTTGAACTTGAATTACCAAATGATTGGATAAATTCCAATCTAAAAGCCAGTCCTACTGCTGTAATTGAGACAATCGATAATCAAATACAATATTTTGCCTACAAACATTCAAGCAAGCCTGACTTTCATGATTCAAACACATTCATTCTTAATTTCGATTAATTCGAGACCTGATATATGCGTATCATTTCCGAGGTAGCTTTGAATAAGAGAAACAGCGACATCACTTGCATTGACTGCTACAAACTTTTTCAAAGGTCCCTGAAACAAAGGATTAAATCGTTTCATGATGAACGCGGCCATATCTTCAAAAACACGATCACCAGACTTTCGTCCTAATAGTAAACCTGGTCTTGCGATAGTCACTCGTTGAAAGCATATCTGTTTTAAAACTTGCTCAATCTCCCCTTTTACACGTGAGTAATAAAATGGAGAAGATATGGAAGCACCTTGAGCACTGACTAAAAGAAAGTGATGAATGCCATTGGTCTTTGCAGCTTTAGCGGCTAAGAGCGGTATTTCAAAATCAACTTTTCTAAAAGCAGATTTTGATTTTGCTTGTTTCATGGTGGTACCTAAACAGCAAAAAACGGCATCAACTCCAATTAGAAAGTCTGCTTTTTCATCAAATCGCTCCATATCAATATTAATTTTTTTAAGTTTTATATGATCAATTTCTGGCGAGCGACGACCGACTGTTATGACTTCAGATATATTGGTTAGTTCTAGAAGCTTACGAGTCAAGAGATTACCAATCAGACCTGTAGCACCAAGAACAACGACTTTTTGAGCATTGCAAAATGGTTCCATAAAGCTGATCATAGCATGAAGTTTTTAAAATCTGGAGCTTGTCCATGTCCATAAAGTTAATGTTTTTGTTGATTTTTGTCTCGTGCGCGAAGATTTTACCTTCACCTGACAAAAACCAAATAACAATTTTTCACTGGAATATTAAAGAGCTGACGACTGAAAAACTAAATGACAGTAATAATCCTCAATTAAAAGCTGTTAAAGAAGTTCTTTCAAGTTATGACTTTGACATTCTTTCAATCAATGAAATTCAATATGACCTGCCTGGCGTACCTTCTTTAGAATCTAAATCAAAAGGTGAAAACTTAACTAAACTAGCTAAAAAAATAGGTTTAAACCCTGCAGAATGGAGCCAGATTTTTTCCCCAGCCAATACCGGAAGCTTTGCCAAAAGAAAAAAGAATAACACTTACTTTGTTGAAGAAAGTCCACTTGCCAGGGAGCATGCTGATCCGGTTAACTACGGACTTTTTCCAGGTCAATACTCTACAGCAGGGCTCATTAAGGGAGACCTTCGTTATAAGAAAACGATTAATAATCTAAAATGGATCGACTTCAACTCTAAAGCAAAACCGTCCCAGTTTAGAATGGCGAATGGAAGAAGTTTGCCAAATGATATGGTTTTATTTGATAAGAACTTCAATCATGCAGTTGCTACAATAAATGAAAAGGATATTCATCTTATCTTCTTTCATGCTGTTCCAAGTTACGGCTTTGGAAATAAATTCACTCCCAACTTTAAAAGAAATGCAGATCAATTAAAATTTCTTGAGTGGTATATAACTGGCTCTACCGATTTTGAAGTTACTCTTGATCGAGCCCAATGGCCTGCAATAACAAAAGATAGTTATGTGATTGTTGTTGGTGATCTCAATGCCGATATCAATCAACAAGATAGCCCTGGCGCCGCAGTCATTAAAAGACTCTCTAAGACACTTAAACCATGGATGCAAAACTATGAGTTTACTAATGAAGGGTCCGGTTTTAGCCCAAAACCTTTGAGGCTTACACTAGATTACATTCTCTCAAGCAAAAATATTTCAGTGGTTGATGCCGGTGTCATTAGTCCTGAGTCTAACTACAAGAGTTTGGGTTGCAACAAATCAGACTTCATTAAGTCTAAGCGAGATATTCGTGCAAGGCACAAAGTCGTCGAATATACTGATTATGACTCGAAAGAGACTTGCTATGCAGCAGTGAGTCTTCCCTATTACAATATTAAAACTGCTAGCGATCATTTTCCCATTTTTGCTAAGTTAAGCCTTGATTAAGTAGGAGTATTTCGGATATTTTAGTTTTAAAATATTTGAAATTAATCCAATCAAGGTTTTATCGTGGACGAAATTATTGAATCTAGCCTTAAGGCTGAAATTCCTCATTTTGAAGATTTTTTAAATGGCATCGGTTTCAAAAGAACAGATGGTGCTGTCTTTGGTCTCTTAATCCTAGCTAAAAGAGCTCTGACGAGTGAAGAGATTGCCAAGGAGCTTAGCCTATCACAACCCGCTGTTAGCTCTTCCCTAAAAACTCTAAGTTTGTATGGTGCGATTGAAACTCGAGACATGAAAGAAGGTCGCGCCAAGACTCATAGTATTCGTGAAGATTCACTCTCAATCGTTTCAAGCGTATTTCGAAAGCGTGAACAAGAAAATATTGAACGTTTTAGAATAGTTGCCGAACGTTGTCTCGCACAATTTGGTGAAGAAGAACCAACTCGTTCAAGAAGGCTTAGATCGATCATGGCAACATGCCAGATTGCAGAAGCAGTTATGAATTTTGTTATCGGTCTATCAGGCAGAAGTAGCGATGTTGCTTATCCCCATGTCGTTAAAGCGCTTCCAAAAGCTCTCGACTTTATTTCTGGCTTGCCTGTTCCAAGTGCTGAAACACAAGAAGCCTTAGCACAGCTAAAATCACATATTTCAACAAGTCTAACTGGCAAACTTAGAACTGGTCTATCAAGACTTGCAGGAGAAGCAAAATGACATTACCTCGTATTGTAATTACTGGCATAGGCCTGGCTGCTCCAAATGGAAATAACTTAGAAGAATTTAGATACTCTCTATTAAATGGCAAGAGTGGATTAAGCTTTAAAGAAGTACGTCATATGGGTACATGGGCAGCAGGTCTTTGTAATTTTGATGAAACCAAACATCAAAATAAAAAAATGAGAAAGCGTGGAACAAGAGCTGGAGCAATTTCAATTTACTGCGCCACCGAAGCACTCATTGACTCAAAACTCAATCTAGAAAGTCTTGATCGTGACCGCGTAGGAATTTACATTGGAATTACTGAACATGGTAACGTTGAAACAGAAAATGAAATTCATGAACTTTATCAAAATAATTTAGATACAGACCTTTGGTCACATCATCATAATCCAAGAACTGTTGCCAATAATGCCGCGGGAGAAGCTTCACTAGCTTTAAAGATCACAGGACCCGCATATACTATTGGAGCAGCCTGTGCAGCAGGGAATATGGGACTTATTCATGCGCTTCAAATGCTACGACTTGGTGAAATTGATCAGGCCATCGCTGGTGGTGTTTCAGAGTCCCCTCAAACCTTTGGCATCTTTGCAGCCTTCAAAGCCCAGGGAGCATTAGGTCATGATGAAGATGCAACTAAAGCGACAAAACCTTTAGACAAAAAAAGAAATGGCATCGCTATCGCTGAGGGTGGAGCTCTTTATACACTCGAGCGTTTAGAAGATGCTCAAAAAAGAGGAGCTAAAGTATATGGGGAGATAGTAGGCTATCATGTTAACTCTGATGCTACTGACTTCGTTTTACCAAACCCGACACGTCAATCTGAATGTATGGCAAAAGCCATGAAGATGGCCGGTCTTGGTCCAGACGAAATTGATATTGTGAACATGCATGCCACAGGAACAACTGCTGGTGATACACAAGAATGTCAGGCGGTAAGAGAAGTTTTTGGAAACTCACAAAATACTCTTATCAATGCCACTAAGGGATTTATCGGACATGCCATGGGCGCCGCTGGTGCACTTGAACTTGCCGGGAATCTGCCGGCTTTTGAAGATGGCCTAGTTCATCCTTGTCATAATATTACCGAGCTTGATCCTGAGTGTGCCATCGATGGTCTCGTGATCGGAGAGCCGGTTAAGAAAAATGTCAGGGTTATCTTAAATAATTCATTTGGAATGCTTGGTATTAATTCAAGTCTAATTATAAAAAAATTTGAAAGCTAAATCATAGGAGCAATTATGACTGCAA
>CAYGQW010000199.1:0-5750 GCA_964352175.1 uncultured Halobacteriovorax sp.
TGAAGATGTTAAAAGTTTTGCACCGGCCGATCATATTGATAGCGAGTATGGAAAACTACTTCGTGAAGCTCATAAGGCGGGAGTTGAAATCCTTCCTTATATCTGTGACGTCAATGAGAAAGGTTTAAAACTCTCCCACTCACTACCCTTTAATCTTTAGGTAAAAGCTCCAGAACCTGATTAGTTTTAATCTCAGCGATATTTAGTAGCTGTGCTCTAAATTTATTATCAAGATAGGTTTGCACCTGATCTTTATAATAAGGACTTTCATAATGCCCCGAATTTCCTGTCGGTAAAATTCCTAGCGAATGAGCGGGGTCTGCCATATCAATTAGACGACGGGTAGAAGGACCTAGAGTAACTGAATAGTTATCGTCAAATCTTGGTGAGCTCATATTATTAACTTGAAAAGATCCTCCACCGGCGGGATAGGGTCCTAAGTCAAACAATTTTCCGACTAAAGGTATTTTTGAAAGAGGGTGACGATAGGTCACCGTATGTAAACTTCCCCATTTCCAATCTTCTTCTTTATCGCCTATTTTAGATTTTAAACTTTCCATCGCTTTTCCAAATGCTTCAACCAAAATTTCATCTCTTGTTTCTTTAACTGGGGAGTTAACATTATCCCACCATGGCGAGCCGACATTTTGAATATGACTTTTAAAGGTATGCCAATAGTCGGCAATTTGCGTAAACGGTTGATAGCGATCCCTCATTTCATCTTCAAAAGTTAATTTCATCACCCAATAAGACCATAAATGATAAAGAGAACTCTCTATCGAATTGATTGAACTATCTCCATTCCAGATCTCAAGCCTTTTTATTAGAGGCGAATAGACTCCTACTTTTTTTGCCGCACTAACGAGAACATCGATTTGATTCTTATGTGAGACTGTATTTTCATCAGTCATAACAGCGCGAAGATCACTTATATTCCATCTCTTTTTTTGAGCTAAAAGATGATTCAGTCTTAAGAAACGCTCTGACGGTTGCCAATAGCCATCTAGTAGATAAGTGGTTTTAACTGGTGGGATATAATTGGTTGAAACAATGACGCCCGAAGAAGGATTAATAGCATGTGGATTTTTTTCATAATCAACATAGCCTAGATATTGATGATCGGGGTTATTGCCATCGAGTAAGATGTCCGATGCGACTCCATCTTTTCGAAGCGGAATCTTACCGACAACCTGCCAAGCAATATCACCTGACTCATCAATCCAGCTTATATTAAGAGCTGGAGCAGCGGCACTTGAAAGCGCTGATCTAAACTCTTTCACATTATTGGCACGAGAAAGATTATAAAAAGCACTAACAATATCATTGTCAGGGTGATGAAATGACCAAGCAATCGCAATTGGTTTTTCTTTAATTTCATTAATCATCATGGTGTCATTCAGAAATGGACCATGAATAGATCGACTCACTTTTATAGTTTCATCTTTACCAAAACGAACCTTAATAAGTTCTTCTTGCGTTAACACCGGATAAGACTTCTCTCCAACAAGAACTTCGCCTTTATCATTCAAAGTCTCTTCATATAAGTCGAGGTCATCCACTTCAGACATAGTAATGCCCCAAGCTTTATGTTGATTATGACCAAGCACAGGAAAAGGAACGAGCGGGATGAAGTGACCATAGATTTCAAACGTAGGGCTTTTAAGATGAGCTTCAAACCATGTCCCTGGACTTGAAAACGCAATATGAGGATCATTAGATAAAATAGGTTTGCCACTTTCTGTACGTGATCCATCTAAAACAAAAGAGTTGCTACCATGAAAAAGTCCAAAGCTCTCTTCAAGAACTTTTAAAGGTGATAAAAGTTTAATCCAGCTGACTTTGTTGGCAGCATCTCTATTAAGATCTGGTAGTGGAAGATTATCTCCAGTGGCTCCCCTTCTAAGAAGTGCGACTTTTTCAGCACCAAATTCTTTCTCTAAATCAGAAAATAAAAGATCGCCGATCAAACCTTCAGCAAAACTAAGCGACATATAACCCGAAATAGCCATGGCATCGACAAGCTCAAATGGCTCAGGTCTATCAAGTCCTAAAAGTGAAAACTCAGGCGGAAGTGGCATTGTGGCAGCATACTCATTAATACCTTTAAAAAATTGTTCGCAAAGTTTAAGCATATGAGGGTCAAGAGAGGCTTGATGCTTGTTTAAAAATTCTTCCATGCTTTTTCTAAGTCTTAGTGTTCTTAAAAGTTTATCCGCCTCAATAACTGGTTTGCCTAAAATTTCTGAAAGCCTGCCACTGCCAATTCTTCTAAGCATCTCCATTTGAAACAGACGCTCTTTAGCTGCGACAAAACCAAAGGCGTAAAAAAGATCTTCTTCATTTTCAGCTACTATATGAGGGACACCAAACTCATCAGTTGTAACAGTCACTTTCTTTTGCAGCATAGATAGTTTGAGTTCACCACTAAAAAGAGGAACAGAGTTGTGTGAGTTATAAACAAATAAACCGATTCTTGAAGATATTAGAATGAAGATAAAAAGGAATAAGAACCCAACCAGTCTTTTCATGGCAAACCTTAAGCAAAAATGTTCCAACGATTTTTACATGATGGCGATAATGTAGAAGTTACACAATCAAATCTTTAATATTGTGCCAAGCGCAAGATCATGGTTTAACCCCTCAAAATCAACTGTTCCGAATAGGAGAATATATGAAGGCTTTAATCCTAGCGGCTACAATTGCTCTTGGCTTATTTACAGCTACGACCAATGATGCCCAAGCACAACGCAGAGCGAGCCGTGATGGCTACGCTACACGCTACACAACAACGTATTCATCATGGGATTACACATTCCATACTTATTATGGATACCAGGAAGATGTTTACGTATCATGTGGATATTACACATGTTACGAAGACTATCGTCCTTCAAATCGCGTCTATGTAGAAGAAACAGTGATCAGAAATGGTCAATGGGCAGGCTACACTCGTGTAACTGTTTATGATTCATCTCGCTATGATAGCTCAGGTCGTTATGTGACTTATTATACTCACAATGGCCGTGTTGTTCGTCGTGATTACCACCGTAACCACAGATATGTTAGCAACCGTACCTACGTTCGTCGTGACTATGTTTCTGTAAATTATGTTGTACTAGATGA
The DNA here is from genome assembly GCA_964352175.1 of uncultured Halobacteriovorax sp. GTDB lineage: Bacteria > Bdellovibrionota > Bacteriovoracia > Bacteriovoracales > Bacteriovoracaceae > UBA4207. Next base: position 3,124 of record CAYGQW010000199.1, read on the forward strand.
GTTTACTGCTGGTATTATCCTTGGTACTGAGTTTGTACGTTTAGGCGCAACAGTTGCTTCTGCTTGTGACCCACGTTCTGATTCTTATGATGCATGTATGGCGCTTGCCCTTGCTTCATCAGTATCTGGCTCTTTGATCTCAATCTCTGCTTCTGAAAGAGAAGCTGAAAGAACTGAGCTTCAACGCCAACTTGAATCGGCTGAAAGAAACCGTGACGAGCTTAATATCGAAGACAGTTTCGACCCTAATTTCTAGGCTCGATTTTTGTAAATTAAAGGACTTGGCCCTCTGAATAGAGGGCCTTCTTTTTTTCACACTCCCACCTTTTCTTGTTTATTCATGCTAAATTGTGCAACATGTTAAGGTTAATTTTCACACTATTCTGTTTATTAAGTAGTAGCGCTTTCGCTTCCAGCGATTTTGGTTTTGTTATTTCTGGAGCTGATGAAGCCTCAGGTACATCTAAAATTGAGTACAATCGCCTTAAAGGGTTCTTTCAAAGTCTCGAAAGCGAGATGCGTGATGGAGTTACTTTTGGAGTCGATCGAATTATCGATATTCAGTTTGTCGACTTTGGTATTGATCCAACACCAAGATGTGATGGTAGTAATCATAATGATATATTAAGAGCCGTTGGTGACTCAACACTTGAGATCAACTCTTCAATAAAAAAAGCTATCCTAGACTTCAATACTTATGCCCAAGATCAAACTGGCTGTAGTCTTAGAAAAAATCTTCTGCTAGCAATTGAAACAGAGCTTTTAAAAATTCAATACGTCAGAGATCTTGATCAAGATTGGAGTAAAGTTGAACGTCGTTCACTAAATATTTGTCATGATGAACGACGTGAATATGGTCGCCAATGGTTTAGTGAAAATCCGCAATACAGAAGTATGTGCGATATCCTTTTTAAGATTCAAGATCGCCGCTCAGATATGAAGCGCCACAAGCGTAAAACAAAAAATCTTCTTTATAATTCAGGTAAGCTTGAGTTTGACCCAAGCTCTTTTGCCGAGACAGACCTTCGTCGCTATAAAATCTGCGAGCGAGATTATAAGCCCACTAAAGTTTTAGACAACGGCACTCGCATGAAAATGCTTGGTATGGCGATTGTATATATGTCACCAGGCTTTCAAACATCACAGGCCGGACACGTGGCCGAACGTTATATCTATTGCAAAAATAATGAACTGGTCGACATGCTTTTTGAATACACTCAAATGACTGAAGAAGAGCTTGTTAATGCCAGATCTGTTTATCAAAAGCATCTTCCCATTGTCAGTGACGAATATATAAATAGCCTTAATGAAACAATTTATATCAAAGTGAGAAGTCATCCAGGCAGTTCACGCATGGAAGGTTACGGCTTTCATCAGCTTTATCTGAACCGTGACGTGGCCGAAGTATGGCCTAAGATTTCAGAGACTGAAATCTATGAGGGTCTTCAAGTCTCTCTTAAAAATTATATTGAACAAGGGCAGAACTTTAAAAACCAAGTTCGTTTTGAGCCCTATTCACTGCTTAAAAATAACTGCACACACCCAATTCGAGAAAGACTTAATCGTCTGGGTGGAGAATATGAAATCAATGATCTAACTGGCTTTAACCCAATTTGGATCTTTAACTTTCTTAAAAAGAAAACGGCTGATAAAATGATCATCTACCCTTCTCAGCGCTTGATGAGAAAAATGGAGATGCTAGAAACTGGTAAATCAATGTTCTGGGAAAATACAACCTTTTGGTCAAAGGCCTCTAATGGTCGCGAAGGTTTAGGGCCTGGATTCATGGTCTTTTACCCTGAGGTTCATGGAACTCTTAAAAGTTTAATTTTGAAACCTGCTATGGCGAGTGTTAATATTGCCGCCTCAGTGGTTCAAGCAGCAGTGGGAGTGTTGCAACTTCCATTAAAACTTTTATCAAAAGTTCCTGGCTTTAGATGGCTTGAAAGGGCAACAGGTGGTCATCACTTAGTATATGGACTTCGCGGAATTACACTGCATCTTCCTGAATTAGTAGGTTTTAGACTTCGCTACCCTATGCCAACTCCTTGGACACCTGAAGAGCTTGAGTTCGTAGAAGATATTCTTCCTCAGCATGACCCAAAAATTGTGAATTACTTAATGGAAAAAGTTTCTCAGTGAATCATTAACTTACTAATAAGCGTGTCGACACAAATGCAATCAAGGTATTTGCTAAAAAGTATTGCCATGATTAGTTGTGTGCACGAAGTTAAAAACTTTGATGAGTTATTATCTTATTAAAATTGTTTATTTTATTAACAAAAGCTCGTTGATCATTTATACCAGACATAATGGACAAGGTTAATCCAGGATCTTTTTCAAGTAGAACATTTTCAAGTAATTCAAAACCTCTCTCTCCACAAATATCAACTGGAAAACCTTTTCGATATAAATAGCAAAAGATCAATTCTTGCAGATCAAATTCATGCAGGTATCTCATCGAAAGCTTAGAATCAATGGTGCTAAGAAAAAAAGTTTTCATTAACCTATCATGTGTATTTTTTGAAAGACCTAGTGGTTTATACTTAAAGTTAGAATAAAAAGTATCTAATGCGGATATTTGATTATTTGTCCTTAGACATAAAGTCATACGTGAACCATTGAAT
>CAYGQW010000200.1:0-5628 GCA_964352175.1 uncultured Halobacteriovorax sp.
ATATAACCCGCCATTGGATATTGAATCGCAGCGATTTTTTCTAGAATATCAGTAAAACTGATGAATCCGCCATAAAGACCACCGCCAAAAAATAAATTCATACATCGATCTGTTTTTGGATCAAGCCCAGCAGCGATCAGACCATCTGCAGCGACTTGCATCTGTAAATGATAATCTTGCAGCATAAATGGAGATAGTACTGGAGAACTGGTTGAGCCACCACTTTTAAAGTAATAATGGGCGTTTTCAACACTTTGAGCTGAAAAGTCTGACTTGGTTGAAATTTTCACATTTTGAGTTTTAACTTCTAAAGCCAAATTAATTGCATTAACCGTAAATGTCGGATTAGAAAGTGTTACTCTTTTCACAAATCTTGAAAGAGAGAACTCACCATCGTGAGATTCCATCGGATGAGCTTCTTGCATTTGAGAAATAGTACAAACCCTAGAGACTCCGGCGTCGAATAGCTCTTCACATAGTCCGGCGATATCTTTTGAATTAGCGTTGATGCCAGCACTTTGTAAGAGACGACGATGTGGTCTTAAAACTTCTTTGATTTTATTTTTTTCAATCGTTTTAATAAAGATTGAGCGATGTAAAACACTGGCTTCAAAGGAAGCATTTGTATCGACTACAATTCTATAACTCTTATCAGTAGCTTCAATCATCATTTTTTCTTTTAAAAATGATTCTGTGAAATGTGTTTCACTGAAGTTTGAAAGCTCGGCCCAGCTTGAATCATCAGTTTCAGGAAAGCTTGATGAATAGCATTGCAGCTTTTGACTTAACTCATTAGCAAAGCTTACAGCTTCATCAAAACTAGCATTCTCTAGATAGACAACCTGTGGTGAAGAACAAGCTTGTTGTTCATATTTAACAATAGCCGCAGCTAAATCAGTAGCAGCATCATCCCACTTTGTCAGATAAGAAAAGCTGATACGATGGCCCCAAGGAATAAAGCGAGTCTGCGAAGAGATCTTAGAGCGAATTTCATCTAATGAAGACTCATTGCCCCAAGCTGAAATGGCATCTGACTTTTTATAAAGCTCTTCAATTTCATTTCTTTCAGTATAAACAGCAACTGATTCTTCAAGTCCCAGGCGTTTTAACTGACTTAGTAAAAGCTCAGTAGAACTACCTGACGGCAACTTCACCCACGAAGTATTACCAGTAATTGATGTTTCAAGAATGGCCAATAAAGGTGTCCAATCAGAGTTTCCTGGCATGATATGACCAATTAATCCAAGAGGTCTTACACTTTCAAAAATTGCATCATGAGTGGAACTGCGATCGCGTCTAAGGCACAGATCTCTTACATCTCTTCCTGTTTCTCGGCGAAATCTCGCTTCCCATAATGTTGAATCAAAAAATCCTTGAACTTCAGCTGGAACTTCTGATTTCATTGAATCAATTTTTTTAAGTAGCTCTAAAATATTTGGAGCAATGAGTTCTTTCATCATTCCCCCAACAGCTCTGCTGCAGCAACAGCACATGATTTAGATTTTGAAACGCCTGCTCTGCCATAAAGTCTAAAAAATGGCGTCTTAGTCTTACAAGCACATTCACTCGCTTGATGCAAAGATGCTTTATCCGTCATGATCACGGCATTGGCGGCTACGGAAGTAATATAAGGAGACATCAGCTTTAAAAAGCCTTTCTCACCAAAGCCAAGGGGCTTTCTTGTCTTCACGTCTAGAATTTCAATATGGGACCAAATTGGCAGATGAAATTCATGATTTTCGCATTCCACATAAGGAATACAATGTTCAACAGATCCAAAACCATCACGAAGTTGTCCGTCTGGAATTCCAAGAATTTCTGTAGCTAAACGGTAAGTTTCTTTTTTATCAACTTGCTTATCAGCAAGTCCTTTCCAGCCACCACCGAGAAAGACAAGACTTTCTGGATGAAGGTTTAATTTAATACCACGAGTTTTCATCTCTTCTAAAGTGGCTTGAAAGAAAGCTGGAAAACCGAAGATACGAACCGGTAGTCCGTCTTCGTTATAGTCTTGAAATGCTTTAATCACACCATGAAGATCAAAGCGGTGTTTATTATTTCGTCCAAGCTTAAGTGCCAGCTCAACTTTATTGGAAGGAGCAAAGCCTGCTAGGAAATGATCGGTAAAGGATGTTCCAAGCTTGCTGTCTTTTTCAGTTTCATAGGTATAAAGCATATAGTTCACTGGTTTATCACTCACCCAGCCATTATGCCTAAAAATCTTAGCCACCATGTCTTGGGCCGACCCAATAGTCCATTCATCAAAAAACATTTGAGACTTTTGCCCTGTTGTTCCAGAGCTTGTCAGGTGCAAAGAAACGTCTTTTTCATCAATCGACCCAATTTCATATCGCTTGAAGAAAGTGGCTATAAATCCTGGAACTTCCGTTAAGCTTAATTCTGAATTCAAATTAAAATTACTACCAACAAGAAACTTTCTATAAAATTCACAGCGTTCACTATGCCATAGAATATTTTCTTTCATGGCTTTTTTGAAAAGCTCACGCGTTTCTTCAAAGCTATCGTACGGATTCTCCATCAAACAAAGCTGTTCTACGTGGGACAACTCAGATTTTGATGGAATGGTATAACTCACAAATGAACTCCCACCGTGCTGAGGTTCAAGTCAATCCATTGGCGCACGTACTCTTTCACAAAAGGAGTAAATTCTGGAGCAATCTGACTTTCACTAAAGTCGAGTGGAACCATAGTACGGGTCATTAACACGTAGTCGTGAGCGACATTATCTATTTCACGCATGGCCGGATAGTAGGCCGAAGGTAAGAATCGGTTAGCACCTAAAAAGCAAATTGCCTCAAACGAATCAAGTCGAACCAATGTTTCTAGATAATAAACACCGATTTCTTTAAATGAGAACGCTAACTGCTTAAAGTGACCATTAATAGTTGTGATCGGTTTATTAGCACTGATAATCACGCAGTAATGATCTTTCTTATTAAAGCTTGCAAACATTTCAACACCTAAATCTCTATTTGAAATAATAAGATTTGGTTTATGAAATGGATAAAATGTTGATTCTCTATCTTCGCTAAAAATTTCATTAAAACGCTTTTCTACAAACTCAGGTGCTTGAATAAACTCCCATTTTGAATCAGCATGAGCAGTGTCAGTCGAAAATGTAGGGCAATCTTCAACTAACTCAACTGGTCTTTCATCGCCGATCGATTTATTGGTCTGAAGATATAATTCAACAAGGCTTGGTGGAATTTTATGAACCGGAGATCTCTTTTCAAGAATACCGTCTCTAAAGTATCCCATCAAAGTTAAAGTTTCGTAGGTTTTAATTTTCCTGGCATTCGGAAAAATTCCAAGAGGTTTAAAGCCATTGGACAAAAGCATTTTTTGTGAAGCCATCGTCACAGTTCGAGTCGTTGCATACAGAGTATTAATACTTGGGGCTTTTTCCATCACTGTCGAAACAGCATGTCTAATTAATTGTGTTGATAAGCCTAAGCCTGTGCACAGTGGATGAACAGCAGCGCCTGTGACTTTTCCAATTTTAAATTCTGGCTCAAGTTCAACAACGCATGAAGCAGCGATACCTGGACGATCGCTAATTTCTGCCACAAACCAAAATGCGCAATCTTGATTCTCAAGCAGCTTAGTCATTAATTGTTTATTAGTTCCAAGCTCGAGCGGATAATCATCACCATAAACATTAAGATAAAGCGATAATAGCTCTTCACGATCATTTACGTTAGCGCGTCTAATTTTAATATTAGTATTCATATGAATAGCCACTTCTTCCGTCTTGTAGTTAAAACGTTGATTTTGTATCATGGTAGAGGGTCATACTTGTTCACATGTGAAATTAATTCACTGCAACAAGTGCTTGAAATTACGTACGCTAAAGGATTGGCGATACTCGGACGATAGGACATCATGAAAATAATTTTCTTATTACTATTTTCAATCTCTACATCTCTTCTTGCGGGACGCTCTCCTGCTGTAGACCCAGTAACTGGAATCTCTATCGAAGAATATAATGAAACAACTCCTACTCCAGGCAGAGGGTTTGATTTTTCAGAGCAAGAATCGGCGTACGAAAAAGTTCCGACTGATACAAGTCTGTCGACCACATCTATTGTATTTTTGTTATTTGCTTCAGCCTTGCCATTTGTGGTTTGGTTCGGTGTCATGAGAGCCCTTCCAGATGGAGCTCCTTTGACTCATACTGGTGAAACGATTAGACCAAGCTTAAGTGTTGTTCAGAATAAAACTCCTGAAGATGATCATAAAGATGACGAGCATTGGCCAAAAGCCTCTTAAGCCTTTTATCTGACCTGCCACTCACCTTTTCCCAGATATTTCATTACTTTTGTTGATAGGTGATGCCTAACACTGACCTCTTTAAAACCGTCTGAATCGAGGTCATTGAGACTAACAACTTGTGGTCGTTGATGATAATGAATTTTAGAGTCTTTATACTCATCCCAAATTTCTGGGCCACGAACTGACTTCATCGTTGTTAGGTCATTCTTTTCCCAAGTAATCGCATAAAGCCTAGCTGTCCCAGTGAAATTATCGCCTTGATTATGACCTTCGTAGTAACGAACTAATAAAACATGAGTTGTAGGCGAAAGCTTTCTGAGATTAATTTTATAAACATCAGACTCCCATCCCTTTCGCACAAACCTTAAAGAGAATATGATTTTTCTATCGTAGCTTTGGATATGTAGCCAATCTTCAGAGTCCTTTTTCTCAATAACAATAGACTCAACTCGATTGTCCTCATTGAGATCAATTTCATACAGTGGAGACACGACGTTGAAATGTGGCTTGGGTTTAGCTTCATTAACGCCCTCTACGCCTAAATCTCCGGATAAGAGTTTTCTTATAAAACGTTCATCCTGGGCCCAAACATTATAGGAAGATCCAAAAAGTAGAAGAAATATGAAGAATAACTTTAACATTTCACCATTTTAGCTCATTTTTTGGCTATATGCACAGGCGCAAAGGCTTCCCGATACCCGATGAACACGGTAGGATGATCGTTCACGGTATTCTTGAAAAGAGGTCATCAATGAACTTAAGTTTTGGCTATATCAAAAACGAAAACCAATTTTTACTAAAAGAATTTGTTTCTGGTACCAGCGATAACAAAGGCAAGATCTTAGACCTTGAAGACTTGGCGACTACTCCTGTTCAGGCCGTGATCTATCCAGAAGAGCTTAATCAGTCTCAAAGCCTGATCTCAGTTTTATCTGATGTGAAGAAATTCGCCCCAATTAAAAGTGATAAAGAAATTGGTTTTGCTATTGATCAGTTTGAATCGATGAATTTTGAACAAATGCAAACCGTATTTACGAAGACTCGTGATAATTGGGTTTTAAATAACAATCTATCGTTGATGGAAAATCTTTTTGCCACCATCGATCATATGACGACTCTTTTGCATGCTGATCGCACTGCCTTTTTTGAAGAGCTGTGGTTCATTCTTAGATCAAACCTTGGCACTTCAAGCTTAACTGTTACTTTTAACGATCTTAAAAAAGCCACGAAAGAGCATGAAAAAGACAAACTGATTAAAGTTAAAGTGGAAGGAGAGATTCTACCTTCTCCCCTTCCTGGTGATGATTTTTCTGATCAAGTCATGAAACATTATGA
>CAYGQW010000201.1:0-5573 GCA_964352175.1 uncultured Halobacteriovorax sp.
AGTTTGCTGCAACATTTGGCAATTTTCAGACAATTGTTATGGCCGTGACTTGGATTTATTTTATTCAATGTTCATTCTTTTTTGGAGCTTCTGTGGCTTGTGCGCCTATGAGTTTAAGAACAACAAGCAAAAAGTCTGTTGATTCTATCCCTGAGCCTCCCATCGATCTCGATCAAGCCTCTTAAATATAAATACTATACAATATGACAACATTGCTCAGAAGTGTCCGGGTATAGTATTTGACTGTTTGAGACAGGAAATTGAAACCGTTTTACCCATAATCCTATAACATGTTTATAATAACTTATTGATTCGTTAAGGATGGGAAATATGCGTTTACTCTTAGTTACATTATTACTTCTATCTGACACTACTTTTGCAAAATCAATGACAGCAAAAGTAGCTTTAAATCCGATGGGATCATTTGTCGTAAAGACAAAACGAATACGAGGTTCAGCTGTTAAAAAAGGTGATGCTTTACAGGCCGTGGGTTTAGAAATTTCAGTTAAAAGTTTTGATACAGATAATGAAACTAGAGACGATCATTTAAAAGAAAAACTTGAATATAAAAAATATCCTAATATTGTAGTTGAAAAAGCAGTTGGAAAGGGTGGAAAGGGTCAAGCTATTATAAAAGTGAGAGATATAAAGACAAAGGTTCCTTTCACATATATTGAGAAGGGTAAGGAAGTCGAGGTAAGCTTTAGTATTAGTCTTAAAAGCTATGGTATCACTGGCATTAATTATATGGGTGTTGGAGTACAAGACGAAGTTAAAATTGATGCGAGTATTCCTGTTAAATGAAAATCCTATCTATACTCATAATACTTACTAGTTGTGGTCAAAGTTTTAACTCGAATACAGGAGATGAAGCATTCACTGCCGTCAATGGAATTGATACAAGTACGCCTGCTGGAGTTCGTCTTAATAATGCCTATACCGTTTTAAAAGACGAATGTATGAGTTGTCACACCGGATACCATAACTCCTGGAACGCTTATAAATCAGACTTAGCCTGGCAAAATGCAGGACTTGTTACTGCAGGTAGTTCTGCAGGCTCACAAGTCTATAGCCGTTTGAAAAATGTTGGGGGGGATATGCCATTACTCAACCCACAAATAAGTGATAGCAAGCGGCAAACTCTAGAGACTTGGATCGATAATCTCTAAAAGTTGTAAAGTAAGCCAAAAGAAACAAAAGATGATGGCATGCCTAAAAGCTTTCCGATTTTAGTTTGAAATTCAAGAGGATCAACTCGCCATTTTACAGATAGTAATGCACCAAGAGTGATTTTCGTTTTATCATCAATTCCGTTTGAGTTGGCAGGTTCTTCGTAGTCTCCAGAGCGAAGGGCAAGAATTCCTTCAACACCCATCGCAATTGCATCTGCATTTGGTCGCCAATGCCAATCTCCACTAGCGCTAAAAAGGCTTGAAGATACACCACTTTGAAAATAATTGATATTTGGGTCATCATTTCCGACAGTGGCATCTGCCAAAGCATATCCTGCTGAAACACTCCACTCTTGAAATGCATTGGACCAACGCTTTCCACCACTAACCATTAGGCCTGAGTTTGTCGTTCTGATTTTTAGCTCTTGATTCGATTGTGTCTTTAAAGTAATTTCATCACGCCAAGTGATATAACTTAAACCGAGAAACCAGTTCTCATTAACAAGATTGTCTTTATAATCATTTTCAACTTGTGTCAGAGTGGCTAAAAGAGCATCAGCAAAGTCTTCCTTGTATCCAACCTCTAAAGCAATATCAACTGCCATACGAATCATGCGTGTTAAGTTGGACCTTTGTCTCTCTGACATGGCAGTGTAGCTGAGCTTTAGAATGTCGACATAGATCAAACCTTTTTGAAGGTATAAAAGAATGAGTCCCTTTGGAGTCTCCCCTAAATCACTGGCGTTTGCAGTTTTAGAATATGTTGAAAGGGCATTTTTATGCTCTTTGATATATTTTTTCTTTATTAAAAAATTGAGAGTTGAAAGTGCTTTCGATGTATTACCACTCTTGTGATAAATTGCGGCAGCTAAAAACATGATGTCGTTGGAGACATCTGAGCGGTTGAGATTGATATTTTTTTTTAAAATCTCTAGTGCTTTATCTAACTGTCCAGCTTCGTAAAACTCAACCATTTGCTTGTAATGATATTTATTAATATCAGCTCTTTGCTGTGCAAAAGCAGAAAAGGAAAGGGAGATGAAGATCAAAATTCTTAAAACCACAGGTGCAACTGTCCAGTTAGGTCCCAAGTGTCTTCAGAAACTAGGGTGTCGCTAAATATTCTCGTATTATAAAAGTCAGCTCTGAGTTCTACTCTTGGAAATGGAAAATATTGGATACCAGGTCCAAATCTCATGACGTAACTTTGCTTGTCCAGATTTTGTTTATAATATTCAACAGTCATGATGCCATAGGTTCCGCGACGAGCTTGAAAATATCCTTGTGTTAGAGCATATCGACTTTTTGTTTCTTGGGAGCCTTCTATTTGAGTTTTGGTAGTTTCACCTAATTCAACTAAGAGAGCAGAACCTTTGCCAACCCCCATTTTCATATGAAAGGCGTTAATATAGTTTTTTAAAAAATCACTTTTTGAAGATAAGACAGATGCTCCAATACGAATTTTTTCAGCAACATCATATTCAAATTTTGCACTGGCACCAACTTGTCTAAGTTCGGCGTCTTGAGCAAGGTTACCAACAAAACCATTGGCACCGAACTCCCACTTTTCGCCACCGGTATGAACAAGTATGCCGTGACTCTGATCATTCATTGCCAAACTATTGGTTGAACGCGAAAAGGCGATATGATCTGGGATTCTAATACCAAATACCTTATCCATTAAGCCCGCGTAGACTCCAAACTTTGGAGTAAAGCGATAGCCGATATAATGTTCACGTGTTCGATAATTAGGTTCGTCTTCAAGGCCGGTACGCCCTCTTGGATCAGGAGCGTAGCCAAAATTAAAAACAGCAACTAATTTATCGTTTTCTAAAAACTTACCAACTAAAGTTATATTGGCATCCATATGGATAATCTCGGCTTTTGAAGCCTCACTATCAATATCGCGCTTATACCAAAGTCCTCTATAATCTAAATTGGGTCTAAACCAAGTTGACTCAGCTTTTTTATAAAAGAAACCCGAACGCTCACCAAGTTGTTCATCAGTTATTGATTCATCAGTAAACGCTCTGTCTGTTACCATGGTGGCTGCCAGAGCGCGGCCGTAGTCAGTTAATGGGCCGTTGCCATAAGGATTATAGTGACAGGTTAAACATGAGGTATAACCATGACCAATGAATTGTGGGTAGGTCAAAGCCTTTTGACTTATCCCTAGGATAAATATGAAAAATAAAATTCGCAGCACGGAGTCATTTTATAAAGGGGAGTTACGATCTGACTAGTATTTTCTATTTTTTAAAATGATCTTGAAGCTTTAAAGCGATCTTTTCAAGCTCTTTAAAGTGATCTCGATCTCGTAGTTGAAAGTCACGAATCTTGCCTTGAGTTAAGTCCTGTACAAAAAGTGAAAATGCATGGATTGGACCAGCAGTTCGATGTGACACATAGAGCCCAAAGACAAAAACTACTCCACAAAACAATGCAACAATACTTATGTAGGCGACTGCGAAATTAGTAAGAATGGCTACGCTATTATGGATTCTAGTCTCAATCAGAATGACTCTTAAAAATGCAAAGCTAAAAATTCCAACGATACCTGATGTAGCCAGAGTTATTGCGATTAGCTTCATACAAAATTGAAACTGTTCTTTTGGCAAAATGAGATATTTGCTTCGCTGATTATCAGGCTTCCAGATCTCTGTGCCACGACTCCAAATATTCCAAAGGATAAAAATTGCGCCAACCCACTGACATAAATCTGCAATATTGAAAACAATATTCGTAGCTGGCATTGGGATAAAATCTATTGTCTTGCCATCAATCATTCTGTCGATGACATTTCCTAAAACGCCACCAATTAACAGCGAAAGTCCAATTTTAAGACTGAGAATATTTTTAGGTACAAAAAAGAGAAGAATAAAGTAGATCGCTAAAAGAAAACCACCAAAACTACAAAGAGTGATAATCCTTACTGTGGGTGAAACTTCTGAGTACAGTCCAAAAACAATACCATAATTCCAATGGATATCTTGCGGTGAAACACCATACCTCTTACTTACTTGATCTAGTAATAATACAAAAACTAAGCAGGTAAGTGATATGATAACATTTTTCACAATGATTACGGGGAGTATTCAATTGTTTCAAAGGTAAATGAGAACTTATCAAAAGCTTCCCCTTGATCTTTTAGGACAATCATTGATGAGCCAGAAAGTGTACCGTCATTAGCAGTCACATTTTTATTCACGATAGTGTAAGTCGAGTGTTGTGGGTTAAAACTGCCATTAACTAACGCCTTTAAGTTCTTAACCATTAAAGTCCCTGAAGGCAGAGAAATTCTAGGGTTCACTAATCTGTAGCTATACATATCGTAGATAGAAATATCGACTCTAAGTTGTGCATTTGATCCTGGAGCTAGTGCGTTTAGATCAAAAACCATTGTCGCTTGAGGGCCACCGCCAATTTGATCAGCTGTCATTTGTAAGTCGTCAGTGAGAAGAAGCTTTGAAAGCTTAGTTCCATCCTCACGTTCTCGAACCTCAACAGTATGATTGGCCGTTGCTAGATTATAGGTTAGACGAGTCTTTCCACTACCATTAGTTACCTCGACCCATCTATAACCACCAGTGTCTCCACCAACATGCCATTCAGTGTAATTATTATTACCGACTTTGATATGAAAAGAATCGTCGCTATCACCATAGCCACGCACCAACCCAAAGAGCCTGTATTGGGCATTTGTTGGAATTTGTGCGGTAATAAATGATCGCCCCGCAATATTATTATTATTGGCAAGAACCGCAGCGTGAGTCCCATTTGGAACCCAAATATAATCGACACCACCTTCGCTTGCACTAACCATGGGAGCTTGAACCATAGAAGCTTGCATATTAAGCATAATATCACCGCTGTTCGCTGTACTGTTAGGATCTAGAACCACGGCAATAGTATTGCTTTCCGCTGTAACATGATCATCTCCACCATTGCTTGTTGTGGTCGTAGTGTCCTGCATGAGAAAAATCCAATCATTAATTGAATCTTGCATCTCTTGAGCATTCATATTGCAATCACCCCAGCAATTATGTCCTTCTGTAAGTTTAAGCACTATTCGAGACTGAGCCGGATTTGAGAAATTCACTTTGGATGTATTGATAATAGCATCATGTGCCTGCTGAGCATCAGCAACAGCATGAAGAGGCTGTTGAAAGCTACCGTGACAATTTATACAGCGAGCTCGTGTAATGGCATGAGTTGTTTCACTAAAAGCTTGGACGGAAGATATTCCAGCCGTCGTCGTTGTCGTTCCATTTCCGGAACCAGAGACAGAGCCTGAGCCGCTAGTGTTGTTATTACCTGAAATAGATGGAGAGCTGTCACTATATTTTAGTTTTGATTTGTTTTTCCCTTGGGAAGGTACACATTGAGTATACGTCCCAAGAA
>CAYGQW010000202.1:0-5540 GCA_964352175.1 uncultured Halobacteriovorax sp.
GTCTGTGCGTCTGTTAAAACACTATTACGATTTATTACATCAGATAATTTGGGAAAACTATTACTAAGTGCCGGATAAGATCCCATTAAAATACTTCTTTGAGGGTCTGAATTCGGAAGTCCAAAAATGTACTCAAGAATTCCGAAAAGTGCCTTTTTCTTCTTTAAAGGATCTTGTTCAACTAGAGTTGGGTCATTTGAACCAAAAGTAAATCTTAGTCTAGATTCAACTTGGTGATCAACAACCTCTGCAAACTGATTTTCTAAAGTTGAAGAATCAATATATTGTTCATACTGAGAACGTAACGCCAATCGTGCAGCTCTTTGCTCTGGATTTTGAGCTAGAAACTGCTCAATTTGCTCAGGTGTACTCCCTGCAGGAGGACCATCCAGTGCTCTAGTTCTCTCTAATAATATTTTTAGAGCCACTTTTCTCTCTCTTAACTCATCGCCTGTAATATTCAGATGGCTAGTAACTGAGTCTGGAATAGGACAACTACTGATACTAGTATTATTAGAATCTTTGCATTTAGCTGCAGAGGATTCAATTTGTTCAATCAGATAGCTTAGTGACTGGGATGAACAATCTCTTTTACCAGTATTATTATTTTCAGAATAATCATTGCCTAATTTAGTAAAGCGCTCCCTCATTGAGCCTGCGCTACACGCCGAACCTTCTAATCCAGCAACTTTTAAATGTTCACTTATAACTGCATTATGGGCGTAACTTTGAACGGCTTCAGTAAATTTAGATACAAGCCCCGTTGATATAACTTCTTCGCAGACATCTCTTCTGGCATTTTCTGAAAAAGTTCTTCTGTATACTTGTCCAGGTCTTTCAGATTTGGCAACAACACAGGCACACATTTGATCAACTGTGGTAGCGATAGGCTGACTACCAACGGTACGACAAAGCTCTCCATCGTTTATATCGTAAGATGGAGTGACTTGATTAACAACTTCCTCATTATCAGCAACGTTCGGATTGCCATCAAGTGGCTGGCCGTTAAGCTTTTCAAGACAATCTGCTTTTGGAGTACCATCTGCCTCACTCGATCTCTCACCTAAAGGAGATGCTGGAGACCGAAGTCTATTAGCTACTTTTCTTGCTGCTCTTTCAGTGTAATAATCTCCACCCCTAACAAGACTTCTAATATTAACATCGACTGTGCCATCTGATTCACTATAACTGATATTCTGATTTGGTTTTCCTGAAGCATGCTGCGGTTGACGAGTGAGTGGATGATCATTAGCCTGACACAAATTCATTGATATAAAAAATATCACTAATGACTTACAACATTTTGATAAATTTATATATTTCATTACCTATCCCGCCTTACTCTATTTATCGGTCAGATCCTTAACCAACATTAATTATCAACTAAAACAAATATCTCATATTGTTGAAAAATCATTCACTATTTATTAGAGACGTCTTATAAATACTTGAAATAAAAGATTTAAATTGAAAATTGTCTAAACTTTAGACGCCCTGAAGAGTTGGCAAAAAAGAGAGTAGAAAATCTAAAGTCGACTTTCAGCCTTAATCTTGTTGATATGAGCTTCGACAGTATATCGAGCATAGATCATAAGCTTTGGATCTAAGCCCTCATATACAATCGGGACTATCTCATCTATCGCAAAGCCTTTATTAAGAAGAACTTTAATTTGTTCCTCTCTATGTCTTCTATGCAGCAACGTTTTTTCTAGTTTAAAAGTCCCACCAACAGCAATGCCATGTGAAGGTATAACAAAGCGAGGATTCTTAGAGATCACTTTCTCAAGAGACTGATAATACTTAGCCATATCACCCTCTTCTCCTCCGACAACAACAGTACCTACAGTTTGAATAAGGTCACTAACAAAAAACCAATTAAATGTTTTAGGCGCAAGTGCTATTTGCCCCTCATCATGTCCTGGTACTTTATAAGCTAAAACATCAACACCCTGACTTTTGCAAACAACATCGCCTTCATTTACATAGATGATTTTACAATCTCTAAGATACTCGGGACCCCACTTTACAAGAATACGTTGATGAGTATCGGCACTCATCAGCATTGGAAGACTTCTCGCCCTCGCAATATCTGGAGCATATTCATGATGGTCTGGGTGATGGTGAGTTAAAAAGATCTTATCAAAGCCAATTTTTTCGGCGGTTCTAAGAAACCGCGCTAGCTCCTCATCATCTCTAGGAGATGGATCGACTAGAATTTTTTCATCATCTCCCAGAATAAAAGCATTTGTTCTATTGGCTGGAGGAAAGGTTTTAGAAAGAGGAAGTAGTTGTCTTACGCCACAAATCGATTCAATCAGAGCAACTTCTTTTTCTGGATCGTACTTCAAGTCAAGATCAATTACTTTATCTGCAATGCCTGAAGCTAGACTTTTAATTAAAGTAATTGTTGGCGGTACGGCCATAAGTTCAGCGCGCTGAAAACGCTCTAATAATTCTGTTGTATTGATCCACTCGCCCGTTTCTGCTTCACCTGGATCAACCACAAAACTGTATTCAGACTCTAGTTCAAAACGATAGAAGTGAGTCTCAAATCGGTAAGGATTAAAAGGTGGAGTTGTTGCCACGCCCAAATAGATTCTATCTTTTATTTGAAGGCTATCAAGTTTTACACCAAGCTCTTCTTCAACTTCTCTAGCCAGCGCTTGATCGATTGTTTCATCTTTATCAACTTTGCCCCCCGGAAAAGAAGTATATCCAGGAAAAGCTGTTAAATAATTATGTCTTTTAATGGCAAAGACTTTATCTTTAAAGGTAAAGACGGCAGTGACAGCTTGTCTCATGCATTTACCCCGTAGGCTTTTGCTTTGGCATAGCGCACTTCTCTATAACCTTTAACATTTTCAAGTTTTTGAATCTCTTTTCTAATATCATGATCTTCATGCAAGGCGGGGATTGCCAAAAGATCTTGTTGGATTTTTTTAGAAATGGTGCGCTCTTTATGGTGCCAAGCTGGCATTAAAGTTCTAAGTATTCTTAAATGTCTCATTGATTTAAGCATCCAAATTTTTGGACTTAAATCAAACTCCACTTTTTTATTAAAGACTTCAAAGCTTGGTCTATTGATAAACTTATACTCAAAACTTGTTCCAAGATTTGAAAAGCGCTTGTGATCTAGATGTTTTTTGACTGGTGAAAGCATCAAATGTGCAACGTAAACTTCATCTTTAATAAAGAAAGTTTTAGCTAGTACCCTTAAAGCCGCCGCTTGATGATCTTTAGAAAAACGCTGACTAACTTGTCTTGCATATTCCATGAATTGCTCCATGGTTTTGCCGCGATTAAAAATCAATAAGTCATGAATATACTGAGCAATGTACTCTTCTTTAAGATCAGCAAACAGTCCTTTTAAAGAAGCGCATGCTTTACCCCAAGTTTTAATAATCTTTTGACTATCTTCCCAAGGTGCACAACTTTCAATAAGGCTTTGTTTTAACAATTGCATCATCGACAAAGATTCTTCATGGGGAATAAGTTTCTTTCGTACTTCTTCTTCGCCGTGGGCAATGATGGCGCGTCCAATTTCAAATGCATGAAGATTTGTCTTACCTTCGCCGCCTTTTACAGATTCAGACAAAGCAGTTCTTATATCTTCAAGAGAAAAAGGAAAGAGACCTTTTTGAAAGGAAGCTCCAAGGACCATGGCCGATGCATAAACAGACTTACCAAGAATTTGTTGAGATAGCTCTTTAAAGCTTGCGAGAGTGACTCGATCTGAAAACTTCAATTTTAACTCATCACGAATTGATTGCTCGTCGGTATTAGGAGTTTCAACGCTATCATTAAGAATAAGAGATAACGGTACTTGGTAATGTGAATCTAAAACGACGATTCCTTTCGGTGATAAAACGTTAAGATGAACGGCACCATCCAGAAGATCTGGTGATACGAGGACGTCAGCTCTGCCCATTGGTGTAACAGGCGTCGCACTTTTACCTTTTGGAAATAACGTTAAGTGAGCTGTTACGTTTCCATTTCTTTGAGCAAGTCCTTTTTGATCAACATATTTAAAATCAATATCTGATCGACCACCCATTGTTTTAGACGCTTGGGCCAAGACTTTAGAAATAGTTGTTACACCAGATCCACCAACACCAGTCACAACGACTCGAAGCTCTCGCCCATTGGCGATATCTTCAAACGTAACTTTTGCTTTTTCCGGTAAAGGTATTTCTAACTCGTTGTCGTTAGATTTTGATGCATATTTAGTTGGGTGATAGTCGTAGACAATGATTTCTTCAAAGCTTGGACAGGCCTTAATGCGTGTACAGTATCCATCGGCGACACAGACTTGTGGATCTATAGAGATTTTTGAACCGTAAGCATCAAAAGTTTGAGTTAGACCAGGGCATCCAGTCGCATCAACGCAAGCCCTACAATCTTCACAAGCAAGAGTATTAATATTGTAAAACACTTGCTCTTTTTTAACTTCATTTTTAAAAAGTTCTCTGTCATGTGCACGCTGTTTGCCATGAAAAGTTAAAGCGCACTCTTTTGTCGAGACGATAACTTTTACACCCGATCTCTTAACAAAATTTAAAAGTAAATTTTTATAAAAATAGCGATCACTTGGGTGAATCTCTAAAGCTTCTTTAACTCCAAGGGCCTTGGCCACTTGAAGCATGCTTTGTCTCGGGCGATTTTTACCTTCAACTGAAAAACCTGAGGCGGGAGTCATCTGATGTCCGGTCATAGCGGTATTATCATTATCTAAAAGAATATAAGTTATATCGTGATCAAGTTGTACTGAATTTGAAATATCAGTTAATCCCGAGTGGAAAAAAGTCGAATCCCCCATCAACACAACAGATGGATTGGTAGCAAAAAGATCAACGCCGGCTCCCAATGCTCCGCCTTGTCCCATCGCTGAAAGATTATGCATCTCTTTAAAGGGGGCTAAAAAACTAAGACTGTAACAACCAACATCACCATGAGTTAAAAGCTTTAAGCCTTCTTTATCAAGTTCGGCCCTAATCTCCTTAAGAACACTTAAAGTTTCTCTATGAGGACAACCAGGACAAAAAGTTGGAAGTCTTTTGGGTAATGACTGATCGAGTGTACACGTTGGAATATGTGTTGCCGTTTTTTCTAATAACGGTAACAACTTAGTTTGAATAATATCGTAATTAAGTCCGCCGTGAGCAGGAAACCCCTCTGTACCATCAAATTTCTTGCCAAATATTTTTGGTGTTAATCCATTGGATTGAAGCAAAGAAATGACTTCTGCTTCTAAAAAACCACGTTTTTCTTCAACAATGATTAATGTTTCAATATTTTTAAGCCATGGAAGCATCTGCTTTTGATTAAGCGGAAATCCACCCGCTGCTTTATATAAAGAAACCTCAGATAATAAGCCTGCATCTTCAAGAACATGCTTAACACTCTCGTGAACGAGACCTGAAGTTAGAATGCCGATTTTTGCTGTTGATAGACCTGAAATAGAATCCAAATTTAATTCTTCAATGGCTTGAATCACTTTAGGCCAACGTTCAAGCAGCATGGTTTGATCTGCGATCAAGGAG
>CAYGQW010000203.1:0-5537 GCA_964352175.1 uncultured Halobacteriovorax sp.
CAATAACAGAAACTGTTACTGGGATTGATTTCAAATTTTCTTTAATATTGAGATTAACGCTTGTTTTAAATTCTTTCTGTTCAAGCTTAATTGAATCAATACTTGCTTCTATCCAAGGAAATTGCTTAGCATAGAAAAAGTCAGATCGTTTTAAGTGGCCATCTCTTTTCTTGTTATGAGTTTGAATTGAAGTTGTCGCGATTTGAAAGAGAATATTTTTGGCCTGTTTTGTTTTTGGCTCATATTCAAACTTACCGCGGACATTTGTAAAAAGACCTGAAACTTCCATGACTCCCATATAACCAATTTGAAATTGCACTTGGGTATGCTGGTCATTGATCGTCCAGTTCTCAGCATGAGAGTTAAAAGCAAATATTAATAATAAAATAGTGAGGATTTTATACAAACTAGATTTCCTTTAAAATTCTAACTGATATCAATTGAAGAAGTTTTATTGCGCGATCGACTACGGGGTAGGCATTGACTTGAAATACGTCTTGAAGATCAGGTTTTGAATAATCAAAGTCATTTTGATCTTTCTTGTTAAAACATTTTACTAAAAGACCCTGAAGTTTATCGTCGTATATAAATGATAAATCTAAATTGAAAATGATGATCCTTATTTCAAAGCAATCATTAATCTTGCCCATAAAGATTGTCGTTTGGATTGTTTGATCTTTCGTTAGGGATTCAATCGATCGCTCTAGTACAAGTAGCGATGCTTTTAGCCATTCGTTGGCCTTATGCTCCCTTTGAGCATCACCTTTTGCCGGCGGATTGCTTTTGACATGAGCGGTAAAGAGTTTTATCTGAGACTGGATATGCGCTTCTATTAATTTGGAAACATCATTTTGCCAGTCTTTTGAGATATAATGAAAATTAGCTTCGTGCCCTTGAAAGATGATAGATTTGTCTTTTGCAACAATATCGATGACCTGATCTTTTTCGCCTTTTCTTTCAAGGTGGATGACTTGATTAACTTGTCTAAATTGATGACGATTATAATCGAGCACATGCATTTTAGTAGGATGACTCAAAAGAGGCAGCCATTTATTCCATTTGTCCTCGGGACTTTTAAACCAATTGAGCATAAAAGTTTTTCCAGTTTGTAGGCTCTTTAGTGAGTTTTCTTTCACTATAGTCAAAAAAGAGCAGGCCGCTTTTGACCTTGGCGATGACTTTATCTTTAACTTTCATTTCATAAAATAGATCGAAGCCATGAAGGTGAGGATTATCTAAAAACACATCGATTTCAACTTCATCCTGCCTAAAGCCTTCACCTTTATATTCAACCATGGCATCGGCCATAATAAGTGAAGCGCCTAAGCAATCAAGCTCACTAGCTTTAATGCTGTCAAGCCATTGTAGTCTAGCTTCTTGTGCCAATGATAAGACTCGATCATTGCCTAAGTGATTTCCATAATTCATATCACTGACGGTTAAAGTGACTTTGCTGGTAAAAACCTTCTTGCCGTCTATCTGAATTTTGACTCTGTTTTTCATGGCCGCATCATAAAGTCTGTTTGCTTTACAGGCAAGTTATGACGATTCAATATATAAGCATGAAAATAGGTGTTCTTGATTCAGGTGTAGGCGGTTTTAGTGTTCTTAGTGAACTTTATCAGCTGATGCCCTGCGAGCAGTATTTTTATTTATCCGATCAAGAGCATGCTCCATATGGCAATAAAGATACTGAGTACGTTATAAAACGATTACACCTGCTGACAGATGAGTTGTTAGCTGAAGGTGTTGACTTAATCGTGGTGGCCTGTCACACAGCAACAGCCGAAGCAATCGATAGTTTACGTGATGCTTATCAACTGCCTTTTGTCGGTATAGAGCCTTATCTAAATGTGCTTAATAAACAGACTGATGCTAAAGAAAACTATGTTGTCTTAGTTACTGAAACAACAGCTAAATCAGCTCGTTTTTTAAAGTTAAAGCAGCGCCTAGACCCTGCATCACTGATTAATATTTTTGCCTGTAAAAACTTGGCTTCTTTGATTGAGTCTTATTTCCATGACGAAATAACGCTTGATGATTTTAAAAAGGGATTAAAAACAGAACTTAATCTGGTTTTGCAGTTTAAAAGCTCCATGCCCAAGCTTTCAAGTGCGATCTTGGGCTGCACTCATTATCCTCTGGTCAAAAAGCAAATCGAGGCTTTAACGGAATTAACCACAATCTTTCCCGGCGACGCGATTGCTAGAAGAGTGCAAGAACGCTTGTATTCTTTGTTCGCATATTCCTCGGTTTTGTCACCTGCTTCACCTGGATTTATGTATCGCCGTCGACCGGACGATGCATGGCAGGAAAAGTCTTGGAATTATCTGCAAAAAGTAAGTGATATCGGTTAGGATTCCTTGAATTTATCTTTAGGAGACTCAATGTCTAAAATAACAAAAATCTATGCCCGCCAAATTCTTGATTCACGTGGAAACCCAACACTTGAAGTTGATGTCACGACAGAAAAAGGCAATATGGGTCGCGCAGCAGTTCCTTCTGGAGCTTCAACCGGATCAAAGGAAGCGCTTGAGCTTCGTGATGGAGATAAATCTAGATACGTTGGAAAGTCGGTAATGAAAGCAGTTGATAACGCTAATAAAATATTTGCACCGGCTCTTCTAGGCAAAGAAGTAAGTGATCAAAAACTTATTGATGGAATTATGCTAGAGCTTGATGGAACAGAGTTTAAATCTAAGCTGGGCGCTAATGCTATGCTTGGAATTAGTATGGCCTGTGCTCGTGCAGGTGCTCTCGATGCGAACAAGCCTTTGTTTCAGTATTTGAAAGAAGATCTAAAATGTCCCAATGCTCATGGCGGAGATTATGTTCTTCCGTCACCACTGATGAATATTATCAATGGCGGCTCTCATGCTTCCAATAACCTTGATATCCAAGAGTTTATGATTGTTCCTCATATGAAAAAATCATTTGGCGAAAACTTGCGAGCTGGCGTTGAAGTTTTTCATGCGCTTAAAAGTGTTCTTACAAGTGGCGGCCACTCAACTAATGTCGGCGATGAAGGTGGCTTTGCACCAGATTTAGGCTCTCATGAAGAAGCGGTTGATTTGATTTTACAAGCGATAGAAAAGGCCGGTTATAAGCCTGGAATTGATATTTCCCTATCATTTGACTCGGCCGCTAGTGAGTTTTACAAAGACGGCCAATACCATATGCAAGGTAAGTCCCTATCAAGTGATGAAATGGTTAATTACTACTCAACTCTATGCTCAAAGTATCCGATTTATAGCATAGAGGATGGACTGGATGAAGCCGACGAAAGTGGTTGGGCAAAGCTGACTGCTGAACTTGGCGATAAGACTGTTCTTGTGGGTGATGATTTATTTGTTACAAACAAGAAGATTCTTAAGCATGGAATTGAAAATAAATTAGCGAATGCCATCTTAGTTAAGGTTAACCAGATTGGGACTTTGACTGAGACATTTGAAGCGATTGATTTAGGATTCCAAAATAACTTCAAGGCCATAATCTCGCATCGCTCAGGTGAAACTGGGGATAGTTTTATTGCTGATCTCGCCGTTGCTACTGGTTGTGGTCATATTAAAACTGGCTCTGCTAGTCGCTCTGATCGAATGGAAAAATACAATCAGCTTCTGCGTATTGAAGAGACCCTTGGCGCAAAAGCACTTTATCTACCGGTAAAGTAAAAGATTATAGGGTCTCATGATTGAGGCCCTTAATGGTTCGTGCCAGACACCAATTAACCGCAATTCATATGATAGATCTCTATCTGTTGCTCAGTTTTGCTGTCTCTGTTTTTTTATGGTTAGGTCTCGCTCTTACTCAGCCACAATTCTTTATTAATAGTTTTTTTATCTCAAGCCTAGTGGCGGTTAATTACAGCTGTTTTTGCCACGGACTTGGTCACGGCAGTACTTTGTCAGATGCTAAAGCTTTTGCTGCATTACTGCTGACTCAGTTTAGCCTTTTTGTAGGCTGTGCTTTTGAATATCAAGCAACCTCTATGATTTACTTAGCTGTTTTTCCGTGTCTTGCCGCCTGTTACACCATGCTGACTAGTGAGCGCGATTTTAGATCAGGAGTTTTTTCAAAAGACCTTATTCCTCCTTTTGTTGGCGTGAGCTTCTATTTGATTTTCATGACTGTGAAAAACAATCTAGCTTGGACTACAGTTGATTTATTCAGCTTTAGTAGCTTCGTGGTTTGGAGTATTGGAACTCTTTATTGGGGCTCAACACTCGTTCGATTGGAAAATAAATCATTAATCAGCTCAATTTTAAAACGTGGTCATGGAAACTATCGTTGGCGTATGGATAAAGATCGTCAAAAAGAAGATCGCATGTTTTTTCACGATGTGATTAACCATACTCACGCTCTTAATCTTTTTCTTCAACAAAAGCTGAGTACTGATTCCACCATGCAAGAACAAGAGATTTATGCTGTCATGAATGAGGTGAAGTCACTTCAATCCCTTGTTTCAGATCACTATGGGTATAAACATAAGAATCTTTTATCAACTTTAAATTGGGTTGAATTAGATTTTGCTATGGGCGGTTTTCATCGCATGATTCATAGCTTACTGCCAGGAAATATAGATATACAGATTGAGCAGTTGGGAAAATTGGATCGCGCTCAGTTTGATCGCTCAAGAGTTAACCTAATTGTTCATTATCCGAGTTTTATTCGCATTTGCACCAACTTAATTAAAAATATAGCGGAACAAAATCCTAAAAAAGCTTTCTTTCGTTTTGAAGCAAGTGATAAAAGCATAACGATACTTTTTAAAAATAAAATGGGGCATCTCCATTCTGTATCCAAAAATCTAGAACATGCCTTATCAGATAATATTCTATCGGCCGATAAAAATGAACCATCTGATCATCTTGGATTAGAGTCAGTGCAGTCATTATGTTTAGACAACGGTGGTCATTTTGAGTTTAAGATTGATGATGGTTATTGGACCGCTATTGTAGAACTTCCTTTAAAAGAGAATGAACAATTAAGTGACGCAAAAGTCGCCTAGTTTGATAAGCCGCTTGATTGAGTTGAGTAAGCCGTTTATTCTTAAAGTATGTCGATTCATAAACTATTTCTTTTATTATTTGTAAGCCTTCCTGTCATGGCCGATATTGCGACCTATCGTCCACCTGGCAAGGCGATGAATGATGGAGCCTATGAGTTCGAGTTTACGGGCTCTCACTTCACTCAATCAGCTACTTTTGATATCGACGGTAACGAAGTAGAGCAAGTTGAAGGTAATTCATTTTCTGAATCTAACTTTCATGCGCTTGGCCGTTACTCTTATGGCCGATCTTTGCATTTTTTCGCAGGTCTATCATTTAGACAAAATAGCTCTACTAATGGTGTTACCAACGAAGAGGTTTCATCTTCCGGTGTCGAAAGGTTTATGGGCGGAGTACATTACTCATTTGATCCAGTAGGTAATTGGTACTATGCCGCTGAGTTCTCTGTCGCTAAAACAGCTTATTCCAACCAGTTTTATCCTGTCGGTCAAACCGTTCCGTCAGAAATCGTTCTTGGTGATGATGGAC
>CAYGQW010000204.1:0-5531 GCA_964352175.1 uncultured Halobacteriovorax sp.
TGTATACTGAGATTATCGTTTTCACGACTAGGAATAGTTCCCATGAGAAATGTAAAGAAGATTAATAGTGGTAATAGATGTCGCATGAGTCCCCCTGGCCTTGGCCTTAAAAACCCGACGGCCGTCAAAAGTTTAGACGGCCATTAAAAGCTTAAATCGTGTTTGGTAGTGATTTAAACCTTTTTTATGATTCTTGGGGTTTAATAAAGCAAAAGCAGTGCCAAGCCGAGGGTTATTCGACTGTGTACTCAGCGTCTACACCGTCGACTTGATCGATTAGGGCATCATCATCAAAAGATGGATTATCTTCAATTTCAAGCTCACGATCAACGCGATATTCGTTTTCAATCGCCGAGCCATCTCCACGGCGTTTATTTCTTCGGACACGAGGTTTTATCTCACCACTTCCACCATCTTCAGCTCTTCGCATTTTCTCTTCAATGGTTAACTCTTCATCATCACCGTCTGAGTCTGATTCCTTCGTGCCAGACTTCTTATCTTTTTCCCATGAAAAAGACTCTTCAAGTTCTTCTTCTAATTGTTCCGGGGTTAAGAATTTTGCAATTTTCAGCTTCTTTAAAATGCTATCAATCGTTTCCTCAGCGAACTCAGAAAGCTTTTTGTCTTTAAACGATTGGTAATAGCGATTTGGGCTGGGAAGCATCATGGCCAAGAAGGCTGATTCTTTAGCGCTTAGCTGACTCGCTGATTTTCCAAAATAGTGTTTGGCCGCGGCATCGATACCGTAGATACCAGGTCCAAACTCAACAATATTCAAATAGACTTCAAGAATTTTATCCTTTGAAAGTTTATTATCCATTGTATGAGCAATCACTGCTTCTCTGGCTTTACGTACGAAGCTGTAGTCTGGAGATAAGTAGAGGTTTTTTGCTAACTGTTGCGTGATAGTACTAGCACCGCGAGGTTTTTTCCCGTCTTTAATAGAATCTTGAAGAGCCTTTTGAATTTGCGCCCAGTCGACTCCTTCGTGCTCATAGAAGGCCCAGTCTTCGCTGATGACAATCGCTTGTTGAGTTATTTTAGCGATGTTTTTTAGAGGCACCCAGTTCTTAGGTTTTTTATCAATTTGACTATATTCAGCTTTTCCGTCTACAACCTTGATTGAGACAAACCCATCTTTTAAACCTTCTATATCTTTATGCGGAATCGCTAAAAAATAAAAAGCAACCAACGCCACAATAATGACATCGAGAACGAGTGAAAAAATCAGGATTTTCTTTTTCTTAGGACTCACATTACCTCCACAGCAGACCTCATTTTAAGAGGTTGCTGCTGGTGGTGCAAGTCTTAATCTGTTACGACGATATCGTTACATTTATATTCTTCTAAAAGCTCTTGGATACGTGTCGCTTTAGTACGATCAGTAATGACTTCTACCATGGCGCGACCTAGGCGATCACCATGCTCAAGTAAGCGCATAGCATCAGAGCTGACTGGCCTTCCGGCAAGAAAGTCTTGTGCCCAAACACTTGAGATAAAGTGTTCACGAATTCGCTCAAACTTAGAGCGTACTCCGTGAACCCCCGCGCGATCTCCAGTCCAGCTCAAAAATAATCTAGGGGTCGAGGTATGAAATAGCTCTTTGTTAGTGACAACAAAGTCATGTCCCTGTTGCGCTAAACTTTGTGCCAACTTCCATTCACGTCTGGCAGGTAGAGCATTTTGGCAAGATTGCAGGCGCTCAAGCTCACTTAGGTCATTTGCAGCGATGACTTTACCAGCATCAAGATGTTCATCCGAAAATTGCTCAAAATCTTTTCTAAAGTTCTTTAATGATTTAAGCGATCCTCCGGCCGTAAATTTTAAAAACTCATCGCCCCATTTACCATAAATTTGCTCAACGATATTATCGTAATCAGAAAGTATCGAGACAATATTTTCAGTTCCATCGTCGCGACCTGTGAAGTCTCTAGTACTGGTCATACGTTTTAACTTGTCGGCCACTACCGTAGCTTTCTTTTGATTTTCTGTAACCGCCACTAAAGAATCATTCATACTTTTTTCAACAGCTGCAATGAAGTCCTTAACTGAAACTCCATCAATTTGCGCTGCTAACCATGATTCGCTCTTTTGTGTTCTAGCTTTTTCAACAGAGGCTTTAAGGCGCTCAAGGTGAAAGAGCAATACTGATCTAACTCCATCACGATAATCTTTAACCGGCATAGTGTATAACAGTGCAAACTCGGGAGTTTCAGTATTGTATTTAGCAATCTCAGCTAAGGCCATATTATCAAGGAAAGCAGCTTCTGACAGACCTCTACTCATATAGTCTTTTAGTTGAACTTCTAGTGCCTCTCTAAGATTGGACATCGATAGAAGAACTTGAAGTTTTCTCGTGTTAGCAGGACCTGCACCTTCATCACTTAGATCACTAGATAGTGCCGTAGTAGCATCAGTTAAAGACTTTTTAAAAGCAACTGAATCACCTAGGCTTTGAGCCAAATAAGTCTCTTTGGCCTTCTCTACAGCTTCACGAAAGTTCTTTTGTTGAGTTACAATTGATTTATTAATATTTTCAAGTTGCGAGCGAATTGGACTTAAGCTTTGGGTATCATCAAAGTGAGATTGAGTTACCACATCCATGAAACCTGAGTTTTCGATATCATTTCTGATGTCATAAAAAGCACAATTAAGCTTAATAAAACTTTGGCGGTCTGCCGCTTGTTCGAAGTTAAATCTCTTATCAAAAAGAGAGTGGATTAGATTAAGAATTGACGACATGGCAATGCCACCAGCTGACAATACTAAACCGTTTGAATTT
Source organism: uncultured Halobacteriovorax sp. (assembly GCA_964352175.1). Lineage (GTDB taxonomy): Bacteria > Bdellovibrionota > Bacteriovoracia > Bacteriovoracales > Bacteriovoracaceae > UBA4207. The sequence goes on from CAYGQW010000204.1 coordinate 2,783, forward strand.
GGAACAAGTAACCCTAATTGAGAAAAACGCATGATCACGTCGGCCGAGTTTTGTAGAAAGCTTTTGTCTTGAAAATTACATCGTCCTCTAAGGAAGATATCATTGATATTTTGGACGACATCACCAAGCTGTTGTCCGTTAATTGTGCCTGGAGTGGCCGCGCCGGTCTCGACTCCTGCAGTTTCTAGCTCGGTTTGGATAGCAGTAGCACCGTTAAAGAGTTCATCAAGTCTAGTTGGATCTTCTTCGCCACAGCTGTCTCGAAAAAGAGCTTTAAGACTTGCAATTTTCTCTACGATATCTGCGTACTGCTTTGAAACCATTGGGCAAGATTCTGGACGAGCTGCCTTTCGAAGATTTCTTGCGAATATTTCTTGTAAAACAGCGGTATCACTGGTGGGTAAACTTGGCAGACTTACACCACGACGAGCCTGTCTCATTTGATCCAAAGGATCACTGGCAAAGGTGTTTAATGATAAACACAGAACTGATAGAACAACGCCAAAACGAAACATAGAAATACTCCTAAGATATAAGTGAACGCATTACAACGCACTGCAGGATTTTTCTCAAGATAGAGTGTAATTTTGTATGCTTATAAGATATTGAATTCAGATATGATTATCGATGACTTAAAACTGAACAATTTATCTTTAGGGCCGAAACGGTAAACTTATTCATAGGTTTTACTCTAATTTGTAAATTTCCAAAGGGGTAACGGATGGTCATCGAAGCTTGCTTCACTTGGGGTGCAATAAAAGTAGCTTGATCCAATTGTTCTTTTCTTTGATCGTAATTAACCAGCTCACAATAACTCAACTGATACTTCTTTTTATCAACCTCGTGGTGATAACAAGTTAGTTGCAATAAAGAAGAATCATTAAAACCTAAAACACTGGCAAGGGATTGATTAAATTGCTTAGGCCACTTCTTAAAAGCTTCAGTCAGTGTTTCGTTGATCACCTGAATCACTCTAAAATAATGCTGATAAAGCAAGTCTTGATCATAAGGCTCGAGCGCGCCTGGTAAAACAGGAAGCTCTGCCTCAAGCCAATCGTCAGAAAACTTATCACTTGGACATAAATCATGCCTAGAATGCAACTCACGAGCTAACTCTTTAAAGCTGTGATCAAGTACTAAACTTAGTCTCTCTTGAGCTAAGTTGATATCAGGAACCGATTCAAAATACTTTGATAAAAAGCTTCGAATCCCGGCCGACTTAGTATTAACATAAGCCCCTTTTCGACAAAGCTTCAGACTAATCGAAGTAGATTTTTCCTCATCATCTATCAAAAGTAGATCGGCTTCACCAACAGATTCATCATGTGATCCACCTGCAATTTTTCCAACCAGTAAAACTCGTTTAAAATTTGATTGGTAATTTTCTAACAGGTAACAAGAACAACTTTTTGCTAGTTGAGGAAGCTGCTCGGCTAATTCATCATCATTTTGCCAGAGCCAATCTTCGTATGATCTGAGACGCATAATTAATTCAGAATCGATAGAACTCAAGTAAGCGGCTTCGGCTTGAATTGATTTGGCCAATTCAAGTCCTACTAAATATTCGAATAAATTTCCCTTAAATTCATTGATAAGGGCTTCATTCTGGGACGCTGTATCAAAAACTTGATAATCTTGCACACCACTCCTAACAAGATGACTGTTTCCATCTTGCAACTCTTAGTCTAAGCTTATTAAAACCTAGCACCCATGGGCGATATGAACAAGTTCCCCTCGGTTTTCGAAAGTATCGACGACCTGACGTTAGAACAAATTCGATCTCTTCTCACTGTCAGCGCACAGAATAAAATCCGTTTTCAAGAGCGTCAATTTGCTCCTTATGAATCTTATCGTAAATATGTTGTGGCGACTTCTTTTTTAGAACACTCAACAAGAACTAAGCATTCATTTGGACTCGCAATTCAAAAGCTCGGCTGCATGTACGTAGACTTTAATGCTGAAAAGAGCTCCTTACAAAAAGGCGAAAATATTGAGGAGACACTTTTAACTCTTTGGTACCAAGGAGTTGATATCTGCGTGCTTCGGACCTCAATTTCGGATCAACTCAAAGAGTTTAAAAACTTGCCACCAATAAAGCTGATCAATGGCGGCGACGGTATTAACGAACATCCAACCCAAGCTTTATTAGACCTATATACTTTGATCGATCAAGGTCATGAATTAGGTGGTAAAACTATTACGATTGTAGGCGACTCTCGTCATTCAAGAGTAACTCATTCTTTAGTAAAACTACTACCTCAGTTTGGAGCTAGAGTTATACTCTGTGGCCCAAAAGAATATTTGTACGAAGACAAAAATGTAGAATTGATCACTGATCTTGATGAAGCCTTAGCTCAAACAGATATTCTCTACATGCTAAGAATACAAAAAGAGCGTCACAAGTCGCCAGAATATACACAGATCTATGAAAGCTATCATCAAAACTTTGGCATCAATCTAGCAAAACTTAAAAAGCATCAAAAAATGATCCCGGTCTTGCATCCAGGACCTGCTAATATTGGTGTTGAAATATCTAACGACGTTATTAAATCTGAATTATTTATGGGTTACCAACAGGTGGTTAACTCAGTTTATACTCGTATGGCCATTCTTATGGCGATGCTTGAAAATGGTGATAAAAAAATTGGACACAGCCCAGCTCGCCTATAATTTCTTAGTTCGCTCAATCATTAGGGAGTCATCCCTTCAAATCATATTTTATTCTTGGAGATCGCCATGACACACACAT
>CAYGQW010000205.1:0-5512 GCA_964352175.1 uncultured Halobacteriovorax sp.
GTCTTAGGCTTAGTTCGTGAACAAGTCATGGCCGCAACCTTCGGTGCAAGCGGCATCACAGACGCTTTTACTGTTGCTTATCGTCTACCAAATTTACTACGAGATCTGTTTGCTGAAGGTGCATTTTCAGCAGCATTTGTCCCAATATTTACTGAAGAGAGATTGAAATCTGATATTGCTGCGAGGCGTTTATTAGGATCAATTCTAATATTATTGAGTTTGGTGACTCTTGGCGTTGCGGTCGCCATGATAATCTTTGCTGAGCCTTTAGTGATTTTATTTACCGACGATGTTTTTACAGCCGATGCCGAGAGACTAAACCTTACAGTTAATTTAACAAAGATTATGGCGCCGTTCTTGGCCCTTGTCTCTGTTGCAGCACTTTTTATGGGAGTGCTTAATAGTATTAAAGTTTTCTTTCTACCCGCTCTTGCACCAGCCGCATTTAATGTTTCGATGATACTTTGTATGGTTTTTTTACCATCAATTTTAATTGCACGCGATTATCATCCAGCTTATGCGTTAGGTATCGGTGTTGTTATTGGTGGTCTAGCACAACTATTGCTACAAGTGCCGCAAGTTTTAATGAAAGGCTTTGGACCAATAGGATCAAAAACTTTTTGGAGTGGCCCAGCTAAAAAAATTGTGGCTAGAGTTGGTGTATCAACAATTGGTGTTGCAGCCACTCAGGTTAATCTCTTGGTCACTACAATATTAGCCACGGGGACACAGCTCGGTGCCGTTTCTTGGCTCTCTTATGCTTTTAGATTATTTCAATTTCCGGTTGGCATTCTAAGCGTTTCACTATCCGGTTCAACACTCGTTCATTTTTCTGACGAGATTAAATCAGGTCGAAGAGCTGAAGCCGTTGATATTTTAAAAAATAGTTATCTTTTATCTTTTATAACGATTGTTCCAGCCATGGTTGGGCTTTGGGTTTTAGCTGAACCTGTTGTTAGTTTAGTTTTCGAGCGCGGTCTATTTGGTTTTGATGATACGTTAGCGACAGCTTCGGCGTTAAAGTATTACGCCTTAGGACTGCCTGCTTACGGTATTTATAAGATCTTTGCTCCGGTCTTTTTTGCATTAGACAAACCAAAAGTTCCGGTTGTTATATCGGTCATCTCGATCGCCTTAAATATTATTTTTTGTGTAGCCTTGGTGCCATACTATGGATTTAAGATTCTCGCCCTAGGGACTACGATATCTATGTTGGCTAATGCAATCCTTCAAAGTGTCTTAATGTCTCGAGAGTTAAAACCCGGCATTGCCTTCTTTATTAACCAGAAATTAGTAAAAACCTTCTTGGCAGGTGGACTGATGGGCTTTGTAGGTCTTTATCTCATGCCAATTCTTTGGAGGTCAGATGCAGACTTCTTGCAGCGCACAGTCAGTTTTTCCCTTATTTCCGGAGCAATGGTTTTAACTTATTTGATCGTTTTATATTTAAGCGGTGTAAAACAGCTGACGAAAAAGATTGAAAAATAATTAGCTGCGCGTTAAAAATGTTAAAAAAATGCTATATCTGTTCGATTTATCAAAGAAGTTTCTTGTAAGGTGAACCGCAAGTGGTTAAACTCAAAAAGAATCTGACTTTAATAAGTAAGGAATCCTCATGAGGACCGATTTCGAAACCTTGCGTACGCTTGCAGCCTACACGATCAACTTGCTAAAAGAAAATAGCATGATCATGTTCGATAGCGCACAAAGAGAAGCATTGATTGATGCTATGGCCACTGAATATGGAGTTGCGTTTGCAACTGACGAAGATATTCGTGATCAAGCGATTGAAGAAGTAGAAGAAAAAATGGGTGAGGACTTCCTTCCAGAAGACATCACTGAATCTGAAATCTTCAATCACGCTAGAAAAGAAATTATTAAATCATTTAATGGTGAAAATATTGGTGGACTATATCTAGTAGAAAGCTTGCACCAAATTGCTAAGCGCATGACTGGATTCTTAATGGACTGTGAACTTATCGATGATGTTTTCGGAACAGACGATGAGTTAAATCAATTCCTAATCAGCCGTATTCGTAATTTTTCTCCAAAGAAAAACTGATCCGCTTTGAGAGCTCTTTGCTCTTATAGCGGGATCTTCTGTTTTTGAAATGAGTAATTATTTGTTTTTTTAAGTGTTAAAACCTCATGAAGTTTCGTCGTTTAGCAGCTTTTTTCATTGATTACTTAATTCTGGAACTTCTTGCCACTTACCTATTTTATTTTCTATCTAATAAAGTTCTGTTTATCACTATCACGGCTATTTCTACTGTTAGCTATTTCCTGCTTGAAGGAATCAAGTTCAACGGCAGGTCTATAGGTAAAAAGCTGATGAAGATTAAACTTATAGATATAAAAGGTAGGGGACTTAGCTTTAAGCAAGTGCTTGTAAGAGTAATGTTTTTCGTTATTCCATATCTTTTAACTTACTTTGTTTCATATTCAAAAACGTATCTTATTTTACTTTTTAGTTTTGGCATTTGTACCTTTATTGGTGTTGTTTTGTTATCGGCGCTATTTCATTTTCAAAAAAGAAACTTGATTGATGTATTAACCGACACTGCTGTTGTGAGTGAAGGTTTTTCAGCTACAGACCAGGTTCAAGAATGGATACCGTTAGAACGAAAAGTACTAATTAAGACATTTTTAGTTTCTCTTGGACTCTATCTTTTGATATTTTTTACCTTTACTTCAATTTTTCCTGATTATGACACTAAAGCCCAACGTCTTCTTAGTTTAGAGCATCGTCTTAGTCAGAGCTTAAACAGAAGGGTCGTTCTCATATTGAACCAACGTTACACTTCGAACGTTAAACCTATTGAAACCTTGATAGCAAAAGTAAGTATTAACAAGAATGAGATTGCGCAGGCTGAGCAGATTCTAAAAGAGACATATCAACAATTATCATCGCTGAGTCCCAAACCGCTACCAGAGCAGATTCGAGTTGGGTTGGAGTACTTTGAGTTCGCGCTCTTATTTCCAGCGACAAAAGTGATTTGGGGAAATGTTCATCATCATCCACATACTCTTACTGATCAGATTAAACTTTGTGAGGAGCAATCTGATGGCTACTCATGTGCAGAGGCAGGACCTAAACTTGCAATAAATGGAGAGTTAGACCGAGCTCTTTTCTACTCAAAGAAAGCATGTGACTTACAGAACAAGGTAGGTTGCTATAATGTTGTTTGCTATCTTTGTCGCCTTAATAGAGACAGTGAAGCTTTTGAGATTTTAAAAGAAGTAATTAATAAAGGAATATTAAGTAATAAAGACAAAAGATTTATTTCTGGAATGAATCAAGATCCTGATTTTGGATGTATTCGGTTAAACTCAGAGTTTGATGCACTTCTCAAATTCATTTTTCCTAAGGATTAATAGCAAAGCCTTGTTCCTGTGCTTTTTATTGATTGAAACTCGTGCGAGCTAACTACCAAGAAATCTGTGTCTAAAGTAAATATAGTTATTGACGATAAGTATTTATATTACTGGAGGTAATCTATGTTTTTTAAGTTCGCACCCATCCTAGCTTTATGTATCTTACTTGCTTCGTGCGCATCTAAACACAATAGTAGAGGCTTAGCTTCTGCGATGTGGAGTGACATAGATTTTGGGCAACTTCCATTAACTAAGGATTTTTCAATAAATGGAGAGCTTAAATCAGGTATGATTTTTTCTAAAAAAGCTGAGTTTTCTTTAAACATGGACAAAGACTTTATTAAAGATGATGTCAGGGATCAATACTATGCCAATAAAAGTTTCCACTGGGTTAGATTTAATATCGAGGGTGTTCAATGTAAGGGAGTTTCTTTTTTAAGTACTGAAGACGAAATGGGTAAAGGTATAATGTACTCTATGACAATAAATTATGACAAAAATGGAAGAAGTAAAAATTGTCCTTATCAAGTTCAGTTAGACTTTGGAGATATGGAAGAAGATTTTGATGAGGTGTACACGGTTCTTACAGTGTACCCATCCAATGATCTTTCAAAAAAGAAAAAATATAAAGGTGTACTTCAAAAAGACTAGTTTCTTTCTAAGTTCTGAATCACATATTCAAAGTAAGGTCCTTCAACTAATCCGTTGAGGACCGAACTTCTACTTTCTGCCCATAATCTCTTATTGGTTTCTTGATCACGAGCTAACATTGCATCGAAGTACACGCGCTCAATTCCATTTTGTGTTGCTGTTCCTTCAACACGTGCAACATCAGCATTGATAAGAGCTTTTTGTTTGGTTGATTCTGGTTGATGAATAACTCCAGCGTCCGTATCAAACATTAATTTTCTAAGATGAATTTCATCTGTGAATTCTTCAACGATACTTTTTGAATTTTCTTGAAGCTCTTCAATTTTAAAAATAGCAAACCAATCATATCTTGTATCAGTTCGCTCAAATTTTAATTCTGATTCATTTTGGAGAGTAATACTCCACCAACCGGGAACTTTTAGAATATAGGGACCAAATTCGATAGGAATAGAATTCTCTATAAACATGCTTTTTTCTTTTTTGATCGCCTTCATGGCATAGGCTAAAGCGATCAAGCAGGCGAGTACAAAGCTCCAAGCAAAAGCATTTTCAGTGAAAATTTCAATCGATAAGTTAGTTTCCATTCGATTAATGTGAAGAAAATTTATCTGATTGGCAATCTCGGGTAATAGTAATGTCTTATATATTCAAAGGGTTAAGCCAATATAGCTGAATTTAGGTGCATTTCGGTTAAAGTTGCCGCCTGTTATTCCCGATAGGACGAATGGAATAATAGTTAATGGGGAAGCAGACGTGCTTTTTCCAGACACTTGGAGATGGATTATGATCCTAGCGAAACAAATATCTATGCGCATGAGGCACCTCATCACGGGCATTCTTCTTTTAGGAAGTTTGGTACAAATTGAAATAGTTCGAGCCCAGGATCGCTTCCAGGATTGTAGCAATATCAATCAAAATAGATACGCAACCGAATATCGCGCTTGTCTTCGAATGGAGATTGCAGGTGGCGGTGAAGTCGATTGCGTTGAATGTCTCTTCTCAGAAACAGAACAATCAAACCCATGGGTTGAAGCTCTTGGTGTTGTCGCGGGTCCACTAGCATTTTTAGGCTCAGCTTATCTTGGCTATAAAGGACAAAAAGCTTGGGCAAATTCTTACTCAGATACTAACGCTCATTGGGCCGGTGCTTATACAGCAGGACAAGAAGCATGTAGTGGTCGTATCAGCAGCTATCAACAATATATGGTAGAGCGTGGAGCTAATCCAATTACTCCAACTCAATTTGAAGGTTTAAATGCTCAGTGTAACGGCCAAGGCTTTGGTCAGTATGCTGGCATGGGTGGTCAGTATGGTAACGGCTTCGGCGGTTACGGAAATTCATGGGGCTCAGCAGGTTATTCACCTGGATTTATGAGCGGCATGGTCGGTCCTTATTATGGCGGCGGCTACGGCGGCGGTTATGGTGGTGGATACGGCGGCGGAATGGGCGGCGGATTCCCTGGCGGTGGACTTGGCGGCGGTATTT
>CAYGQW010000206.1:0-5377 GCA_964352175.1 uncultured Halobacteriovorax sp.
CCCCAGCGGGCTATCGAGTGTTCAGCAGTGCCCCCACGTGCCCCACCAAGTATTTACGTCAATTAACCAACGTGATTATTTTTAGAGAGAAAATAATTTTTTTTTTTTTAGAAAATTTGTAGACGGGCACTTTTAAAGGGAAAAATACTCCAACTAAATTGATCGACTTATCGTTAAATCTAGTTTTCTGAGTATATTTTAAGGCCTCGCATGAGGTGGGAAACTTCACTTTGGTCGATTAAGCTTGCACCCTGTTCACCTATAAACACTAAATTCTTTAGCTGATGCATGAATTTTTGAAAACCAGCATCATCATTTTTTGAATTCACACTCGTCGGCATAAGCGCCAGATATTCATCTTTCGAAAACTTATTGGCGTCAGGACAAATTTTTTCTAAGTTTCTTTTATAAAGGCGAATTTTTTTTGAAAGCTCTTCTTCACTCGTTTGATCTGGCTCAATAAAGCTAGTCATTCGTGCTTCTTGTATTCCATCAGACAAGGCAACAAATTCAACAACAGCATGTCCCCATTCGTGAGTATAACTATAGGGAACAAAGATAGTATCCGTTCTATCCATCACAGGCTTTTCAAAAGTCCAATGATGATACAGTGTAGCTGGTGTTTGAGTTGCTTCGCACCACTCAATAAACTCAGAAGATAGCGCTGATTTATTTGAAATAAGGTTTAAGAACTCAGCTGGACCCTTGGAAAAATAAAGGTGTTCACACTCATACGTCACTCCACTGTGGCACTCAATTGCCCACTGAGTATTTTCGACTAGATCAGCAGATTGAATTTTGTGAATAGCTTTGATCTTTTCTTCAATGGCTGGAAGTTTAGAATAAAGATCATCATCTCGAATGAAGGGGAATAATTCCTCCAAATCAAGCTCAACTCTTGGATCCACGTAAAAGTTCTCACCCCAAAGGAGTGTTTCCGGCTTGCTTCTTCCACCAAATTTTTTAAATTTACCTTCTTTAATAAATCTAGCCACTCGATCGTATTCTGTTTTAATAATATTTGGATAAAGTTCTTTAATTGCAGCGATATTAGCCTCGCCTCTTAAAGTTGATACGCCTTTTGGGAGAATATTTTTAGTAGTAAATTTTTTCTCAACAAGTAGCGATACTTCTTCGGGAAATTTACCAATTAGCTTTTGAGTATGAGCAACAGCAAAAAGGTCCTCCCCAATAACAAGATGGCGAATGAATTTCTTGTTAACGACGACAGTATTTTCTTTTTTTAATGTTCTTAAAACCGAATACGACACATGCTCTCCGCTGTAGTTGAGAGGTTAAGTCTACCTATTTATAAATTGCTTTAAAAGCTCTTATAGCGATGAGAACTCAAGTAGTTGTGAAGATTTTAAGTATTTCAATGCGTTATTAATTTAACTAAAAACTGACACGTGGCCCTAAGTTCTAGAATAGACTGTGAAAAAATAAATCAGGAGAACAAGTTGAAATTTTTATTATTTAGTATTGCTATGGCTTCTGTGGGCTGTTCACACAACTCCCACGTCTCTAATCATCATAAACTAAAAGAAGTCATCAACTCTCCCACAAGGACAGCTGATTACAAGACCCGTGATGTTTACCGCCACCCACTTGAAACCCTAGAGTTTTTTGAAGTTCGCTCACATCATAATGTTGTCGAGATTTCGCCAGGAGGCGGATGGTATACAGAAATCCTAGCTCCCCTATTAAAAGAAGACGGAAAGCTCTCCCTAACAATCTTTGATGACAATTCACCAAAGGATTATAAGCAACGTCTTAATAAAAAGATTAAAGCTAGCTTTCCAACATTAAGTTACGTCAATTTTGATGAGCCTAACTACGAAGGCCCAATTGGTCCCGATAGTTCAGCGGATAGAGTTTTAACTTTTAGAAACGTTCACAACTGGATGAAAGCTAGTAAGCTAAAAGAAGTGCTGACAAGTTTTAATAAGGTGCTTAAGCCTGGTGGAATTTTGGGAATTGTTGAGCATAGAGCTTCTAATAAAACGAAGCAGGACCCAAAAGCTCTTAGCGGTTATGTTCGCGAAGACTATTTAATACAACAAGTTGAAGCAGCCGGTTTTGAATTTGTCGCAAAATCTGAAGTTAATGCGAACTCTCTAGATACTGCCAATCATCCTGAAGGTGTTTGGACACTTCCACCAAGCTTAAGGCTAAAAGAAAAGAATCGATATAAGTATTTAGCAATTGGAGAAAGCGATCGCATGACTTTAAAGTTTAGAAAGAAATAAAAAAAACCGGGCTAGACCCGGTTTTTTTTTATTCGATTGCTAGTCTATCGCCTGCCCTAATCATCCTGCCTTTTAGCAGACTGTAGTTCGAAGCAATAATGGTATCCATCGGGACTCCTACACGCTTAGAAACACTCCAAAGAGAATCTCCTTTTTGTACTGTGTAGTAGCGAGAAGGGTTTTTAATTGCCTTGCCACGACGAAGCGCCGTTTTGATATGAGAGTTATACTTGCGGCGCCTTACAACGCTCTTTCTTGGTCTTTCATAAAGATCAGCATACATATTATCTCTAATATTTTGACCTTTCTTAAATGGAAGATAAACAATTGTGCCACTCTTCAGATTTTGTTTTGGATTAACTCCAGTATTAAGAGCTTCGAGAACTTTAATGTCTTTAATTTTAAACTTTCTAGCAACATCTCTAAGATCACTTCTAGAAGATCGCATTTTGTATTCCATAAAAGCAGTTGCCGAATAGTCTTGAGCTTTACAGCATTCATTCCAAGCAATCGCCTTTCCAGTTGGAACTCTAAGCTTATAGGTTTCAACATTTGGTGGAGTAAACCAACGCATAATTTCTGGATTAAGACGCTGAAGCTCTTCAAGCTCAACTCCAAGGGCTTCTGAAATGGCAAAAAGATCTTGTCCACCCTTTACGTCAATCTCATCGAAGTCGAGTTCTTCATGAAAGTCGATATCCTCAAAGCCAAAACTCTTTAAATTCTTACCGATAATAGCTAGTGCCATAATCTTAGGAACGTAGTTTTTAGTTTCTGGCTTTAAGTATCTGCCTTTGGTGATGTCCCAAAAGTTTTCAGTCTTATACATACGGATTGCACGACCCATTTTGCCTTCGCCAGCGTTGTAAGAGGCAGCTGCTAGTTCCCATGAACCAAACTGATCATAAAGCTTCTTTAGGTACTTCGATGCACCCACAGTTGCTTTAATTGGGTCATATCTTTCATCGACATACCAATCAATATGAAGATCATATCGCTTTCCAGTAAATGGCATAAACTGCCAAGGACCTACAGCGCGCGCCCAACTTTTAGCTCTTGAATTAAAGCCACTTTCTGCCATCGCCAAAAATATTAAATCTCGAGGAAGACCTTGATCTTCAAGAATTGCTCCCATCATAGGTGCATAACGACCAGCACGAGCAGAGTATCTCTCAAACCAGTCGCGACCACGACTGACAAAGTAATTAATCCATTTCTTTACAGGCTCGTTATAGACAACGGGAATATCAAAATAATAGTTTTCTAAATTTAAATGCTCGGCTCCATAAAGATAGTAGGTCTTTCTGTAGTGAGCATTAGGATCTTCAATTTTAGATGATCCAATTAATCTTGATTCTTTGGCGTGAATTTCATTCGCTCTTTGTGCTTTTATCGCAACTTCAGTGGCTTTTACAATTTCCACTGATTGATCATTGGTGGACTGATGAGCACACGAGGCTAAAAATGAGACTAAAAATAATAAATAAGATAAATGCTTGATCATGCAGGCTGATCCTTTTTTACAAACTATAAAGAGATAATTATCTACCTCTCATTCTATCGGTATTCTCCCAGAATGCTAAACCCGGGTCAACCAGAAGGTTATTTGCCCAAAACCTTGGGCATTAGTCAGGTAAGTAACTAAATTATGTTTCTTCGGTTTTTAATTTTTTGAAGGTTTGATCTTTCATCAATGAATCAACAACGATTGTTCCGACACAGTCCCCAAAGACATTGACCGTAGTTCTAAACATATCCAAGAACCTATCAACAGCTAAAATTAGACCGATACCTTCAAGCGGTAGACCAACTGCTCCTAAAACGATCGACATTGTAATAAGTCCAGCTCCAGGAATTGCAGCCGCTCCAATGGCAGCTAATGAAGCTGTCATAAAGATTATGACCTGCTGACCAATACTTAAATCAATTCCGTATGCCTGAGCGATAAAGATGGCTGCAACAGACTCATATAAAGCCGTTCCATCCATATTAATTGTCGCACCTAATGGAAGTACGAATTTAGCAGTATCTTTACTAACTCCCAAATTATCTTCAACCGCTGCCATGGTTAATGGTAGCGTCGCTGCCGATGATGAGGTTGAAAATGCTGTAATTAGTGGAGTCGCTAGACCCTTAAGAATAAAAACTGGAGACTTTTTCGAGCGTATAGATGCTATTACCATAAGGAAAATAGCATGACAGCCAAGTCCTACAACGACTGCTAAAATATATTTTGAAAGAGAGATTATGGCATCAAATCCAGATCTCGACATGACATCAACCATAAGAACAAAAATACCAATTGGAGCAAGCTTCATTACCCAATGAGTAAGAGTAAGTGACATATGTTCTAAACTTCTCATTCCTTCAATGATTGCACTTGAACGCTTTGGGTAATAAAGAGCAACAACACCAAAGAAAATAGCAAAAAGAATAATTTGAAGAACATTACTATCAGCTAACGCTCCAACTGGATTGGTTGGAATCGCATCAACTAGAACACCAATAATGGTTTGGAATAAGCCTTTTTGCTCACTCACTCGTTGGGCCATGGAAGAATCAAGATTTTGAAGACCAGCTGATCCAAGATCTGCACCAACACCTGGCTGAATAATGTTCACCATTACTAGACCAATTAAAACGGCAATAACAGTTGTAATGAAATAATAGCCTACTGCTTTTCTGCCCATTGCTCCTAAAGCCTCGGGAGTTCCAAGATTAATCATCGACATAAAGATTGAAGAGAATACTAATGGGACGATTACCATTTTGAGTAGTCGAATAAAAACATCGGCCAATGGCTTGATATAGGCAACGTATTGAGCAGAACCAGAAAAATAAAGCCCTAAACCTAAGGCCAAACCGGCAATCATGGCTATGCCGATAAGTTTTGCTTCTTTTTTTGAAGATTCTTGCATTTCTCTACTCCGTGCTACAATTGTTAGTATGGATCAATCAACTGCTTACTTTATAATTCAGCTTTTGATCGTACTAGTAGTAACGATGTTTGTTCAAACGTTAAGTGGCGTGCAACTATATTATTAGAAGCTTTCAAATCATGCAAAAAAGATTAATTCTCGTATTTATTGCCTTAATTTCGCTAAACTGTTTTAGTAAGGTAGATCCAG
>CAYGQW010000207.1:0-5372 GCA_964352175.1 uncultured Halobacteriovorax sp.
TTCAGTGGCGCGATTAGGAATATCAGCTCCAGGAGCATTATAATTATTTCTAAGAAGCTCTAAATCTATATGAAGATTTTTTGTTGCATGAAAACGAAGCTTTGTTTTAGTAACAACTGAGGTATAGCTTTCTTTGGCAAATGTATTAGCCTGGCCTGGATTTGAAACTGATTTCGCATTACTTTCGGTATCAAACTTTCCTAGTCCAAGGCCAAAACTCCAGTCAAAATAGAAAATCTTATTAAAAGTATTTATCTTTCCGTAGAAAGGTGCGTAAACAACTCCAACAGCATAGTTAGATAGTGGGCGTCTTACAAATGGAACAGATTGGTTTATCGTTGCAAGACTTTTGTATGCATCATTATCTGAGTTTGAGTAGCCAGAATAAAATACATCGACGGCCCATTCTTCATGAAAGAAGTATCCTGCTTCTACTTTAAAACCGCTTGTGTCTTGGAACTTTGAAGATTGTCCAAGCAAAAAGCCAACAGAGGCATAAAAACTATTCTCTTTCTTATACACCTTATTCTGAAGAACGTAGACGCTTTTATCAGGATCTAGCCATAAAAAATCATAGAGATCTTCCTCAGAAGCCCGAAGGCTCCCCGCAATGAGGAGCCCTAGGAGTACTGTCATAATTAGAGTGGCACGGTAGAGGCCACGAGCTTTAACTTGGATCATTAAATTCCTCCGACACAAGATCTGTAGTAAGCAATTACAATAGAGCCTGCATCAGGAATCGCTGTTGGATCAAAACGGATCACGCGATTAACAGGATCATAGGTCCAGCCACTTGTAAGCTCTTGACCGTTAAGAGTAATACGAATCTGATTATCAATTGGCGTACTTGATAATGGAAAGGTATCTAAAAGGTTTAGAATCGATCCACCAAAGTCACTTAGAGTGTCATAAAATGGACGGTGAATATCAGCGACAACACCATTCATATTATTTGTATGCTCGATATAACGTGTACCAATTGTTTCCCACTGATTTCCTACGAGTTCAGTCGTAACAATTGAGTAAGGCTTGATATAACCAGCATTTGCTTTGATCGTTCTTAAAGCATTTGTATACTGAGCTACGTTTCCTGCAGAAAAGTCTTCTTCATCTGATACATAAACAACTGCAAGATAAGCATTTGGTCTTGCCCATGACTGATATCTTTCAAAGAAGCTCTGTGCTCCATAAAGACCCATCTCAGTCCCTGAACCATTAGTACCAACTCTAATCCAGTCCTGAAAGTTTGATATAAACTGACTTTCATTAGCTGCTGCTGCTGCTGATGTAAGTTGGTTTGTATCGCCAATCATTAAACCGTTTAATCCGCTTCGACCATCTGTAGTTGTAATGGCCATTTTGAAATCAATCCCTTTAGAGATAAAGTCACGAATAAATAGATCAAAGTTTGAAGCTAGGTCAGCTTGTTCGTTACCCATTGAACCAGAGTTATCAATAACCCATAGGATATCAACGGCAGCATCTTGAGCAGTGTTTTGAATGAATTGATCATTCGATTCTGTTGGAGTTCCTGTTCCACAAACACCTGGGACAGGAGTAGGATCAGGTGTAGGGTTCGGAGTTGGAGTCGGATTTGGGTTAGGAGTAGGATCTACTGTTGGAACATTATCCACAACAGGGTTGCCTGGTACCCCAACGCCTTCCAAAAACTCTTTTTGGTAAAACTCATCTTGTTGACAGCCTGTAGCTAGGATTCCCAACGTTGATAAACAAAGTAGGGTCATCATGTTACGGATCTTCATGTCCGCCTCCGTCGTTTTCACGACAGGACGAAAGCGCATTCCAATATCCTGTTCCCCTTATTCAATGGCCTAGGCCTAAGGTTCACTGAGATCGCTGCTTTCGCTTCCCTTCATCATGACTCTTGATTCTCTACTACTTACGTACAACATTGAGCGGACGGACAACTGTGAATCAAAGCCGTTGCAATACAATTATTCTTAAATTCTATGCTTCCTAGTAATTACGTCAATATTCATGATGCTTTATGTCAGGTATCTGTGAAGAATACCTTAAATATTAGATAGATAGGAGATAAAAAAAGATCTTTTTCTATATATTTTGTTCATTGTTTTATTTCTAAAAAGCCGCCATAAATTTCAGTCATTCTTCGTAATACTAAGACCTTATTAAGATGTTACAATATAGCTACTGAAATCTTGGGAGAGAATATGTGTTTATTGTGTATCGAAATCGTAAAAGCAAGAATGAATAATAATGAAGCTAGGCGCGCGCTTGGTGAGCTTATTAATACTGCTGAAGATTCTGTAACGAGGGAACATTATATTGAACTCATGCATGCGGTAGATGATGAAGAGGAGCTTAAAGAGTTGGCCGAAAAAGGTGCTGATCAAGTTAAGTAAGCTTTAAGCTTTACGAGCATATCTTTATTTATTCTATGATTCGTATCTTTAATTAGATTAAATTCACCGCATCGTCCTAACTTCGCTAATCCCTCATGCTTCTTCTTAGCTTCAATCGGGTTAACCATATCATCATCTTCACCATTGATCGCATGAACAAGAAACTCGCTTTCGGTTTTCTTCATTAAGTCGGGGCGAAAAGAAGAGTTAAGACAAATAACTTTCTCTACCATATTTAGTTCTTGTGCTAAAAACGGAGCTAAGTAGCCACCTTGTGAGTACCCAATAATGATTTTTTTTCGATAAGCTAAATCCAATGAATTTATTAAATCTTTGATTAAGTTGGCCGGTATTTTATATGGAACATAGTATTCCTTACTTTTTGAATCGTAAAAATACCAAGCGAAGCCTAAGCTTTCTATGGTTCTTGCTTTTCCAGGAAGTGGATAAGGTCCATTTGGAATTAGTAGAGTCGCATTTTGGGGAATAGCTGGCTCAATTAGCTTAAAAAAATCTTCAGCTGATTGACCATAACCATGTAGGCAAATAATTAAAGGGCCTTTTTGATTATCTTGAAGAAGATAGTCTGTCCGGTAGGGTGCGAGAAGGTATTGAGATTGATATTTCATTAATAAACAGGAATTTCTAAAATGATACAATAAAGCCAAGTCACAGCTGCAGTAAATAATGGAATGGTAAGATTGTCATCAAGTCTAATCGGAACCATCTCAAAGACTCCGACTGTAAAGGCAACAAAGAATGCCAAGCCTAAAGCGGTCCCAGTTGTAGGAGCATATCCTAAAAAGACTAAAGCCGTTGCAGCAAAGCAGCCAATAAAAAATGCGCCAGATCCCTCTAGGCTTTTATGCGCAACCACTCTTAGTCTGCCATATTTAATGCCTATTAATGCAGATAACGGATCTGCGATGGCTAAGGTTAAAATGGAAACCACTGCAATTGGTTTTGGAAATGATAGTATGGTTAAGAGCAGTCCCATAACAAAGGGGACACCGGCTGATTCTTTTAATTGCTCTTCGGCCCTAAGCAAGTATTTAGAGAATTGCTCAAAATGACCTGAAAATTCTGGGTAATTGATACGTACTTGTTCCATGATGTACAAAACACATGCAATTGTTCCTAGGATCGATACTGCTTGCTGGTGCGTTAATAAGAAATTATAAATAAAAGCAACCGTAACGCCTGAGCCCATATGAAAAAGTCTACGAGGTAGTTGTAAGTCTTTACGTGTTGCGACGATTGTCGTTTCTATATCTTCCAAAATGTCTCCTGATGACTTCCTTATCGATTTTTTACTAATCTTCTTGAGAACTTGAGCGATTTGTTTTAGATCTTTCTAGCTTTATACATGATAAAATAATTCAAATTGAATTCTGGAGATATTTTGAAGGATATGATTAAAAACCTCTTGGCGGAAGCTCAGGCTTATAACGGATTAGAGGCCATCCAATCATTAATTGAAGACGGTAAAAGCTTATCTGCAATACCGATGCAGCCACTTTATGTCGCTTCAAGGGCATTGGATTCATCTAATATGTCGGCTCTATTGCCGAGACTAACTCCCAAGCAAAGAAATGTATTTTTAGATATTGATCTATGGAAACGCGATGATTTAGACCCAGATCGATTTGATTATTGGTTGGAAGCCTATCATCAATGTGATGATGATGAAGTCAAACAAGAGTTCGTGAATTCCTCAGAGTTTTATCTCTTTTTAAAGGCTAGATTCAATGTTTGGACTTTCGATGTTGAAGACCCTAACTATCCAGACCACGATTATTATTTTTTAACAGATGATAGTTTGCTCTTGTTTGAATATTCTGAAGATTATGAGCAAGTACATGAAGCCAAAGCATTAATTCGCGAGCTTTATGCACAAAAAGGTGTTGAACATGCTTACGCTTATTTGTTTAAACTAGTCAGCGATTCATTCTCATCCCTTCAAGAAATTGAATACACAGAAAAGAAAGAGCGCTTAAGAGACTATGGATTCGTAGATTATTTTGATGCTCTTGAATATGAGTCACCATTTCCCAATCTTTCAATGCTTGAAGGGTTTGTTAGAAAAAAACAAGCTGCCACAGGTCGCCTAGATGCAACTCATCAAAACCAAAATGTCTCTTATCAAGCGATTGCTCCCTATGCCGAAGGTACCCATGATTTAGCTGCTGAGCTTAATAAAGTTCAAGATGAATATCGTGCAAGATTCCTAAACTTTAATTTTGTAAGACTCATCAATGCCAGCTTGGCCTTGCAAGATGGAATCAAGGAAGGTGGTATGGCCGTTTCGAGAGTGGGGCATCGCACTCGAAACTTGTTATCACTTGGCATGGAATGGGTTAAATCGATTAAAGACTGGGGGGAAGAAGGACTATTTTCTGTCTTCGAATTTACTGATCTTTATAAAGTTGGTCTTACTTTAATTACAGTTGAACAAAGAATTATTAAAAAAGCCCTAAAAGAAACAGGCTTTGAAAATGATGATAAGTTTTTAGGAACATATTGGGGAGATTTCCTCGACGAAGGCTTTTTAGATATTCCTAAGTTTTATCGCCCATATTTTCCATCGCAAGAAATTAGTTCTCTAGAGACTTGGCAAGATTGGGCAAAGCATATTGAGACCTTCTGTCAAATGGCTCCGTTCGCGGCTAAGTTTGGTGAAACATTTCTAGCCTTAGTTAAAGCGGGTCAGTTGGTTGACGATTATTATTTAAACTATAAAGTAGATGAGATCGATTTAGAGGCTATCTTATTAACTAGTTTTGCCAATCACCGTTTGGGACATTTTCAAGAGGGTATGCCGCAAAGAATGGGTCTAACCATTGATGAATTTAAGGCTTTTGTTAAGCCTTTTGCTAATCCAGAAGGGGAGATTGCTTTAAGTGATCATCTGTTAAAAGCCGTGAGTGAGTTTTTAGAAAACTTTGGTATGAATCAAATCCATGGGATGGATTCTTACTTAGCTTATCT
>CAYGQW010000208.1:0-5371 GCA_964352175.1 uncultured Halobacteriovorax sp.
CGGTTGTCCAATTTTGACTGTTTTATAAAGTGATCTAGCTAATGGAACATTCTCGACTAGAGGAATATTGTGTTCTTTAGCAATCTCACGAATTTTAAAGGCTACAGAGTCAGCACCTTTTCCGATAATCTCAGGTGAAATCATCGTTTCAGGATCATAACGAAGAGCAATCGAGATATGAGTAGGGTTAGTGATGATAACATCAGCCTTTGGAATGTCAGACATCATTCTTTTTTGGCTCATTTCTCTTTGCAAATTCTTAATACGCTGTTTAACCTCAGGTGAACCATCTTGTTCTTTATTTTCTCGCTTAGCTTCTTCTTTGGTCATCATCATTTTCTTTCTGTAGCTATACTTTTGGTATGCAAAGTCAGCTATAGCGATGATAAGCAGACCAATTAATAAAAAGAATGTTAATTGGACAATAATCTCTTTTCCATAAGCAAAACCAGCAACAAAGTCAGTATGAAGAAATCCATTAAAGCTAATCAATCGGTCTTTCATAAACATATAAATAATCGAAAGAAGAAAGACAAACTTCATAATCCCTTTGAACGCTTCAACCACGCTTTTCATAGAAAAAAGTTTTTTAAATCCACTGATAGGATTGATTCTTTCCGGATCAAACTTTAAAGCTTCACTGGCAAACAAAGGTCCGACTTGGGCAACATTCACAAAAACACCAACACAAGCGCTTGCAAGCATAATAGGCATGGCACATTTAAAACCAGTCATAGCACTCTTTTCAACCAGAGTTTGAAGAGCTTTTGGATCACCAAAAAGCTTAGCTAAGTCTTGATTGAATAACCACTCCATATATAAATCGAAGCTTTCCCAAATATATGAAAGAGAAAGAATCAGCGCAAAGGCAGTACCAGCAAGCACAAGAACGCTGTTTAGCTCTTTTGAGCTAGCAACCTCACCTTTATTACGAGATTCTTCAATCCGTCTGGCGGAGGGCTCTTCGGTCTTTTCATCCTGATCGGAATCGTCTGCCACTTTATTCCTTTACGTTAACTAACAAACTGGAACCAATCGCCCAGTCTTTCTGTATATAATTTAAAACCGACTTGAAAAAACTCATTCGAAGTCGCTGCAAAAACTAATAATCCCATTCCAATATTCACCACGAAACTGACCATAATGATATTCATCTGAGGAACAGACCTTGAAACAATTCCAAGGATACTGTTAATGAGTAAGTTCATAAAAATCAATGGAGCGGAAAGTAAAAGCGCTCCCATAAATAATGATTTAAAGAAATAGATAAAGAAGTCAGGAGAAGTAGCCAAATTTCCGATCGAGGACGCCTGGATGCTAAAGAACGTAAGTGTGATTCCTTTAAACATCGGAAGAAGTGCGCCAGAGCTTACAACCATAATCAGAATCGTCCATTGAATTAACTTTTCAAAAGGACCTGCCTGACCACCACTTTGAGGATCAAAGTACTGGATAGCAGAAAAACCAACCTGTTGGGTAATCATGCTACCAGCAGCAGTAAATAGCAGCATAATACTCTTAACCATAAAGCCAATGATGAGGCCGGCGATTGCATGAAATGCAGTCAGCCACCAAAAGGCGTCCTGACCATAATGCTTAACGTCTGCAAGCACTGTGGACTCAACAAATGGGAAAAAGGCATAAGTGATAACTAAAGTTCCAAGAACTTTAACGATTGTTGGAACTGATAAGTTATCAAATAAAGGGATTTGAAACATAACCGCAAGCCAACGAGTAAACGTTAACCAGAAAGCCACAAGAACCTGCATGTCGGTAACTGTGATATTAAGCACGGCTCATAATCTCCTTAGTTTCCAGTTGCAACCATCGTTGGAATATTAATAATTAAATCTTTCGTAAAACTTGTCAGCGTATCGCTCATCCATGGAGCAAAAATCACTAGCGCTCCGACGATAACAACGATCTTTGGAATAAAAGATAGTGTCTGTTCATTGATTTGAGTCACGGCTTGAAAAATTGAAACCATAATACCAATTAGTAGGGCCCCAATAAGCATCGGTGATGCAATATAAAGAGTGACCTTAATGGCCTGATTAGATACTTCTGTAAAAGCGTCAAAGCCCACAACTCACCCCTTAGTGAAAAGATCTTAAAATAGAACCTGTAACAAGCTGCCAACCATCGACTAGAACAAAGAGTAATAGTTTAAACGGTAATGATACGACCACAGGTGGTAACATCATCATCCCCATGGCCATCAATACTGAGGCGACAACCATGTCTAAAATTAAAAATGGAATGTAAAGCAAGAAGCCAATTTGAAAAGCTGTCTTGAGTTCACTGATGATGAAGGCGGGAATCAAGTAATGGATAGGAACATCATCAACAGTTTGAGCTGCTGGCTCACCAGTTACATCATAAAATAATTGAATATCTGATTTTCTTGTCTGTTTGCTCATGAAAGCACGTAGACCAATTTCAATTCTATCAACAGCTTGAGCCGTATTAATTTTGCGCTCCATATAAGGATGAACCGCTTGCTCCCAAATCAGCTTTCCTGTTGGCTGCATCACAAAGACTGAGAGAAACATCGCAAAACCAATGAGCAGCTGGTTTGGAGGTAGGTTTTGAGTACCAATCGCTTGTCTCATAAACGAAAGAACAACAATTATTCTTGTGAAGCATGTGCATAGAATTAAAACGGCCGGTGCTAATGTTAAAACCGTGAATAAACCCAGAACTTCGAGTGTATCGACAAGGTCTGCACCTTGACCAAAATTAACAGCAATACCTGGAAGGCTTGCCGTATTTTGTGCTTGTGCACTTAACGCAAAAAAGCTTCCGACGGCTACGACTAGAAGTTTTGTAATTGTGCTTAAGCATCCTGCTTTATAAGTCACAAGGGTATCCTTTACTAGGCCAATTCTTACTGAAGTGGTTTTAAGTTTTTTACTTTACTTTTAATTTGATCAGAAAATCTGACCTTATCTTTTACTTTGTCCGTAACTTTTGAATCAAGAAAGCTATCTAAATTCAAATCACTGCCAGCTGCTTCGCGATTTGCTGAAACAGCTTCTTTAAAGCTGAACTCTTTTTCATGAGTAGTTTTTAATTGAGAATCAAAATTATCGCCAGCAATTTTTCTTTCGCCTTCTTTTAAAAACCCAGCTGGGTTTTTAAGTTCAGAAATAAGTTGTAACCCTGATTCTGAGGAACCGACTAAGAAGATCTGGTCATTCGCTTTGATCGTTAAAACACTTCTCTTCGGTCCAATAAAGGTTGTTGAAAGAACTTCAACAGGTTTGGTGGAGTTTAAAAATCCAAGCTTTCCTTTTTTCAAAACACCCTTCTTCATCAAGGTTGCAGCGGCGTAAAACACCAAGAGCACTAAGCCTAAGAAAGCAACAAACTTGCCAAGATAATTAGCAATAGAAAACGGGGCGTTGACGTCTTTGTCTGTAGCAGAGAGGGTCACATTGACCTCGTCTTGCTGATCCTTCGTCGCAGCTGGCACCATCTTGTTGGCACCAGTTATTGCCGCTGTTTCTGGTTTTCTGTTGGCTTGCTCAGCAATTTGTTTAAGCTCTTTATCTGAAAGAAGTTTTTCTAAATATTTTGTATCGTAATTTTGTGCAGATTCTTTTTTTGCTTTCGGCGCAGCGATAGGAGCTGAAGCTGTCTTTCTAGACTGTTCAACTGGAAAGGTTAATTCAACCGTCTGATCAGTAACAACTAGGCTTACCTGCTTCTCGCGACCTTGTAGAGAGTATGGAAGAACTGTTCTCACACGAACTAGGTCTTTATTAAACTGATAGGCCATTAATGTTGCATCAGCACTTCCGACAGAGACATTTTTCTCAATTTTAGGCCAAACAAATGTGCCTGGAACTGAAACCTGGACCATATTATCTTTAATAACTAATTCAGGAATCTCATTAATTGGAGCTGCCAACTTAATGATCACACTTCCGCGTCCACCATTTGATTGAGGTGTGTATTTAATATCCTCAATTTTAGTCATACCTGAATTGGCTAAAACCAATAAAGGTAATGCAGCGATCAGGGTTAGTGTTAAGCGTAGTGCTTTCATTTCTTATCCTTTCCCAACTAACTGGGACTTATTTCAAAGTTTCGATACGTTCAATTGGACTAATGATATCTGTAAGACGGATACCAAACTTCTCATTCACCACAACAACTTCGCCTTTAGCAACGAGTTTTCCATTCACTAGAATTTCTAATGGTTCACCTGCAAGCTTATCAAGCTCAAGAACAGAACCTTGTCCTAGCTGAAGTAGATCTTTAATAATGATCGACGTTCTTCCTAGTTCAACAGTTACCTTCAATGGAATATCTAGAATAAAATCTAAGTTTTGAACTTTAAGTTTATTTAGAGCATCATCACCGGCGCGAATTTCGTCGGCTATCTCTTGAACCTGTACACGCTCTAGATCATCGATGGCGCGTAGTCCTGGTTTTTTTCCTTCATTTGAATTCTGACCCACTTCGTTCTCCATATGATCCCCTTATCAATCTCTACTGATTAGTTTAGTTACTTGTACTGCACGGTTGCCTTTATGCACCCCGATTAAACATTTCATTTTTTCCACACCCTCTACAGCTAGTGTGACTTCGCCTGATGCTTCTTGGTTAAGTGGAATAATGTCACCTTTTTCAAGAGTCACTAGATCACCCACTGTCATCTCAGCTTCACCAAGCTTAACAACCAGAGTTGCTGAAGCATCTTTAATATGTTCGTTCATAGCCTTAGTCCAAATACTATCGGCCATATCATTATCAGTTTGAAAGCTGCTTGAAAGTTTTTGCTTAATTGGTTCTATCGTTGAATATGGAACAACGATCATGACCGTGCCTGAAGCACTTTCGAATTCAACTTCAAGAGTTGTCGCAATGATCACATCTGATGGAGGAACAACTCCGACGAATTGAGGGTTGATTTCAGTTCGTAAATATTGAGCATCAATTCTATGAACTGGCGCCCATGATTCTTCAAGATCAGAAATTGCCATATCCATAACTTTTTTCATGAAAGACAATTCTATTTGAGTAAATTCTTTTCCTTCAATTTTTGTAAATGGACGATCAGTTCCACCAAAGTATGAATCGATGATGGCATAGGCAAGCTTGCTTTCGAAAACTAGAAGAGCTGGTCCTCTAAGTTCATTAAAACGCATGATGCACATACAACTTGGAATTGGTAATGTGTTAACGAATTCACCAAATTTTAGCAGGTCGGTTGAAATCATCGAGATGGTCGAAATTTTCCTTAGAGAATTTGAGAGTGAGACTCTGAAACTTCTAATAAATCTCTCATAGATGATTTCAAGAATCGGCATTCGACCACGAATAACACGGTCTTGATTGGTGAGGTCATAGGTTTGTATATTGT
>CAYGQW010000209.1:0-5358 GCA_964352175.1 uncultured Halobacteriovorax sp.
ATAACCATTTATATATTTTTTTCTCTTGATTGTGCAATAACGAGCGCTCCAACGATCTTACTTTTATCGTTTGGCTCAGAGTAAAGCGGAAGAACAGAATACTCTTTAATAGTTTCTGTTACTTTTAATTCACATTTTTTATCAATCATCCCACAAAGCTTAGCTTGAGCAGATTTAGCATCCTCAATATTTGTTAAATCCGATATATAGAACTTAAAAAAATACATATTAAAGTCATCTCTAGCGAATACATTCATTGAAAAAAAGAAAACAATAATAAATCTAAGCAACGCTCATAACCTAATTTCCTTGAATGATTTTGTCTACTCGCACCATTTAAAGAGGTGATCAATGGAGCAATTTATTTTAAACCAATTTCGTGTTAAGCCCAAACATTATATAGGAGACAAGAAGAGTTCCGATTGAAATGCTCCGAACGAAAAACACGACGTGCTCAGGTTTTGCTCAGGCCTGGACATGAAATAGCCTGATAAATGATGAGAAAAGATGGAAAAAGAAAAAGCGCTAATCTGTTGTAATCATTCCTAAATTGTTAATAATAAAACAAATCAGGCTACACAGAACCCGATCCAGTCATTCCGACCATTTTTGAATCAACCTTTTGATTTTAAGAAGTTTTCTAGTCCCATTTTCAATATAGGTTCCAGGTCATCCAGCAAACCTTTACGTAAACAATGCTTCCAGCCAAAAGTGTTGGAACTACTATCGCTAAAACTATTTCCTTTTACTTATCAACAATATTCTGCACTTTATGATATTTAGCTTTCTCTTTCCTGTATCTTTGAAACTTAATCCAATCATTATCCTCTAAATCGATTAAACTAATAGAATTTGCAAAGAAACCATTTTTATAAAATGATAAAGTTGGAATATCAACATTGTAGTTAATTTCATTACCGCATGGTTCTTTAGATTTTTTATTATGTTTATCTTTTTTATTATCTGAAGATTCCTGATACTTTAATGAGATAAGCTTTGATTTATCAGTACCAAAAGAACAAAAGACAAAGCCAATAAACCTATAATCACTTTTGGTTACGTGCGTGTGTTTTTTATAAAAATCCTTCATCTCACTTGATATATAATTATTAAAAAATTCTTTTGTTAACATAGAGTCTTGTGCTCCATTTTCGGTCGAAATATGGAGAAGAGCATACTTAGGACTTCTTAAGTCTGACTTGAATTTAAACCAAAGCTTAGTGCCGCTTTCATCCGGGTTTGCAAATGCATACCAATTATCTTCTCTTGGCTCATAATGAGAAATAATTTTCTTGTTTTTTACATCCATAACTCGCAAATATCTAAAAAATGTCCTCATAGATGAGGCGGTTTTATCAATTCGAGATAAAATGCTTGGTGAAAATTTAATAGGGTCGATGACATTTGATGACATACTCACATAGTGAGTCAAATTCTTTCTTACACCGCTTGTATTAACTATAAAAGAAGCGAAAGCACTTTCAAAACAATGCTCGGTATCATGATGATCTTTACCGTAAAGATACTTATCGCCCTTTAACATTTCAGCACAATACTTTTCTCTCGAGCGAGCATTAACAAATGCTCCAGCAATTTTACTCTTTTCATCTGGTTCAGAATAAAGAGGAAGAACGGAGTATTCATTAATCGTTTCGGTTACTTTTAATTCACAGTTATTATCAATCATTGCACAAAGTTGTTTTTGTGCAGTCTTAGCATCTTCAATATTAGTTAAATCCGATATGTAGAACTTAAAAAAATACATATTGAAGTCATCGCTAGCGAAGGCACTGAATGTAATTAGGAAAAAAGCCAAAAATCTAGTCATTACTGCTCTCCAAGGCTTCTTGATCAAGTTGTTTTTGCTCATTGATCATATGAAGCTTATCAAACATAGCCTTCATAGTTGCTCTTTTTTTCATATAACCTTGAATCTTTGAATTGTATTCAATCTCTTTAAGCTTTGCCTCATTTTCTGGAGCTGAATCTTGTGAATATACGCTCAAACTAAACAGCATTAATATAATATATTTCATAACACACTCCAAAATATTTAATCCCATTGCACACCATTAAGCCAATCATCTACGTTGATTGTTTTATTTTGTTTTGTTGAGTTATATACTTGATTACAAATTGGATATGTTAACATCCCTTGCTGAACAAGTGCCCTGCAGTTAGCGGCTCCACCAGCACCAATAGCTGAATTTACTCCAGATCTAAAGTTACTCGTGGATATAAGGTTGGTCGAGCCTCCGTCTCTTACAATCCCAGACACATAACCATTTCCTGACATGCTAGCATTATTTATCAAAGATCCTGAAGAGTAGATATGGTTGACCAAGGTAATGCCATTTGACCCAACTGCACTTCCAACACCATTATAGAAACTACCACTTCCAACGAATCCATTAATAATGCCGATGCCTATAACTTGAGATCCATTAACACTTCCACCACCAATATTGAGATATTTATCAAAAGAGCTGGCCTGAATGTCTGATGGGTTCCCAAAAGCTTGAGAATTAACAAATTGCGCACCATCAAAAAGACCGACAGCCCCCTCAATTCTAGAGCCATAAACATAGGTGCTATCTATTATTGCTATAGCACCTAGAGTAGATGAGCTTTCTATCGTTGAATTGCTAGCAATATATATATCACCAGAAATCACAGAGTCTTTTATTGAGATATTTTCTCCCGAAATACCAACATCTCCTTTCTCGCTAACACGATCAAGATACTCTATACATAAAAAACTATCTTTAACTTTTATCGATCCACCAGAGTTTTCGTTCAAAATTGGCCCATCTATGTAAAAACTATTACAAGAGTCTCCAATGACCACATTTTCAAGCAATACATCACCAGTTATAAATATATCTGATGTATTATCTATTCGCGATTCTCCGCAAAATCTAGCACCATTCGCGACTTGCTGATTTGATTTATAATCTATAGCTATCCCAACGATACCGCCATCTTTAGTGCGTACTGCTAGATCTCCAGCAATTCCATCGTTGTTACAGTCGTTAATGAAGTCAAATAGTTTAAGCTTGAAATCTCTACAATATGTAGCTCTTCCTATTAATTTGTTAACTCCTGTTGCTACAAGCTCATAGTCTGGGAAATTAGGTGATCCATTTTGAACAAAAGGTTTAAGCTTGTAAACAACTCCTACAAGCTTATTTAGATCTTGTTCATCAAAGACTTCAATCAACTCTATAAAGCTATCTTGGAATGATACTGCATTATTAACTGTTGAGTAACTTTCATATAAAATCTCATTTGTTCTTTTGTCGATTAGTCTAAATGCTGCATTTTTCTTACTATTCTCATCACTGTTAAATTCTTTAAATTTAACAAAAAAATAATCAGGATAATTTGGGTGTCTAAACTCATTATCATTAACAGTTGCCATAACTTCGAATGAATTATCTTGACTGGAAGGAATTGGATTAGCATTCTTTTCAAAAGGTAATGAAAAGTGATAATGACTTTTATGGTCATCTTTATTGGATATAATTTCTCTGGCAATTCGACCCGCCACGCACCAATTATCTAGACTAGCGTTAATTTCTACATCAAGTGGATCAAAGTAAGCCAGAGTTACTCCCAGTTGACCTTTCAGGGATGGGCTAGAATAAATATCATCCAATTCTTGAATGGTTTTTTTAGAGAATGGAATTTGAGATTTATAAAAATTTGACTTCGCATCAAAGCCAATACCCATAGTATGCGTAACACCTTTATGTGGTGAAAAATATCCTCCATTAATATTTGATACATCACCAATCTCCAATGACGGACTCACCGACTTTACACTTGAAAGTATTTCTTTCATCTTAACTGTTGACCAAAAATCACCTTTATCTAAATCAGGTGTATCTAAGTTATAGTTATCGATTCCACCATCAGCTTCATCGTAGTGGCTATCTTTTATGGCTAGATCGTGCTTCACTAAAAACTGTGAAGGTTTTATAGTGATTTCAATCACATCCTCTTTGATGACGCTTCCATCTAAAAGCACTTTAAAAGGAGCTTTGAAAACTATATCTTCTGACAATGAAATAGCACTTGAACGATTAAGATTTATTTTAAAAGCCTGAGATTCCATTTCTCCATTTGGAACATAACAAGATACATTTCCTCCGCAATTACTCACAAGTAAAGCAGTCTCATATTCAGCAAAGCCAATCTTAGTGCTTCCCTGAAACGCGCCAACTTGATCTTTCAAAATTTCAACTCGATCAAAGTCCCCTGAAACTTTTAATTTAAAATCAATATAAACACTGTTTACTAAGTTATAGCTTAGATCATCTACGGAAGAAAAATTCGTGATACTTAATTTGTTTATTGGAACTAGTTTAAATATTTTAGCACCAGTTTCATCTCTCTTATTTGTACTTGAATATTCAAGTAACTTAATATCAACGATAGTACTTTTTACTATTTTCCCTTTTTCGCTAGAATCCTTTATTCCTCCATCTTCAGCATAAGCAGCACTAATAAGACTATGGATTGATACAGACGCGATTTTAGTGTCTATTTTAATCTTTCTTTTTAGTACAAGTATGTCTCCAACTTCCGCAAAGACTGAATGTTTATAGTTTAATAATTCATTACCAAAAGTATCCTTGGAGTAGCTATCTACCTCACCGCTGCTAGTATTAGCCAGTGTCGAAATAACATTGCCACTTTCTTGAATATTTTCAATGTTAAATGGAAATTCATAAAACCCTAGTTCTTCAGCCTTAATAACACGAGAAATTGTAATTTCTTGTCCAGCCGTAGCAAAAGATTCAAGACGTCCTTCAACTGAATCAACTGAATAGCTTGGAGCCTCAATATTCCAACCATTGATGCCATTAGAGAAATCTAAATTATCCGCGTTTAAATTCAGTCCATCAAGCTGAAAGCTTTTTACCTCATAAGTAATTACATCTTCTCCAAGTAGCTCTGATGCAAAAAAATCAGTTCCAACAGCTTCTAATTTTACTGGCAACCTAGGGACATGACTAAGAAATACCAAACCATTTTCATTTGTGATTGTATCGATAACGACTTGGTTATTTACCAACGTGAATGCTACAGGTATGTTTGCCGCAGGGACTTGATCAGAATCTACAAATGTTAGAGTTACGTTTTTAGAGCCTGAATATACAGAATTAAGGGCGCTAATCATATTTTGATTACTATCATAAGCGAAGAATTCTATTTCATTTAATCCGTCTTTTAGATCAATATCTACTTCTACAGCGGAATCGCTAATTTTATAAATTCGATCACTTTGGACATAGTTATCATTAATTAGCACTTTAATTTCTTCGTTTTCATAAAAAGCACCATCTAGAATGC
>CAYGQW010000210.1:0-5333 GCA_964352175.1 uncultured Halobacteriovorax sp.
GGCTAGATTTTGTATTTGAAGTAGCAAATCTTCCATTAAGCCTTAGATTGTTTATAGGCCCAAAGCTTCTTAAAACCCCAAATAAGAATAAAAACTGTTAATGCGCCAAAGAACCATATCTTGAACTCACGCACGGTCGATAGAATTTCACGACCATAATAAGAGATAAGATAAACCTGAGTTGGAACAGAAATTAAAGCAGCAATGCCATCAACAGCGACAAATTTCCAAGTTTTTGTCCCAAGCATGCCGCAAGCTAAGTGGCCAGGAAAGCGCAGTCCAGGTGTAAATCTGAAAATACCACCAGCAAAGGCACCATACTTAGTTGTCCAAGAAAAGATCTTCTCTTTAGCTTCAGGACTTAATTTTCTAAGAAGTTTAGAAGCAAAAATTTTAGGACCAAAATGTTTGCCCAAACTAAAGACAAGGAAGTCGGACAAAAAAACTGCAAAGAAGGCGACGATAGCGACATTCAGGGTTTGAACGCCTACTGCACCTTCGTAAGGAGGAGGGTATTCAGCTGGGTGATTCGCCATATGGGCGACCAAGCCAGAGGACAAAAGTGTAACTTCTTCAGGCACAGGAAGACCAAAACTACTTAAAACCATGAGCACGACAATGATGCCGTAAACGATCAGAGGTGAGTATGCGTATTGGGCGAAAAAACCCAGGATCTGTTCTTCCATTGCCATGTTTCCAGAAGGCTAAATTAAAAAAGGGCCGCCCATAGAGGATGGCCCTTTGAAGGCAAACTGTTAAGCTTTTTACTTAAGCTTATTGAAATATTCTTGTGAACCTTTTGGATCTGGCTTCATTGTATCAGCGCCATTGTTCCAACCAGCTGGACAAACTTCGCCGTGCTTAGCTGTATATTGGTAAGCTTCTACAAGACGAGCATACTCTTCAACGTTACGACCAACAGAAAGGTTGTTGATTGAAGCGTGTTGAACAACATCTTTGTCGTCAATCACGTAAGTTGCGCGAAAAGCGACAGCACCGTCCATAAGACAACCGTAGTCAGTAGCAACTTTCTTAGTAAGGTCAGATAGAAGTGGGAATTTGATTTCACCAAGTCCACCCTTGTTACGTGGCTGTTGAGTCCATGCAAGGTGAGAGAAAGCTGAGTCAACTGAACAGCCGATCACTTCGCAGTTAAGCTTTTTGAAAGATTCAATTTGGTCTGAAAAAGCGGTGATTTCTGTTGGACAAACAAAAGTGAAATCTAGTGGGTAAAAGAAAAGAACTTTCCACTTACCTTTGAAATCATTTAAAGAAATATTCTTGATGTCACCATTGATGACAGCATCGCCAGCAAAGTTTGGTGCAGTCTTACCTACGATAGATGTAGGTGCAGTTGTGTTTTCACTCATCTGAAAGCTCCTCTTTAGAGTTAGATTAATTAGAAAAAATCTTTTTTTAAAACAGGTTAATGTATTGAGTCTAGGTGAATGATTCAAGTCTCGGAGCGTGAAGATCATTTGATCAAAAGTGTCGCGTATTGAGAGGAAATATTAGCTTGCGCATCGCATATGCTTGTTTTTATTAAGGAGCAGGCTTAATCTTTGATAAAATAAGCTTAAGTTTTTGATCATCTAAGTCGAAAAGTCACAATGATATCAATGATTTTGCTTATTCAAATAAGCCCTACTGTTGCTTAGAATAGCTGGGATTTAGGAGTTCCATTATATGACCCAACCAAAAGCTTATATTCCAAACCCCATCGTTATCGAGCAAACTGCCCGTGGTGAGAGACAGTACGATATTTATTCGCGCTTATTGCTAGATAGAATCGTGTTTCTTGGTACTGAGGTAAACGATACAGTGGCGAACCTTCTTATCGCTCAGATGCTCTTTATGGAGCAAAGTGATCCTGAGGCGCCCATTCATTTTTATATCAATAGCCCAGGCGGATCTGTTTACGCTGGTCTTGGGATTTACGATATTATGCAACATATTACCTGTCCGGTTCATACCTACTGTGTAGGTCTGGCGGCTTCAATGGGTTCATTGCTACTAACTGCAGGTGCTCCTGGACAACGTTACTCGATGCCTCACAGTCGTATCATGATTCACCAACCGCTTGGTGGTGCTCGTGGGCAGGCTAGTGATATACAGATTCAGGCGCAAGAAATTCAAGAACTGAAAGATCAGCTTAATGATATCTATATTAAGCATTCACACGTTCCTATGGAGCGTTCAGTAATTGAAAAAGCAACTGATAGAGATAATTATCTTTCTCCGCAAAAAGCGATTGAAATGGGCTTGATTGATAAAATTATCTCTCGTGAGAAAAAATAAGAATTGAAAGAAGCTTACGCTATAGGACTAAGGGAGCCCCATGAGCAAAGATAAGAATTTTGGAAGCGCACTTCATTGTAACTTTTGTGGCAAATCACAAAAGGAAGTCAAGAAGTTGATCGCTGGTCCAGGCGTTTACATTTGTGATGAGTGTATTGAGCTATGTAACGATATTATTTTTGAAGATACGGTGAAAAGCCAAGGTAAAGCCAACTTTGATAAGGTTCCTAAACCTCATGAAATTAAACTTCATCTTGATGGCTATGTGATTGGACAAGAGCGTGCAAAGAAAATTATTTCTGTTGCTGTTCACAATCACTTTAAACGTATTGCTCATACACCATCAGGTAGAAAGGGTGATGAAGTTGAACTTCAAAAATCAAATATTCTTTTAGCGGGACCAACAGGTTCTGGTAAGACGTTGATTGCTCAGTCTCTTGCTAAGTACCTTAACGTTCCATTTGCTATCGCAGATGCCACAAGCTTAACTGAAGCTGGTTACGTTGGTGAGGACGTTGAAAATATTATTCTTCAACTCTTACAAAACTGTGACTTTGATACTGAAAGAGCAGAGCGTGGAATTATCTATATCGATGAGATCGATAAGATTGCCAGAAAGAGTGAAAACCCATCAATCACACGTGATGTGAGTGGTGAAGGTGTTCAGCAAGCCCTTCTAAAGTTAATTGAAGGAACGACTTGTAATGTTCCACCTAAAGGTGGTCGTAAGCATCCACAACAAGAATACATTCAAGTAAATACAAAAAATATTCTCTTCATTGTGGCAGGTGCCTTTGTCGGTCTTGAGAAGATCGTTGAAAAACGTATGACAAAAAGACCAATGGGATTGATGGCAGAAGCAGCCAATGACGAAGCGTCTGTCGTTCAACGTCTTGGTGGTATTGAAGCAGAAGATCTTTCTAAGTTTGGTTTAATTCCAGAATTTATTGGACGTGTTCCAGTCAACGCTATGCTTGAAGAGCTTGATGAAGTTGCCCTAGTAAGTATTCTTACTGAGCCAAAAAATGCCATTACAAAACAGTATAAAAAACTTTTTGATATGGATGGAATTGAACTTGAATTCGAACCAGATGCACTGACAGAAGTTGCGGCCATCGCTCTTAAAAAGAAAACAGGTGCTCGTGGTCTTCGTGCCATCCTAGAGCAGACAATGCTTGATGTGATGTATGAAATTCCAACCAATGAAAAGATCAGCAAGGTTATTATTACTAAAAATAGTATTTTAGGACTAGAAACACCAAAACTTGTTGAGGGTGTGAGAAAGCAAGCCGGGGCACAAAGTGCTGAAGTCGGTAAAAAAACCATAGAAAGCGCTTAGATTTTCTAACAAAACGTGACAGACAAATGAAAAGCCAAAGGGGATAAAAACTTTTTGGCTTTTTTTTATATCCATAATTTCAAATACTTAAGTGTCATATTCTATAAAATTTTTTGTATCTTAGGCCGTCAAATTAGCTCATTTTGGGCAAGATTGTCCCGCAATTTTTTTTTGACCGAAATCCTGAATGTGTCACAATAGTAGATGAGAGACGGTAAACGGATCGCAAGGGCAGGATGCCTAAGCAATGGTTGGTTTACCTGCAATAGTACAGGAGGTGCTATGTCTGATAAGAAAACTGAGAATTCGAAGCGTTTTCCACTGCTTCCTCTTAGAGATGTGATCATTTTTCCGCACATGGTTGTTCCACTGTTTGTAGGAAGAGAAAAATCCATGGCGGCGCTAGAACAGGCCTCCAAAAATGGCAACGAATTATTCTTAGTTACGCAAAAGGATGCCAGCGTTCTGAACCCTGATCGTGAAGATGTTTACGAGATTGGGACAGTCGTTAATA
The DNA here is from genome assembly GCA_964352175.1 of uncultured Halobacteriovorax sp. Lineage (GTDB taxonomy): Bacteria > Bdellovibrionota > Bacteriovoracia > Bacteriovoracales > Bacteriovoracaceae > UBA4207. The sequence goes on from CAYGQW010000210.1 coordinate 4,152, forward strand.
TTATCCAAATGCTGAAGCTACCAGATAATACTGTAAAGGTATTAATTGAAGGTAAGTATCGTGCGAAGATCGACGGTTTCCATGCCTCATCAAAAGGCTATGAAGTCGATGTTACTAAATGTGGCAACGAAGTCGACAATGCCGTCAATCTTGAAGCTACGATGCGCTCTATTAAGAGTATCTTCGAGCAGTATGTAAAACTTAATAAGAGAATCCCACCAGAACTATTGATGAGTATTTCATCAATTACTGATCCTTCTCGCTTGGCTGACATCATTGTTGCTCATTTAACAATGAAAGTGCCCGAGAAACAGCAAATTCTTGAAGCCATTAACGTTGAAAAACGCTTGGCTCTCCTCCTAGAGAAAATGCAGGGTGAAATCGAGATTATCAACGTTGAACGTAGAATCAGAACTCGCGTTAAAAACCAAATGGAGAAGTCTCAAAAAGAGTACTATCTCAATGAGCAGATGAACGCGATTCAAAAAGAACTTGGTCAAAAAGACGACGGCAAATCTGAATTGCAAGAGATGGAAGAAAAACTTGCGAAGAAGAAAATGCCAGAAGAAGCTCGTGAAAAAGCGGCTAAAGAGCTTAAAAAACTTAAATCCATGTCTCCAATGTCAGCAGAAGCAGCAGTAGTTCGTAACTACGTTGATTGGATGATTAATCTTCCATGGCATGAGTACACAGTGGACAACAACTCTGTGAAAAATGCTCGTGATGTTCTTGATGATCATCACTATGGCATGAAAGATGTTAAAGATCGTATCGTAGAATATCTAGCGGTTCGCTCTCTTCTTAAAGAAGAAGGAAAGGGAACTCTACTTTGTCTTGCTGGTCCTCCAGGTGTTGGTAAAACATCGATTGCGAAAAGCTTGGCAGAGAGTCTAGGTCGTAAGTTTCAACGTATTTCGCTTGGTGGTGTACGTGATGAATCTGAGATTCGTGGCCATAGAAGAACTTATGTCGGTGCGATGCCAGGTAAGATCATCAATGCTCTGAAAAAAGCCGGTACTTCAAATCCTGTTATTCTTCTCGATGAAATCGATAAGATGACAAGTGATATGAGGGGTGACCCAGCTTCAGCGATGCTTGAAGTTCTTGATCCAGAACAAAACAAAAATTTTGGTGATCATTATATTGAAGTTGAATATGACCTTTCAAAAGTTATGTTCATCA
>CAYGQW010000211.1:0-5328 GCA_964352175.1 uncultured Halobacteriovorax sp.
GACTAGTATACGGATTGGCGGATCCAACGTTTCCAAAAGACGGCCCTTATCCACGGAACTCGGATGCAGGCAAACTAATGGCGCTCGCGTCATTTGCGAAAAGAACCATACCGACAGAAAAGGAACAACTGTTAATCTCCCATCTACTCGATGGCCCCTACCGAAATCTATCCGACTTCGACTTGCTTCATGAAATCCCACATCTAAATGCCGGTTTGGACAATTATGAATTCAGGAATTTTGCAGGCATATTCAGCGATGAAATCTTTTCCCGTTTTCTTAATTTCGCAGAGAAAAACTTAAAAAAGGGAAGACCGCTCATTATTGCAGGAGGTTGTGGGCTTAACTGTGATTGGAATAGTAAGTGGAGAGATTGTGGATTTTTCTCACAGTTGTTCGTTCCTCCGGTTGCAAATGATTCGGGGGCAGCAATTGGCACTGCCATTGATGCCCAGTTTCGATATACCGGCAATGCAAAAATTAATTGGGATGTATATTCTGGCCTCAACTTTAACCAATCTGGTGCAATTGAAGTTGACGCTTATGATGTATTTAATAGTGATCCCGTCACTATCGCAAAATTACTCAAAAAAGGCCTTATACTAGGATGGGCGCGTGGCAAATATGAGATTGGTCCAAGAGCCCTTGGTAATCGTTCAATACTCGCTGAACCATTTAGCGAACAGACACGAGTGCGCCTTAATGAAATAAAGCAACGCGAGCAGTTCCGCCCAATTGCGCCAATTTGCACGAAAGAAGACGCAGGAAGATGGTTTGGATGTCACACAGACAGTCCCCACATGCTATACACTTATTATGCACAAACGGACGCTTTGGCTGCAGTCACGCACGTGAATGGCACAGCTAGACTCCAAACAGTAACCTCGACTTCGAACCCGCCAATGTATGAGCTTCTGGCTGCTTTTCGTGAGCTGACCGGTTTTGGTGTACTATGTAATACATCCCTAAACTTCAATGGAAAAGGTTTCATAAACAATTTGATCGACTTAGATGCATACAGCAGAGAGCATGAACTTGATGGATTCGTTATAGATGGAAAGGTTTACGCTCTTAAAGCCTCCAAATTATATCAAAAATACTTGGACAATCATGATGACAGCTGAGGACAGCAAACCAAAAGCTCCTCAACAAGAAGAGAGGGATAGATCAACATTAGTTCATAAGTTGATACTTGAGCAAGGAAAGCGAACGAATGACGAAAGTAATTTACGTAGGATATCAAAAGACAGTGCTATCCCGCGAAAAATTCTTCAGTACTGGCACGATCCATCAAACTTGCCAAATGATGTGTATGAATGCCTATCGAGTTGGAAGAAGTTGGAAGACAATGGTTTTGACATCTTCTTGCATAACGACATTAGCGCGGCAAAGTACATTGCGAAAGTTTATGGGGAGAAACAACAAAGAGCATTTGCACGCTGCTCGCATCCAGCAATGAGAAGTGACTATCTGCGATTATGCTTCATGGTACAAGAAGGTGGCTTTTATGTCGACGCAGATGACGTTTTGATAGCCGATGATTGTTCTCACCTACTCAACAATAATCTATTGAAGCTGCAACCATTATGCTACGATATTTCTGCTGGTGGTATGATGCCTGCGGCAGATATTTGGAACCCCGCAATCTCGAGCGATAGGCGCAATTTCTACGTCAACAATGACCCTCTAATTGCTCCCGCTCGTCATCCCTTGCTTATACGTGCTTTGACTCGCGCCACAGAAAAGCTTCTATGCGATGATTCATTTCCAGAAATTCAAGCCACAACTGGACCAGGAAACTTGACAATCGCACTTGTCGATCATGCTAACTTTTTGCGTGCAAACGGCCAACATTTAGATTTCGAATTTATAAACGGGTGGGAATCGATAGCTGAGATGAGATGGGATTTATCATATAGGAAAGATGAACGGAATTGGCGGAACATTTATGGATGCTGAAGAGTTATTATGAATATTCAGAAAACATTAGGAATACTTAAAGCCAGTATATTTCGAGTTGCGTACGCCACCTCTAGCGTTTTTCCACTTGGAAAATCTAAATCCTTCGGTGGCTATCCCGGTCAAATCGGAGAAGTTATAGTGATAAATCTCAAAAGACAGCCCTTAAGGTTGCGACGCACATTACACGAATTAAAACGCATAAAAATGGCATCTGGAGAACCACTTACCTCGATAACAAAAAAACTAACTGCGGTAGATGCACGAGATGGACGCGAGGTTGCGTCGACTTCGGATGTTGATCCTGAATACTTTCTTGGTGATCAGCTTTATGTACAGCCAGACGAACGGCTAGAGCACTGCTTCAGCATCCACGAACCTGTAACAATGACGCGACAAGAAGTGGCCGTGGCTCGCTCTCATATTGAAGCATGGAAAGCAGTAGCCAATGGAGACAACAATCATGTGCTCATACTAGAGGACGACATATGGTTTAGTCGTGGAGCGCGCTCAGCTATAGATCGAGGCTGGAAAGCGGCGATTAAACGGTTTCCCGAATCTGGTGGGCCAGAACTTCTATATCTTTCTTTCTCGGACGCCGGTGGTTCAGCTGACCGAAGGGATGCTTGCGTAGATCTTTTCCGACCAGAACGTGGCCTGTGGTTACTTTCCGGATATGTTCTTTCTCGGCAGGGGGCTTGTAAGCTCCTCAAGGCAATGCCAATTAGAGGGCCAGTAGATATGTGGATAAATCGACGCTTTAAAGACTTGCGGACACTTGCGTTATCCTCTCCTGCAATTCTACAACGTCGAGATAGCGGTTCGGACAATAGCTATTCCGTTATGCCATATCTAGCTAGAGCGGGTGTAGTTGACGCAGACGCTGCTACTCCACCACCTAGAACTACTGCAGGGCCTTTACTTATTTGGTGTGGAGAGGATGTTAAAGAAAGTTTGGCGATGGCTCTCTCAATTTTAGGTCTTCGTGTAAGGGTGTTCGATACTGGTGACGAGATAATAACCACCAATGATCTTGCTATTATATTTTCGGATTTCGACGCATTAGTTACACCACAGATCGAAACAGGTCTGTTGAGAGATATCACAAACAACAGAAATATTAGTTTCTTACTCGAAAATGACTGCCAACACCCTTTGGAAATATCTGCCTGGACCAAAGCGAAAATCTCAACCTTCTCAAATCATGGATCAGATTCCGTACGTTGGGCTGTTCTTTGTAATATACTGAGCCTTTCTAAGCCGGCTGCCTGCTACCCTTCAGCAACCCCGCCTGAATGGAGGCTATTCCGAGATGATCGTGCCGATACGAGTTATTCGAGATGCAATCCCAACAATTTCGGACTCCTCTCAGATAAATCCGCTTGGGCATTAGCCCCAAAGCTTAATTGGCCGGAGCAGTCGAATCTCTCAGCAACTTTAAAAGTGGAAGCTGATGTTCTATTTCATCATCCCGTAGGATATGATCCGGCACACTTTAACTCCGTCGTAGAAACATTCCCTGGAAACCTTGCCTCATTTGAGCGTCATTGTGTCGTAAGTGATCAAGAGGCGACGATACTAACAATGACTACTCGGAACCCAAAACTTACACGCCCATACAGCTCTGGTGCTCTCAGCAGCACCTCTAGCCATCAACACGGACGCTTTGAGGCATCTATAAGAGCAGCAAGAGGGAATGGGCTAATAACGGGCTTCTTTTTACATCGCGCCAGCCCTAGACAAGAGATAGATTTTGAGATTATGGGACATGATCCTACAAGTGTGCTACTCAACGTCTATTTTAATCCGGGTGACATTGGAGCAAATTCTGATTACGGATATCGAGGTTCACCTTGCAGGATCCCTCTTGGGTTTGATGCATCTCTTGACTTTCATCGTTATACAATTGAATGGAGCCCAGACCGAATAACGTGGGCGGTGGATGGGCGTATCATACACCAGCGTGGTAGTTGGGATCCAACACCTGTTCCTCATCTTCCTATGAAACTTCATTTCAACCTTTGGGCGCCTCGCTCTCAAGAGCTTGCAGGACAGCTTGATCCAGAAACTCTTCCGGCAGTGGCTGTAATAAAGGATGTTCGAATATCAAACTAAACACATACCTTGGGTAGGGGTTAAGCCATTTAAACACCTATAAGTTCGCAAAAATCTCATTGCCATGGGGAAGTGCTTACAACCCTAAAAGAGTATAGTAATTTCTCATAATCGATGTTATCATATGTTATATCAATCACTTCTTTAAACCAAAGAATAACCAACCATTCCATCTTGACCCAGTTATTGTATTTGCGATTTGCGATAAACTGGAATATGTTTCTCCATCATAATCAAAGCCATTTTTAACTGCTGTTACGCAATATTTTTTACCCTTCCATTTGCGGACTAGTCTTGTGCCCAATTTTAACTGGGAAGCTTTGTCAAAACTATCGGGGTTACGTTTGTATGCTTTTATAAGGTCGTTCAAGCGCGATTGTTGTTCTGATGAAAGTCCTCCAGTTTCTTTTTGCCATTGTTTAAATTTTAGACTTTCGCTCATCATTGTAGGGCCCATCAATCCATGAGGTTCTTTCCCCCATTCTTGTGCCCATTTATTACGAAGTTCGTCTAGTGATAATGGTTGTATAGTGTTTAAATGCATATGAACCTCTATCGTTGGTGTTGGTTCATACACGCTTCCTATGGAGAAAAAGTCCAGTAAATTGAATATTTATTAACGATCTTTTATAAAGGTCATTTACATGAGTAAAATCAATCAGGGATAATTAACAGAGAATTTACAAACTTATGAAACCTAATAACGCATTATTTTTAGAATATTTATTTGTTAGTCGAGACTTGTTATATGACACAGGCTTGGGAGCGTGCTTGGCAGATACTTACAGATCATTTTGGAAAGAAAATATTTCTGAGCATAAGAATTTATCTGAAGCTCAACAAAAAAGTCGGACTCATGAGATGCATGTAGCAGTAATCGATTTTTTGGCTTATTTATGTGAGCGAAACCAAGTTGATGAAGCTGCCGAGGTTAATACTCTATATAAAAAGAATTTATTGATCAGAGGTAAATTTTTATCAGATGCACATGAAACAATCATGATTCTAAGGATGAAGCAAATTACGACCATTTACTCAGATATTAGTCACGCCTATAGCGCGCTGTGAAGTAGATGGCCTTGATATTGGTGGATTGATGGTCTCTTTAGGATGGGCGGTTGATTACGAACGATATTCCAAAGGTCATTATAGGGTAGAACAATATCAAGCTCAGAAACAGCGGCTCGGTATATGGAAGGGACAATTTCAAACACCTTCAAATTACAGAAGACATAAAATATAACTATCTTCTAA
>CAYGQW010000212.1:0-5288 GCA_964352175.1 uncultured Halobacteriovorax sp.
CCAATATTTATTTTCGATTTATTATCAGTTCCTAAAATATGTATATTCGGACTTAAAAAATCCTCTACTGCCTCCCCCTCTCTTAGAAACTCTGGGTGAAAAAAGACCGTAAAATCTCTGCCGTTCTGCTTCTGACTATTTTTCTCTAAAATTGGAATTAATTTATTTCTAGTTGTTTGTGGTGGTATGGTGCTTCTCACAACAACCACCTTATGTTCTTTTTCATTTTTTATTAATTTTGCGATTTCATTCATTGTGTTTACAATTTGTGTTAAATCTACAGCGCCATTTGATTTTGGTGGCGTCCCGACGCAAACAATAAATGTTTTAGCCTTGGCCGCATCTTCATATTTGCTTGTAAACTTTATCTTGTTTCTGTTTTTAATATAGTATTCATGTAGTTGATCTTCTTTTATATACAGTCTGTTATTATCTAAATGATGAATCTTTTCTTCATTTATTTCTACGCCAATTATTTTATGCCCTAACTCTGCCAACAAAACAGCATTCACTAGTCCAACATTTCCCAACCCAAATATTGCCGTTGTATTTTGTTCCATAACTTTAATTCCGATAATTTAAACTGCTAGGTATTCTTCAAGCGGCATTGACTCAACTTCATTTTTGTTTATATTTCCATCTAGATATTCCATGCACCACACTTCAAGATTTAAGAGTGTGTAAACCCTGTACCCATGATGCTTAAGCTCAAGTAATTCGTGTTCTTTTATTTTTTGATTTTCGAATTCGTTAAAAAGCCTATCTAGTGTTTGTTCCTGATACCAACCTCTGTTTTTTAATCTTTGTAGTAATCGCTTTAAAACCTCTTTGCGTGGCCTTAAGATATTGTACCAAGGGATATCAAAACTTCTGTTATAAATTTCTTCACTTCTTAGATACCTTGCCAATGCTCTTTTGTGAAAACGTCTATTTATTGCTTTATGATTTGTCAGACGATGTATTGTAGTCCCACCATTAACCCAGTTGTATGGTAGCGTTGTAATAAAATCCATTAATTCTTTATTAATTGTTGGAAAACATAGATTTAGATCAAAGTTCTCCATTGCTCTATACGTAAAGAATGATTGATAGGTATAAAAAGCGTTGAATAATTTCCCTTCTATTAATGTTTCCCGAAAGTTTTCAGGAGTGAATTTTATTTCTAGTGAACTTTCAGTGGGGACCACTCCTGCAAAGCTATTATTAAACAGTTCATCTTGATATTCATAAGTGAAATGTCTATAGGTACATAACTTTCTCATAAAATCTTGATAATAATTATCTTCAGTAAATAGACCTGATACGTGCTCCAACTCCCAGAATCTCTCCCAGTCTGTTGCCTTTCTTAAGCCGGTAGCGATATTGTTTATCATTTTTCTCATCGCTAACGGCATATTTTTTATGTAGCGATGAAACTCAGCAACGGGATAGTATTCTCCCCATAATGTATCCCCGCCGTCTCCTCCAAGCATTGTGTCGACATGGTTCTTTGCCTCTTTTGCTATTAGATACATTGGCAACGATACACTTACGACTGGTTCTTGGTTTGCACGAATTACACTTACCAGATGATCTAAGTGCTTTGGCAAAAATGGTACTGGATGGAATGTCCCATTATACTTATCACATATATTTTTAGCATAAGACTCTTCATCCCATGCCCAACCAGGAAAAGTTGCCGTGAAGGCGTGTATCTTTTTGTTGAATACTTTGGATGCCTGAATATACGCAAATGATGTATCATGTCCCCCGCTTAGTAGGCAGCCAAGGTTTTGGGTATTATGATAATCGATATGTCTCTTTAATCCATCTTGATAAATACTTTCATATCTATCTAGCTCTGATTCTAGATTGCCGAACTTCTTTCTATCAAAACTAAACTCTGTATCCCAATGATTATTAACTTCGACGCCACATTCATCTACCTCCAACCAGTAGGTAGGAAGTAATTTTTTAATTCCAACGATTTGTGTTTGATCCGGAATTGTAAACCCATTTGATACGAAGCTTTTTATCGAACCGAGATGAGGACAAGGCTTTTCTATAAAGTTCTTAATGATCTCTTGCATGTTTTTGGCAAAGACCAAATACTTCTCATCTTGATAATAATATAATGTAGTCGTCTGATATCTATTGTTAAGGATGTAGTACTTATTCTTTCCTAAATCAAAAAGTAAAATGGTAAACAAGCCATCACAGCGTTCAATAAACCTTGGCCCATGCTTTTTATACAACTCTATTAAGACTTCTTCTTGATTTTTTAGACTTATCTCAGTTCCATCATAGATCTTTGTTACAAAATTATTGATAAAGATTGTTATATTATCTTTTGTAAAACCTTTATGATTACTAAAGATCTGTGCTCTGCCTACTTCTTGAGATTTAATATTTAGATCTTTTTTACCAAAGTCGTGAGCCCTATGAATAACACCGAACATTATATGCCTTTAATTATTAAGAATTTTTGTAAATATGATAGCATAATATTAAATGAATTATATTTTTTAGGTGATAAATGGTCGATCAATTGTGGATTCTTTTAAGTTCGCTTTTTGTGCTTACTCTGGTATTTGGACTTAGCTTTTTATATGGAGGTATTTCTAGAGCTAATCATTCCATTTCCTCGATGCTCCAACCCATTCTGATTATTCCTGTACTCACTTTTTTTTGGTATTTAGGCGGCTTCAATTTAGTTTTTTCATCAAATAACTCTGCTTTCATTGGTGAGTTTCGTCCAATCTTATCAAGTATTGCGCAGACAGCCACGATCAACGGTTTACCCCTTTCACTTTTCAGTTTTTTTCAACTTATGTTTGCACTTGTTGCTTGTTCAGTCGTAGTTGGCTCCAACCTGGAGCGCTCATCATTTAAGTTTAATATTATTTTTTCTGTTTTTTGGCTACTGCTTGTTTATTGTCCCGTTGCACGTTGGGTTTGGTCTGACAATGGCTGGCTTAAACAATTAGGCAGCCTTGATTATGCTGGTGGTCTAGTTGTTCACATTACCTCAGGTTTTACAGGTTTGCTCTTGGCAAACCTTGTTGGCAGGCGACTTGAATATTTCAAGCTTAGAAAAAAGCATAGCAATGCCTTGGCATTACTTGGACTTTTTTTCATATGGATTGGGTGGTTTGGTTTTAATGGTGGTTCGGCATTAACATTTGGCAATGTTGCAATCATTTCTATTGTTGCAACATTTATAGCATCCTGTTCTTCACTATTCATCTGGCTCGCTGTTGATATGATCCATACCCCACACAAGTTTTCTATATCTTCATACTCGCTTGGGGTTGTCTCTGGTCTTGTTGCAATTACTCCTTGTGCTGCCTATGTTTCATTTTCATCTGCTATCATCATTGGTCTTATCGCTGGTTTTTCATGTAATTATTGCACCAGAATTATGCACAAAGTTTTTAAAGTAGATGATTCAACTGAAGTATTTAGTACGCATGGCTTTGGTGGTGTTATCGGGGCTGTTCTTACTGGAGTTTTTGCAGAGGCTTCTTTGGTTGGCACAGGAATAGACTTGAACCACCTTCTTTATGCAAATTTAATATCAAGCTTAGTTGTTGGCGTTTATACACTTACGGTAACATTGTTAATTTTTAAGCTGTTATCAATCTTTGTTTCTCCAAGAGTTTTAGCAAAGGTTGAACATGAGGGTTTAGACCTTGTTGAACACGGCGAAAAGATTACTAATTTCTAGTTGCTATAGAACTCAGTATATAAGCCGTATTGTTTCTCTTTAAATAGTAACTTATATCCTCGCTCCTTAATTATTTTTTGCATGAGTTCTTTTTGTGGTTGGGGCTGCCATACATATATTGAAGCGATCTCAACATCCTCCTTGCAACTTACTTTAAATTGTATCGGTTGTCTGAACAGGCCATGAACTTTTCCTCTTGCCAAATTTAAAAACTGTGGAAGGCATACTGTTTTATTGTTTGCATTTTCCTGAAGCCCCCAAGCAACCCGTTTATAGAACTCGGTTTGAATTATTTCATTGGAAGGTCTTATAAATGCGATGTTTAATATGAATGAGGACATACCCATAAAAATTATTATGACTGGCGCTTTTTTAGGCTCTAGGTGTGTAATGCTTGCTATAGATACAACTAGAAGCATTACAACAATTATGACTGCGTCTTTGTATACAAAATCATTATATAAAAATAAAAATATAGTAAATTGTACAATTGTAAAAAACGACATCAGTATTAGCATTCTTGTTTGCTTTTCTAGATTATTTTTTTTAAATACTTTTACAATCGCCAATAGTACTAATCCTCCAAAAAATATTGAATTTGAAAAAGTCGACGAGTATAAATTATATAATGTTTCAATTTTTGTTGGACTTAATTCAAAAAAGCCATAAGCCGCATCAATATGTCCGTGAATATAGCTACTAGATGCGTTAGGGTGTCTTGAAAATATGTTATACTTTATTTTGTTTGCCAAAAAAAATACTCCAAGCGCGACGACTCCGGGCGCTAAGATGTTTCTTGTTTTTTTTATATTCTGAACGGTAACGCCGTAGACGATTAGGTAGGAGGATGCGTAAGAGAAGGCGAAGGCTAGACCAGACTCTCTTGTCATGACCAAAATAAAGAACATTATACTTGTAAGTATATTTTTTTCTCTTATTGCAAAGTAAAAAGCTAATACAAATAAGCCGCACACAAAATTATCTGCTAACACGAGATAGCTATAATTATAAAAGATCGGAGTGGCAGACAACAAAAAGATAGATGATATCCCGACGAACCAACTGTTTAAGTGAAAGAATAGTATATATACTGAGAATAGAGTGATTATAGAAAGAACAACAGAGAATGCCCTGGCGTATTTCGGCTCGCCTGGGAAGACCTTAAACCATGCCACTGCGATAAATCGATAGATGGGCACATGTCCTAGATAGGTGTACCTGTAATCAAGCGGATTGACCGCTCGCAACTTACCCTCTACGACTGAGTCATCGACATGGATTGTTTCATCCATAACCAGAGGCATATCCTTATATTTTTTAGCTTCTGGCACCAAGATTAAAATGGTTAGGACGATTGCCAAAACATCTAGAAATATAATGGTCTTCTTTTTTAATTCAGATCTTCTTTTTAAATGAAAAACTTTTGAGCTTAAAAAGTTCAAAACATAACCCTTTAGAGTGATGAGGAATTGAATATTAAGAGCGATAAAATATTATCACAAATAAGTTATCGCTCTAAATAGTTTTAATGGCGGAGACGGTGAGATTTGAACTCACGGTACGGTAAACCGTACGACACCTT
>CAYGQW010000213.1:0-5181 GCA_964352175.1 uncultured Halobacteriovorax sp.
CCGCTACCCTCAGCTTTCTAGCGTTTATGCTTAAAATTATACATTACAGCATAACGGGGTATTTTTTATAGGTGGAGAGCTGTCTAATAAATATAGCCTGGCAAAGTTTAAGTCGAATTTGAACAAACTCATAAAAAATAAGATGTGCGATCAGGCTATTACTGAAAGAACAGTTCAAAAAACAAAAAATCAATATTTGATTGGTTTTTTTGAAGGTCTTAAAACTAATGCCGGCGTTGCTCATTTTACCGGACTTAGAGAAAGCTTATTTGGTGATTATAGTGAATACAAGAAAGAAATTGAAATTTACGAAAGCATTACATCGAATGAAGTTAAAGAAGCCTGTAAAAAATATTTAGAATCGACAGAAGGTATTTTTATTTCAATCTGGGATAAAAATAAGGAGACAAACTAATGTTAAAATTTATTGTTTTCATTCTCTCTTATGCTTCAATATCATCGATGCAAGCTGCAGATATCTCTTCAAAAGTTCATAAGTTTGACTGGGACGGCTTGGAGGTTATTTGGGTCGAAGATGAGCGCTTTCCCACTTATGACGTTTCTGTTTACTTTGCAGATGGTGCTTTATCAGATGATTTAAAAGGTGAAACTTCTGCAGCTCTAGGTTTGTTATCTCTAGGTACAACTAGGTACTCACAAAAAGAGCTCATTGATCATTTAGAATTTTTTGGTGTTAGTTCAGGACCCTATGTCACACATGAATATAGCCTCTATAGCGTCTCAGGATTGGTTAAGGATAGTATTCCGACGTTCAAACGTATTTGTCATATGTTTGCCAACGCTACATATCCCAAAAAAGAATTAAGCAGAGAAATAAAGCGTAGTCGTGACGCTACTTTGAATTTAGTTTCAGACAAGTCAGCAATCGCTTCCATGGCCTTTAGAGAACTTTCTCTGGCGGGTTCTCCTTTTGCTTATCCAGTTAGTGCTAAGTACAACGATCTTTTAAAGCTCGACAATCCAATACACTTAAAGAAAAAGCTTTCATATTTTAATGATGTTGTTTTTAAGAGAGTTTATATATCAGGTCCGAAAGAAATTTTGAAAATTAAAGAAATTCTTAATCAAGAATGCGGCTGGAATGGCAAAACTGCTAACTTTAAGCGTGATCAAGAGTTTCAAAAGAAAGATGATCAATCAGGGCCAAAAATCTATTTAGTTACAGTTCCTGGTTCGAATCAGGCGCAAGTTCGTATTGGAAAGTTAATGTCCAAAGAGGAGATACAGCCTCTTGAGTCCATTGAATTACTTTCAACGTATTTAGGCGGAGGCTTTACTTCTTTACTGATGAGAGAGCTTCGAAGTAGTCGCGGACTTGTTTATGGTGCTGGTGCATTCGCTGCCGGTCAAAAGCATTATGGAAGAGCAGTCATTCAAACATCGACTAAGAACGAATCCGTTAAAGAGCTTTTAACTGTGGTTAAAGGTCTTTTGGATGATCTTAAAGCAGGTAAAGTGAGAGAAGAAATTTTTGATGTTTCAAAGGGGAGGCTAGAGGGAAGTTATCCTTTTAGGTTTGAAAAAAGCTCAGACTTTTTACAGCAGTTAATTTACTTAGATCATATTGATGCTAAATACAGTCGCTTGTTAAACTTTCCAGATGAACTTAAGAAAGTTTCCTCGGTTGAAATGGCAAAGTGGGGCGGGCAAATCTTTGATTGGGATAATTTAACGATTGTAGTCCAAGGAGATAAGTCTTTGGCAAAAGAGCTTGCTGAGTTTGGTAAGGTTATAATAAAAAATTATAAAGAGTTTTTATAAGAGCGCTTTTAGTGAAGCGTTCTTCCTTCTATATTGACGCTAGCTCCTGGTCTTACCACTAGGTTGCTAGCTTCTATGTCGCCCGATACCTGGGCAGAAGAATGAATAAGTACAGTACCATTAGAAATTAAATTTCCATCAAATTTTCCGAAGATATCAATATCTCTACATTCAAGACGACCTTCAAATGATCCTTCAGGTTCGATTGTGATTTTTGAATCATCAGACATTACAAGCTCACCTTCAAGATGACTCGCTAAATGTGTTGTCCCTTGAAGCATGAACTTACCTGAGATCACGGAGCCTTTGCCGATAAAAGAAAAGGACTTATCCTTCATTTGCTCTCTATGATCCATTATGGAGTTCCTATTGTTTGTGAAACAATTTGTTTTTGAATCAAGTCACCAGTGGCTGAGAAAATAACAATTTTAAATAATACTTCCCTGGTTCCAGAGACTCTTGGAAAAAGAGCTCGAACAGGCCTAAATCGACTAGTTGCAAAGTACTCACCTTTATTGAAGGATAATTGCATTTCATCGCGTTCAAAACTGTCCTCCGGATATAAGGCAATTTGGTTACCGGATTTCATCACAACAAAAAGATAGCCTGCTTGTCTCGCACCATCTTTTGTTGCATTAACAATTTTAAAATTAAGAGCAATATCATTTTCAACTGGAACAACCTCGATTTCTTCAAGAGTAAGTGCAGGTGACTTAGACAGATCTTTTTGACCTTGAATTTGCTTAAAAAGGCTTAGAGTGGAAAACTCTCGATCCACCTGGACGGGAGAGGCGAGTTTATTTTCAAGGTCCTTATTAAGGTTCTCTAATTCATTAATCTTTGTGGTGAGACCTGAATTTTCTTGTCTCAGAGTGTTTATAACTTGTGGCTCTTTTCTCTTTGCAAGAACTTCTAATTGTTTAAAATAAACAGCAAAGCCAACCAAACCAATAATACAAATAAATGTAATCATCGGAAGGCCAACAGTTAAAAACTTAAAATACCGACGACTAACCTCATAATATCGAGGTGCAAGCTGTTTCGTATAAAGAATAAACGAAAGTTTATCATTTGAGTCGGCATTGGCCATAGATTAATTACTCGCCGATTGTTGATTTGGGGTCGTAGCGGGGGTAATTTCCATTATCTGTTCAGGGTTTAATGTATTGAAAAATCTCATTGATGGCTGGAATGCGACTTTATTTTGAATCTCATCAAAGTTTTCAAGGCCATGCTTGGTCCAAACCTCCGAAACGATTTTCCAATCATAGTATTCATTTTTTTTCATATAAAGTAACTTCTTACCAACATCGGCTAAATTTGATGCACGATAATCTTGTATAAATGAAACGACAGCATAGCCATTCGCCGCCATGATCGAGATATCTGAAATTTTAACTTCTGGTTTACCAGGAGAACTAAAAACAGCTCTTTTGTACTGAGCAAATGAGTTGTAGTTACCTCTGGTATTGTCATTGAAGCGTTTAGAATCATATTGGTTCAGATAGGTTTCAATATCTTCATCCTGCCAAGCCTTGGCCCAAGTCTCAACAGCCGTTTGCAATTTTTCTTTTTCAATAGTCCAAGCCTCTTTTTTTAAATAGGTCATATCATGAACAACAATCACTGAAGTGCGATTAAGCTCGATATACTTGGCAAGATCAATAAGATCAACATTGGCAGTAACAACACAGCCTCTAGAGTCGAGACCTTTATCAATTCTGGTTTCATCGTTAGTAGAATGGATCCAGATTCCGCCACCTGTTTTTCCTTCAGCACGATCCATTGGATTAGGATAGTTCATGACGAAGGCGCCAACACCGTAAATCTCTCCGGCTTTTCCATGGCGCTTGATTAAATCCTCATGGGTTAAAAACTCAGTCATTTGATAAACACCCTCTGGTGTTCTGTGGTCGCCTTGAAAGATTTTATCGCCAGACTTTTTTCCAGTCGCCATTTGGAAAGTTTTAACATGTTTTGGTAGTCCATTATCGTTTTGAAATAGATGAAGCTGATGAGTTGATTTCTCTGCAACAATAACATGATGAGAGAAGCTGTTATCTAGTTGCATCAGAGCAGCGGGCATAAGCTCGTTAGCATAAAGAGAATAAGCTGCGCTCAGAAAAATAAAGAATACAAATTTGATCAAGTATAGCATCGGTAATCTATCTCCGATTAAGTTAACTGTCCGATAAATAATGACAATTATTAATAACATTGTAATCCAGACGTTCATTAAGGGGCAACTTAGAAGATGAGTTTTACAGGCATTATTGTCCATGCTTTTGATGCGTTGATTCCAGCAAAGCATCTGATATTATTGATATAATGTATAAGGCTAAGAAATTATTATGAAATTGGTATTTTTATCTCAGGATCAAGAGATTGAATCCCTTGCTGAGTATATCAGTGGTGTAGAAGTAATCTTCACCGATACACTTGAGGGGTTAGAATCTGAAATCGAAGACGAAAGATGTATATTCTTTCTCGATTTTGATTTTGACAAAAAATATGCAGAGAGTGTTAACCAAGAATTATTTGATCATGACAATATCAGACGTGTCCTTATTTCATCTGGTATGAGAGTTAAAGACCTTAAAAAACACCAAAAAGGCAAATACTCAGCGCACGGTTATTTGTTAAAGCCTCTTAGTTTAGAAATCATCAACGGTGTGCTTAACGATTACGAATTAAGTGACTACCTATTAGATCATCAAGCTGATGGTGAAGAGATAAATGTCGATGAGGTTGATCTAACCAATTTTTCTGGCGCCAATCCAAAAATAAAAGAATTTGGTTTTAACTCGGAAGTTAAAGCAGAGATTGATAAACACTCAGTAAAAAATAGTGGTGGATTCCAAAGTGAAACAAATAAGGCTATTCAAGCTAAATTTGATGATGTTTTTGCAGATGATTTTGACGATGAACTCATGGACTTTGATTCAGGGGATGATTCTGTTGATCTCCCCGATTTTGATACTGGAAATAATGAAGTCGAAGATATTCCGACTCTTGAAGTTAATCTAGATTCAGCGGATGAATCTGACCCTGATATAGACCTTGGAATTGGTTTTAAAGAAGGACTTTCCCCAGAGGATGGTACTGGCGAATTTGAAGTCGACACAACATTACTAGAAAGCCCTTCTAGTGCTGAAACGGATGAGGTTGCTATGAGCAGCGATGATGATTTAGATCTAGACGAAAGTGGTCTCGAATTTGATGATGATGAAGCAGAACTAGATGAGGGTGCATTAGAATTCGACGGACCAAGCGATGAAGATAAAGTAGTTGCATCCGAAAATACTGATATTGAATCTGATGGATTCGACCTTTCGGGTAGTGATGATGTTGCCATTGATCTAGGTGAAGATGATTTAGATTTAGGTGATGACGTAGATG
>CAYGQW010000214.1:0-5168 GCA_964352175.1 uncultured Halobacteriovorax sp.
AGCGTGTTATTCGTTCTGACGACGGCACTTTCACTGGCTACATTAAAGCCCTTGAAAACAAAGTTGGTGGAGAGCTTGCTACTCCTAAGACTGAAGAGTTCAAGCCATTTATGGCAACAGAATTGAACGCTTCTGTTGAAACACCTGCTACTTTGAACTAAAATCTAGGGGTTCTAAACAACTGAACCCCAAGGTTTTATTTTGAAAAAGACAATTACAAGTTTCTCAAAGATCCCTATGAAATTATTTTTTATAGGGATTTTTTTTATTTCCACTTCTTTTGCTCAAAGCAAGATTGAAAAGCTCACATCGACAGATAAACCGGTTGTTGATTCGACTTCAAAATCAACCCCTGCAACTAGTTCACCCAAAGGTTCATTGCAACGCCACTCTGTTGGTCTTGGCCTAGGTCAAACATTTCTTTTGGATGACCTTGAAGACAACGGGGAAAACAAGATAACAGTTGATGGTTTCTATAATTATAGCGCTAGTTATTCTTTTGATCTGCTTGTTAATTTTCATGTTTCAAAACATAAGTTTCGTGGAAGAAGTGCTCTTTTAAGAGGTTTTGCTCCAGGGATCAAAGCTAAACTTTATCAATTTGATAATTTTTCACCTTATGTTCTTGGTGGTCTTGGTCTTTATGCACCAAAATTAAAAAGAATAATCGATTCAAGCGGCACGGTTCAAGAAACTGAAACAAAGATTGCCTTTGGTTACCACTTTGGAGCTGGCGCCGATCTTTCGTTAAATAATAACGTTTCGGTTGGTTTACTTTTTCATCTGCATAACCCATTTGATCTTAAGCAAGAGGTTGGACAAGAAGTTGAAGCAGCCTATTACAAGCTGATGATGCTCGCCTTCTACGTTTTCTAAAATGACAGCTCGATTACTTGTCTTTACCGGCAAGGGCGGAGTGGGCAAGACCACTCTCGCCTTGGCAACATGTAAAGCACTTCAAAATCAAGGCAAGAAAGTATACTACAATTCATTTCATGTAGATCACCCTCGTGAAGTTGAAGTGCTAGGACTTTCTTTTTTTGATTTGGATTTAGAAGAAAGCGCAACCGAGTATATGGGACGAAAGCT
Source organism: uncultured Halobacteriovorax sp. (assembly GCA_964352175.1). Taxonomy (GTDB): domain Bacteria; phylum Bdellovibrionota; class Bacteriovoracia; order Bacteriovoracales; family Bacteriovoracaceae; genus UBA4207. Next base: position 1,090 of record CAYGQW010000214.1, read on the forward strand.
TCACTCCGACACTGTTGCCCACTGGATAATGAAGACTCCATTCTTTAATGCTTTATTTGCAATGATTCCAGGATTAGGCCAGATGATCCTGCTTGGTCACGTGCTTGATCGACTAGAAAAAGACCCTGACCTATATATTGTTCTCGACTCACCAGCCTCTGGTCATACTCTTTCAATGTTTGAGTCGACTCATAATTTTCATGAGATGTTTAAAACAGGAATCCTTGCTGAAGATATTATTAAAATGCATGCTCTCTTATCAGATCCTAGCTTCTTAGAAATTCAAGTTGTTTCACTTCCAACTGAAATGGCAATTCAAGAGTCAAATGAATTATCTAATCAATTAATTCAGTTAGGATTGAATCCACCCAAGCAATGGCTAAACTCTTCAATGATCGACAATGAACAAATATCACAAAGCTCGGATGCTGACTTACCCGACTTTTTAAGAATTAAAACGACTCTTGAAAAATCTCTTAGAGACCAATATGAATTTAAATCAATCGTTCCCTATATAGCCTCTTCACAATTCGAACAAATTGTCTCTTTGGTTACTCCTTCCGTACAGGGAGCATTCGAGTGAGAATTGAAAGGAAAAAACTTGAAATATTTTGCGGAACTGGTGGCGTAGGCAAGACAACTTTAGCTGCTGCCAGGGCAATACAGTTAGCCCATGAATCGAAGAGAGTTTTGTTAATCACTATTGATCCAGCAAAACGTCTCAAGCAAGTCATGGGAATTGATGGTAAAAAAGAAGGCGAAATATCTAAAGTAAGTCTTTCAAAATTTGGATTGATCGAGCAAGAATCAGTTGATGTCGTGCTTATGAATCCGGGTGCTACTCTTGAACGTGTTGCTCTTAAAAAAGGTAATCCAGAATCACTTGATAATCCAATCGTAAAAATTCTAACTAGGCCTTACGGCGGTATGAATGAGATCATGGCAATTATTGAACTTCAATTCCAATTGGAAACTGACCACTATGATCATATTATTTTAGATACGCCTCCAGGAAAACACTTCATTGATTTTCTAGAAGCAAGCTCTAAAATTAATGCCTTCTTTGACAGCTCTTTTATTGAATTATTTAAACTTTTTGGTTCAAAGAAAGAAAAAAATCCTGGCCTATTTAAACGACTGATTTCTTCTGGAGTCAAAAAACTTTTAGGCTATCTTGAGAAAGTTACAGGTCAGGGTTTCGTAGAGGATTTTGTTAATGCTATTGCAGGTATCTATCAAAATAAAGATGTCTTCTTATCAGCTCTCGCTTTTGAAAAAGATCTTAAAAGAAGTGAGTTTTGTAATTGGTTCTTAGTTACCTCTCAAGACCAAGTCAAAGAAGAAGATGCATTAGATCTAAAAAATAGCGCGGGAAAACTGATGCACGACGACAATTACCTCATCATCAACCGCTCTTTAAGCCAAGCATTAAGTACTTGGCAGACAAAACCTAATGAGCCACTCCACAAGCTAAAGCTTGCTATGCTCGAAAGGGAAAATAGGCTAAAAGGAATGGAAAACGAGCGCTTTAAGGATGTAATAGAATTCCCTGAAGTGACACCTACTTTACCGGCAGATCAAGTAGCAAAACTGGTAAATTATTGGGACGCTTTATGATTAATACTAAGCAAGCTTTTGAAGAACTTATTACGACACAATGGAATGCGGTTAATGCTTGGATTGATGAGCAGATGGACCAATATCCTGTTCCTATCTATTCAAGTGTCGACATTAGAGAAAGCAAAGATAAATTTGCTCCAGTAGATCACAATATGTACCCGGCTGGTTTTAATAATGTCTGTGCCCTTGATCAAGATGCTTGCTCGATTGCCTTTGAAAAAACTATTCGTCGATTAGTCCCAGGGGCAAAATCAATTGCGATTTTACCTGAAAGTAATACAAAGAATTTATTCTATCTAGACCACTTAGCCATACTTGGAAAGATTATTCGTGACAGTGGATTAAATGTTAGTTTTATCTCATTTGATAACACCATTTTTAATGGTGAAGAAAGCATTAATTTATTATCTCACTCAAAGTTTGATATTCAAATTAATAAAGCACAAATCAGTAATGGCCTTATCAAAACAAATGAAGATAATTATGACCTGATCATTCTGAATAATGATCAATCGAAACTAATTGAAATCGATTGGTCCTCAATTAAGACACCTGTCATGCCTACCCCGATGATTGGTTGGTTTAAGAGACAAAAAGTCAGACATTTTCGCTTCTACAAAGAAGTCGTAGATAACTTTTCTAAAAAGTTTAATGTTGAACCTAATTTACTTATGGCCGACTTTACCTGTGTTGATGGTGTTGATTTTGGTTCTAAGGAAGGACTAGATAAATTAGCCGCTGCCGTCGATAAGGTAAAAGGACGAATTTCCAATAAGGATGCCAAGATTTTTGTTAAAGGAAGTCAAGGCACTTACGGTATGGGAATAATGGTTGTTGACTCTGGTGAAGATGTTATCAACATGAACCGAAAAGCTCGAAATAAAATGGACATCGGTAAAAATAGCATTAAGTTCACCACTCTTCTTGTACAAGAAGGTGTTGAGACGATTATTAAATATGATGAGATGCCTGCCGAAGTAACTATCTATCTCGTTGATGGAAAGGGACTCGGAGGATTTATGCGCGCAAACGGTGAAAAAGATTCACAAGCGAATCTCAATAGCCGCGGTATGGTTTTTAAAAAATACTGCATAAGTGAAATCAGAGAAAATCAAGATCATAAATGTAAAGAAGCTGTTTACTCAGTGGTAGCAAGACTTGCGACACTGGCAGCTGGATATGAAATTAAGGAAGTCTTATGATGAAAGGTGCTAGACCCAACGTACTCGAAGCAATTGGTGGAACCCCAATTGTTAAGCTCAACAAAGTCGCTAGCGAAGTTGAAAGTGAAATTTACGTTAAGCTTGAATATATGAATCCAGGCGGATCAACAAAAGATCGCATTGGTGCTTACATGCTCGATCAGGCCATCAAGGAAGGTACACTTAAACCTGGCGGAACAATTATCGAAGGTACATCCGGTAATACTGGTGTAGGACTTGCGATGTGGGCTGCAGTTCATGGCTACAAGTGTATTTTTGTGATGGCGGATAAGCAGTCACAAGAGAAGATTAACAATCTAAAAGCCTTTGGAGCTAAAGTTGTCGTGTGTCCAACGAACGTTGAACCTGATGACCCTAGAAGCTATTACAGCGTCTCTAAACGCCTCTCTGCAACTATTCCCAACTCTTTCTACGTCAACCAGTACGATAACCTCCACAACCGCGATACTCACTACACTTGGACTGCACCAGAGATGTATGAACAAACAGGTGGTGATTTTGACACCTTTATGGCGACAGTTGGTACAGGCGGAACTATTTCTGGTTGTGGTAAATTCTTTAAAGAGAAAATGCCCAATGTAAAAATTATTGGTATCGACTGTGAAGGTTCTATCGTTGCTGAATTTGCAAAGACTGGAAAAATGGGTCAAGCCAGACCATACGTTCTTGAAGGTGTTGGGGAAGACTTCATTCCTGAAAACTATGACTTTAAAAATATTGATGACTGGGTCGTGATTGGCGATAAAGAAAGTTTCTTAATGACCAGAAAGCTTTTAAAGCATGAAGGCATCTACGCTGGCGGTTCTGCTGGAGCAGCTATTGTTGGAGCCCTAAAATACGCCAAGACATTAAAGAAACCTGAAAAAATTCTTGTGCTTCTTCACGACTCTGGAAATCGATACGCTTCAAAAATATATAATGACGATTGGATGAGTACTAATAGCTACCTTGACAGTAGTTTTAGTGTGCAGATTCGCGATGTACTCTTGACTCTTGGTAAAGGGGCAAAGGAAATTTTCAGTGTCAGTGATTCGTCAACGATCGGCGAGGCTATCAAAGTGATGCAAGAAAAAGGAGTTTCTTATCTTCCAGTTGTTGATAAAGGAACAATCAAGGGTCTTGTTTCTGAAAAAAATCTTGTACGTCCGGTTCTTCTTGGTGAGTTTTCACAAAGTGATAATATCAGTCTTGCGACTCACCAGAACTTTAGAATCGTTGATGAAAATGAGCTGCTCG
>CAYGQW010000215.1:0-5161 GCA_964352175.1 uncultured Halobacteriovorax sp.
ACCCCCGCACAAATCCAAGCCTGAAAAGGTGAGGCAGAATTTATGTGAGCACTGCATGTATGTCAACAAAGTTTTCTCTTTATTTTTATTTTTTTTTACTTCTGTTGCCAGTCTAAATAAAAAGTATAAACTATGGATATTACAAAGATTTATGGAGGATCTGCTCATGAGCAAGCTCAATCGATATCTAGCCGCTATCTGCCTTTTAACTCTAACCCTTCTAGGCGGTATGGCCTGCACCAAAAAAAATACTACTGGTGATTCGGAACAGACTCTTTCTAGTGGATTAAAAGCTGATAGCAATGGCTTATCTACTGCTAAAGCAACAATTAAGACGGTCCACGGAAATATTGTTTTTAAGTTTTATCCTAATAAGGCACCTAATACTGTGAATCGTATTGTTGAACTTATTAAGACTGGATTCTATGACGGATTAATTTTCCATAGAGTAGTTCCAAACTTTGTTGCTCAAGGTGGAGACCCAACAGGAACAGGCACTGGTGGAAGTGGAAAAAAATTAAAGGCTGAGTTCAACGATATTCAACATATTCGCGGAACTGTTGCAATGGCACGTGCTTCTGAGCCTGACTCAGCTGATAGCCAATTCTATATTGCTTTAACAACTCTTCCTCACCTTGACGGTAACTACACTGTGTTTGGTCAAGTTGTAGAAGGTCTTGAGCTTTTAGATAAGATTCAAAAAGACGATAAGATGCTAAATGTTGTTGTTGAAGAATAGTAAAAGAAAAATTAATCAAAAAAAAGCCGCTTATTTAGCGGCTTTTTTTTTTACTTTTTTTAACGTCCGTGACGTTTACCATCTTTAATATAGATAAATGACTTCAGAACAAAAAAACCAACAATCAAAACAGAGATCAATGCCCAAGTAGGCATATAGAATTGATTTTGCTGAATACCTTCAAACTGAGCGTTTACTTTTAATGTACTTTCTTTCGCTTCCATTTCTAGGCTCCTTAACGATAGATCGATTCAAGAATAACAACTAAGGCATACAAACCTGCAGAGATTGGGATTGCAGCAATAAACTTAAGCCATCCTTTTTCGTCTTTTAAGTGCATATAGTAGTAAGCCACGATAAAAGCTTTACCTATGGCCAAGAATATTAATGAAGAGGCTTTATAGACATAAGCCGTATCAAGACCAGGTATAACTATTTCTACAGCGGTTAAAAAAGTAAGCAAAAGAAAAATAATAAAATATTCTTTCCAATGACTTTTATGTTCTGCACCTGCGTGATCTGACATCATTTCCTCACTTGTTATAAAGCTGGCGATTCATGGTTAAACCCAAATCGACCATTAAGCTATCTACACTTATTTTATCTGTTCCGTAATATCCTCTAACCCAGCCTTCTTGATCAACAAGAACAAGCTTCTCAGAGTGAACGATATCAAAAAGAGTGACCTCTTTTCCGTCAACCATTCCTTGTATTGGTTGTTTGCCGTCACCCATAGGGACTTTGTAGCCATCGACGACAACTTTTCTAATCTCGTTCACATCACCTGTTAAAAAGCTCCAAACAAAAGGATTGGCGCGAAGTTCTCTAGCAAACTTATGAAGAGATTTTGGAGTATCTGTTTCAGGGTCAACCGTAAAAGTCACAAGAGCAGCTTTGTTACCAACTCCTCTGATTCTTTTTTGAACTTTCTGCATTTTCTCCATCAATGCCGGACAGGTTGTCGGACAAGAGGTGAACATGAAGTTCGCTATATAAGCTTTGCCATTGAGTTCATTGCTTCCAAATGGTTTTCCAAAATCATTGGTCAGGCTGAAGTCTGGAACTTTATAAAGTTTTGGCAACTCTGGTGGAAGCTCACGATTAAGAGATCTGTAAATTGGATAGCCAAATGAGAGCACCATAAACGCGCACCAGAAAGCCCAGTGCCTTACCAAGCGCTCAACTAAACTGTGATCTCTTTGGTAGGCGAGTGTTGCCGACATTATTGGTTTGCTTCCTTAATCTTTTGCATAAGCTCAGCTCTTGCGGGAGTATCTTTAAGCTCACTAAGGCTTTGTACATAATAAGCTGCCGCCCAAATTTCTTGATCAGTTAGAGTATCTTTCCAAGCAGGCATTGAAGTCCCACCTACACCAGCAGCTAGTCTTAAGTAGATATCTTCAATTGTTTGAATTGATCTTAGTTCATGCCAAGTAAAGTCTGGTGGAATGTTCACGTAACCATGATCGGTTTCTTGAGGCTTTACCTGATAAAGAGTTGGGTCAAACTCAGTCATCTTCTCACCGTAAGCTTTCATATTAAGATCTGAAAGTTCTGCGTGAGAGACATAAGCTCTGTGACAGCTTTGGCAGTTAGCACTCATATGATAAACGAGCTTTCCTTGCTCAATTGCACTTGATTTACGGGCCATGCCAAAAGGATCTTTAGTCACTTCAAGTTTTTGACCTAGTTCTTTGTCTTTTCCAACCCAAGTATCTGGAGCAAAAGTTTTAATATATTGAACAACGGCATCAAGTTGAGTTTCAGAGAGATCCCATGGAAGCATGGCAGAACCTTTAAGTCCGCGCTTGATATGCATCTTAATGATTCCATCGTGTGGCAGTTCACCAGAGACAACGTCTCCAAACTTAAGAATACCTAGTTTAAAGTTACGAGCAGGTGTTGTCATACCCATGGCCGCAACACCTTTACCGTCACCTTCAACGCCATGACATGCCATACAGTATTCAGTGTAGATTCTCTTGCCTAGGTTTAAGGTATCCGCTTTAACGTACTGACCACCGGCCATAATCACGTCTTCATGGAACTCATTTTGACCCTCACAACCCACTAGAGTTGTAAGAAGAGATAAAACAAATAAGCTTTTTAAAATCTTCATCGTAAAATCCTCAAAGCACAAAAAGGGTCACAAACATCAGTGCCCAAATAATGCCTAAAAAATGCCAAAACTTTCCAATACTAGTTATTTTTACTGCTCGAATATCAGTCACTTGGTCTTTTTTAACCCAAACAATTGGCCAAACAAGTAGAGCCAGAGCCAAAAAAATATGAGCGACGTGAATCCAAGTAAACGTATAAATAATTGATGCAAAAACACCTGTTCCGGCGAGAATACCGTGATCTTTCAGTTGGGACCAAAGGCCAAATTGAGATGCTGTAAAGGCAAGTCCCAGAGCCAAAGTAATAACGATCCACTTTAGATTAAGTTTGTTCTCAAATTGATTCCAAGTAAGGCTACTAAGAGCAATAAAAACTGTGCTCAAAATTGGGTATAACATTGGGAGATTGGTCATGCCCATTGGTGGCCAAACTGGAGCTGAACTTCTAAGTGCTGCATAGCCCATAAACAAGGTTGCAAAGAGCATCGAAAATGAGACTAAAACAAATACCATAGCAATATTACCGATGGCCTTAGCCTCGCGAATTTCACCTGGGATATGTTGCGTCTGAGTCATCATTATTAATTATGCCTTAACCAATTCTTCAGTTTGGTATTGGAAGTCTCTACCTGCTGGAAGGTTTGGATTACTAAATTCATGTGGCCCACACTTAACAACTGGAATTTCTTTAAAGTTATAATTTGGAGCCGGTGAAGGAATTGTCCACTCAAGCGTTCCAACATTCCATGGGTTTTGCGTAGCTTTCTCTTTCTTAAAGAAGACTGTGTGAACAAAGTTCACCACAAAGATAATTTGAGAAAGACCCATGAGGATTGCCGACCAAGTAATGAATTCATTAATTGGGATCAATCTGTGAAGATGCTCATAAATAAATGGGTTATAAATACGACGGTGCATACCTGCGTATCCAACGACCATCATGCCCATAAAGACGCCATTTAGACCAAGCATTGTTAACCAAAAGTGCCACTTCGCTAGAGTTTCATTGCACATAACACCAAACATTTTTGGCATCCAGAAGTAAATCGCAGCGAAACCACCAAGTAGAACCGAAGCGGCCATGGTGTAGTGGAAGTGACCAACAACAAAATAAGTATCATGAAGATAAAGGTCAGTTGTAACTGTTGCTAGATAAAGGCCTGTTAAACCACCAAGTCCGAAAACGAAAACAACACCTAAAGAGAAAAGCATAGGAGAATCAAAACGAATTGATCCACGCCAAATTGTTCCAAGCCAGTTAGCGAAGAAAATCGCCGAAGGAATTGAAATGGTCATCGTCAAAGTCATGAAAGACTGAGTTAAAAGAGGACTCATTTGAGTCGTAAACATATGGTGACCATAAACAAGTGTTGAAAGTACAGTCACAGCTGTCATTGAAAGTGCTGTAGCCTTTGCACCGAAGGCAGGCTTTCTAGCAAAGAAAGATAGAAGATCAGAAACGATACCCCAAGCTGGAAGAATCAAAATATAAACTTCAGGGTGACCAAATATCCAAAAGACGTGCTGGAATAAAACAGGATCCCCTGCACCACTAGTAGCAGCTGCACCTGCTAAGAAAAATTGCGTTCCAAAGACTCGGTCAAAAATTAGAAGCAGAACACCTGCACCGAGCACAGGTAGGAAAATCGCGTTCAAAATAGCGGTAAGCCACAAACCCCAAACAGTTAGTGGCATATCGAAATAGCCCATACCAGGAGCACGAAGAACGATAATTGTCGTGATGTAGTTAATAGCACCCATAGTAGAAGACACACCAAGGACAAAAATCGCTAGAGCCCAAAGTGTTTGTCCTGTTCCAGGAGATCCAATTAATGTTGATAGCGTTGGGTAGGAGGTCCATCCGCTAGCGGCTGCTCCAAGTGGAGTAAACAAAGATCCAACCAAAAGTAGTCCCGAAATAACTGCCAACCAAAATGAAAGCATATTCAGAAGCGGGAAAACCATATCCCGAGCACCAATCATCAAGGGAATACAAAAGTTACCAAAGGCACCGATCAAAATCGGTGTAATGGCATAAAAGATCATGATCGTTCCATGCATAGTGAAAAGCATGGCGTATGTATCAGGAGGAATAATTCCACCAGTTTCAGGGAACATAAACTGACCAATAATTGGAAAAGCCTGATCAGGAAAAGCTAAGGCCCAACGAATCATCAGGGCCATGATTCCGCCAATACCTAAAAAGAAGATTCCGTACCAAAGAAATTGTTTTCCAATGACTTTATGATCGAAAGTAAAAACATACTTCGATAGAAAAGTTTTAGGGGCGGCATGCATATGT
>CAYGQW010000216.1:0-5160 GCA_964352175.1 uncultured Halobacteriovorax sp.
GTGCTGCAAGTGATGCAGGAGCAACAGCTGGAGATAGTGCTGTTGGTACCGGTGATGAGGCAGTTGAATCACAAGTAGCAGAGGGCCAACCTGTAGATAAAGGACAAATTTCTGATGAAGAGATGAAAGCCAACCCAAGAAGTGGTGAACAGGGTTTAGCAATGGATCCACTCAAAGTTGAAGCAACGAAACTAGCAGGACAAGGTGTTTTTGCTTCTATCAGAGGATTTCTCTCGACCTCACCTGGAATCTTAACCCTCTCACTGGCAGGAGCTCTGGTTAATTCTTTCTTAAAAAAGAAAGCGACAGATCAAGCTGACCAATCAAAAGAAAATGCCCAGAAAGTTGCAAGACTTAAAGGCATCCTAGAAGAAGCACTGGCTTCTTCATCGTATTGTAAATCGAGAGATGATTTAAGTACGCCTCGTTGTTATTGTTTTAATCCAGATAATACGAGAAATACTAACAGAACTAATTCTGAAACTTGTCAGGCGTTATTCGCCAATCTAGATAAAAGTCTGTTTGCCGAAGCGACTGATTATGGCAGCAATAAGGCCGGAAAACCGCAAGGGTGCTTTAGAGTTGACGGAGTTTTTGATCAAGAATGTAAGTGTAAAGAAGTTAAAAACGCTCAAGGACAAGACGGCTGTTTCAACGTACCAATCAACGTTAATCAAGTTGCGGCTCTTGGACCAAATACTGGGATTCCTAATGTAGTTGGCTCGTTTAATTCACTCTTTTCTGGTGGACTTGGCAGTGGAGAGCTTCAATCTGGAAGAATTGGTCAGCTAGCTGCTAGAGTTGGTGCAGCAAGGAAACAAGTCTTAGGCAGTGTTGCTAAAAAGCTAGGTGCTAAGAAATCTAATGTGTTTGATTTACAAGCTCAAAAACTTTTAAGAAGTCTTGCTAAAAATATTCCGAAAAAAGAATTGGCGAGCGCTAGTTCACAACTAGCAAGTTCTTTAGGTGCCGGTGGATCATTAGGCTCCAACGCTAATATTCAAAAAGCTATTGAGAAATCGGGCATTGTTATTTCTTCGGTCAGTCGAGGTGGCGGAGCTAGAGGGAAAGCTCGATCAGCAAAGAAGAAAGTTGGATTTGATCTTTATGGAAACGAAAACAAGAATGGCGCTTCCGATAGAGCTGTTATGAGTAAAAAGTATGACTACTCTGAAGCGCAAGATGATATTGTCGAGCGTAAAGATGTCTCTATTTGGAAAGTAATCTCGAATCGTTACAATACAAGTGGTCTTCGCCGCTTGTTTGACGACGGCGAAGATGAACTTTAATCTAAAAAGATGAAAGATATTCTAACTGGAAAAACTGACATTCACTTAACCCCCGGACTTGGGGGTTTTCTCTTTGAAGAAAATACAGCAACAGCGTTAAAACGTTTGTCTGATCGTGCTAAAAAACAGGGTTTTGATTTAAGAGTTGTCTCAAGTTTTAGAAGCTATGAAGCCCAAGCTAAGATTTGGCAGGCCAAGGCTTTAGGACAAAGAGATCTTCTCGATACACGTGGCGAGAAACTTGATTTTTCAACCCTTACTCCGGAGCAAATAGTTGAAGCAATTCTTAGATGGTCTGCTTTTCCTGGAGCTTCAAGACATCATTGGGGCACTGACGTTGATGTTTATGATGGCAAGGCGGTTGATGAGAGTTACCGCGTACAGCTAACACCTCAAGAAGTTTCTGGTATGTTTAAAGCTTTTTATTTTTGGTTAGATGAACTTATTGCTGCCGATGACTGTGAAGGATTCTTTTTACCTTATAATACGGATCGCGGCGGCGTAGCTCCAGAAGCTTGGCATTTAAGTTATAGATCGACGGCACAAAAAAATCTTGGGTTATATAGCCCTGAGTTTTTCAAAGAACATTTAGAGAGTATTCAAGATTTAGCGCTTAAAGATTTTGTGGTAGCTCGCAGTGATGAAATTTATGAACGTTTTATTATTAACGTTGCTAGCTAATTAACACTCAATTGCTTTAAGCCACTCTTTTGTTGGTGAAATCAGTTTTCTTTTTTCTAAGTCCATTAAACCAACCTTCAATGATATTTCAGATGCCAATTGGCCATCGCTCTTAATCATTTTTTGGTCTATTTGCATGATGAGTGGATGATCAAGCTGCTTAGGCCTAGATTCAATGGTGATGACTTCCCTATTGGTTATTTCGCGCTTAAAAGTTAGATTCACCTCTAAAACAACCGGGCCAATTTTCAATTTCTTAATTTCATCTAATCCATAACCGTTATTGGTGATCAAATCCCAACGAGCTTGTTCATAGAGCTCGAGATATTTAGCGTTATTAACGTGCCCAAATGTATCGAGGTGGGCTTCATGGATTTTGACTTGATAAGAATGCATAGGAGTCCTTTTCGTCAGTTTTGCCAAGTTTGGTTGGCACCTACTGTTTCAATCCATCCTAGATCAACGCTTACAATATGTCAGTAATCACGGTTACTTGGACAATTCAAACATTGTTTAGCTAGTTCTGGACTCTTTTACTTAACTTCTTTAGTGGGTATGCCGATAAAATAATAGAAAAGAAGTAATAAAACCCAAGATTTGGAAAATATTATGAGCGCTTTAAAACACTTAAATCTATCTAAGAATATTTTTTTAGTTATTCTTTTTATAATTAGTATAGGAACAAGTGAAGCAACGAGCTTTATCTGGTGTCAAAACTCAAATCCACGAACGACAGGAGTGGAGCCTTTTATATTTAGGCATCAAGTAGGTACAACAAAAGCTGAAATAGTCGATAATAATGGCGAGCCGATTGTACTAAACAGCTGCGGAGACTATGACAGAACAGGTGGATCTGTAACGACTATCGATGGAAATGTTAATTTATGTATTGAGGATTTGTACAGACAATTTGGAGCTCGATTTAATAAAAGTTACATCACTGGTAATGGATGTGAGATTAGCGATGAAGGCTATAGTTATCTTGATAGTCAATCTACTACACTTGTCACGAGGGTCGGTGAAAACACAGATACTGTAAACTTACAGATTTGTGAACCACGTACTCCTGGTACGGCAGATATTTATTGGCCGGAAGATGGTGAATGTAATTTTATTGCATTGGATACCACCGCAGGTAGATGTATCGTAGCTGAAGCTGTAAGAAGAAGAGAAGAAGAAGTTATTCAGGCTCAAGATCTGGGTAGGGCTTGTGAAGCACAAATTATAGCACAATACCCTGCACCTTCGGAGCCGGAGCAACCAGTTCAAGGTCTAGTTAATGATCCGGCTGCTGTTCTAAGTGAAGAGCCAACTCAAGCAGGTGCAAATCCTGCTATAGCCGATGCAGATTTAAATCGATTGGATTGTAACCTAACTGCAGTATTAGACGCTGAAGATAACAGCGGAGAGGCTAACTTCAATCCACCAACGGATGAAGTACAAGCCGCTGCAATTCTTGGTGCTAACACAAGAAGCAGTAGAAGTAACAGAAGTAGCAGATCAAGATATAACGACGACTTTGAAGACTACGAAGACAGTGAGTCGACTGGTACACGTGATTTCTTTAAAGCTCCCATGCTTAAGTACTGTGAAGATCAAGGCACAGTGGTATGGAGTGAGTTCAAAGAAAACTTAAACAGCACAAGCTCAAACGTCTGGGACCCTTCATGGAACAGCTGGTATAAGAGAAAGCTGCTTGGTACTGCCGGACAAACTGCAGCGACCAGCACACCGTCAAATCCTGCCTATCTTAATGAGTTATCAGGTGATGGACAACTACTAACAGATACAGAAAAGAAGTTCTTGAATAGATGTAGCAAAGATAAAAGCAAGACAGAGTACCAGGAGTTCATGAAGCAACTTGTAACAGGACAAAGTGCGACGTCTTCTCTTGCAGTTGCCAATAACCCACAGATTCTAGCTATTAGAAAGAAGCTACACACCTATGCCGCAAATGGATTAGTCGAACTTGCTAGACATAGAAAGCGTCTTGAAAAATGTGAGGCTTTAAGTGCTATAACAAGCGAAGCTGATTATGAGCGTGAGTACGAATCAACTGGTAGAAGTTCAAAAACAATTAAGACGTCATTCGATCAACAACTTAAATGTGAAACCTATGGACCTGAAGCCCAAGACTTTAAAACTTGTTCACAGTTCATTAATACCTATGACGCTTCTATCGTGGCAAAAACAGCGCTCAATGCTGGTCAAAACATTCACTATCAAAGTGAGCGCCTAGAAGATCAAAATACTTTGTCTCAAGGTGGACCTGGTACATTTGATCAACGTGGAGCTTTAAATGTTCAGCGCGGTGAGATTAAAGATCGTGCTGGCTATGCCACACAAAATGCGGCACTTGATAGTGCAAAACTCGCTGGTTTATTTACCATTCTTCAATCGATGCCAAACCGAGCAAAGCTTACAGAGTCGTGCCAAGGAATTATTGAAAGTGAAGGTCGAAATAGAATTGTAACCAGATTAAATAAAGGTCACACGGAAATCGCAACTGCCTTTCTAAAAGGATTTGGTCTTGCACCAGCGACACAAACAGGAAATGCTGCTGAGAGTATTCAATTTAGAGGGGAAAGTGTTGTTGCTGAATTAGGCTCTGGTATCCCTGAACATTATACAACCCAAAGAAATGATTTCTTAACCGAGATTCAAGACGGTTCGGGACTATGTGACGTCACAGCTAATAGTCGATCAGCGGCAACTCTAATTATGAACAATGCCTTTAGAGATCAGGCCAAAGCGATTCTAGCGCAAACAGCTACTGAAGCAGCAGCGAGTTTCTTAGCAGCTGGAATGCTAAACAAACAGGCTAAACAACTTAATGAACTCTTAAAAAGAATCGAGGGTTTCGATCCAAGTGAGAACTTTGTAGCTCCAACTGAAGCCTTAGTATCAGGACCTTGTGCCTTTGATCCGAATGCTCCAGGCTGTGGTGCCGGCATTGCTCCTGCTGCAAGAAATGTTGGTTTTGGTAATAACTCACTCACTATTGGTGGCGGAGGTTTTGGTGCCGCTGGAGTTAATCTAGACGCCGATACCGGTTTCGATGATGCAGCTACAGATGGTGGCCCTTCATCATCCGATCGTTCTGGAGCAACGGGACCAATTGGATCAATCATTCCTGATCGAGATAAATCAAATGGCTTTGAAAGTGCTGCCCCTGCCGCTGGAACTGTGA
>CAYGQW010000217.1:0-5113 GCA_964352175.1 uncultured Halobacteriovorax sp.
CTTTTAATAATCGTGATCGCTACCGTGAGAGAGCAGGAGTGAGCTACGAGTTTTATCTTGTGATCTGAATACCTTGAGGTTAAAGACAAGAATATTGGGATAACACCGATTGGATTTAAAATCGATATAAGTGAAATTCCAAATTTGAGTGCGTCAGAGAAGATTTGTTCCACACTTCATCTTAGAAATGTCGAAGGATCATGGCCAGATATTCGTGGGATTTTTTTGTATATTGATAAGGAGTGTTAAGAATATATTGTCCTTTAACACCAATTTCCCAATTTCTATTTACTGCATACTGTGATGTTAAACTTATATTGATCCAAGGCCGGCGACGATTGTAATCATGAAATGCATAGCCAATAAGATGGTGTCGAAGCTTTAGCCAAGCTGGGGTATAGATTAAACCTAATTCTAAATTATTTCCAATCGCCACATCTTTAATATCGCTTGTATGAGCTGAGGCTTCAGCTCCAAGTAGTCCATAAATTGTAAGGCTCTTTGAAGGAGCAAGAGATTGTCCAATTGAAAAAGCCGCTTGAGGTGCTAAGCCTGCACGATAACCTAGCCGTCTTATTGCGCCGGCTCCGGCGCGCCAAGAAAACCCTGAACTGGCAACGCTCAATGGTTCTAACGAAAGGATATCAATAATTCTTATCTTTTGAACAAGAGTATAATCATCACTGTGATCAATGCCTAGAGTTAAGTAATTGATTTCGCTGTGGTGAGGGAGACCATCTTCGCTATCAGTCGGAGAGTGAAGACCAAATCTAGCTTCAAATCCAACAACACCTTTCTTATTTCTAAGACCTGAGTTGATCTGTATCTTACTGGCGTTGTGAGATAATACAGGATTTTCACTTTGCATAGAGTTGGTCCACTCTTTTGAAAATTCATCTGTTTTAGTTTTAAGTGCTGCTCGTCTTTGTAGTACTTTGAGGAGCTTCTTTCCAATTTCTTTTCTCTCTTCAGGACTTTCGTTAACTTTTAATTGTTGGTAGCGAATTTTAGAAATCACAGCATCTAAGACATTTGCATTACTACTTTGTTGCTTTTGTGAAATCTCTAGATCGTATTCTCTACGCTCAGATTGAGTCAATAAGTCATAACGATAAAGCAGTTGTTTCTTAAATGATGGACGTATACTTCCTATTCCCAGCTTTCCTAGAGCTTCAATCTGTTTAACAGTCTTTCCCGGAAGAACAATGAACTCAGAATCTTGAGCAAGACTAGTGTCGCCAAAGGCGGCATCTAAAAGAGCAAGTAGTTGAAACGAGCAATTTTCTTTTGTGAACCAATATGAATAAGAAGCTCTCTTTGATAACTCCCATAAGTGAGCTAAGAGTCTATTGATTTGCAGCGGACTTAAGACGATGGGATATTCCCAAATATCACGACTCTCAGTATGTACATATTCATTCAACTTCATATAGTAAGGGCTAATCTCATAAAACCCTTGATAGCCCCCAAGAAGTCCTTTGACAGCGTAGATGACACCCATAGGATCAGTAGCGCGTGCAGAAAAGCTGACAGCATAATCAGTTAGTTTTGAAGCATGATTTTTATCAAAATTTAATTTTAGGAATGTGTGACCAAAAATGCTTGCAGGATTTCCAGGGTAATAAGATGAAAAAACAATGGAGACACTTTTTATATCTAATTGTTTTCTCCAGTTTTCATACTCAGTGCATGTTGCTTGAGGAAGTATAAGACCATGATCAATAAAAAACTGATAACGAGCTGGAAATGCACATGCAGCTGGCCATGGATCATCTCCGAGAGGTTTGTTAGCCTTAAGGGCAGATATAGTAGCTTCAAGTTCTAGAAGTGAATTAGTAGCTCCTTCGGGATGGATAAAGAATTGTTCTGAGTCAACTCTCGAAGTTGAATCTTCAAAATGCAATAAGCGCAACCAGGTAGGGTGCTTTGATAGCGTCTCTAGCTCAGTTGCGCTAAGACTTAGACTAAAAAATATTAGACTAAGAAATAATTTCAATTACAAACAGCCACGATTTAAAAGTTCATTGGCATTTGATGGAATTGGAAGAGTTTGAGTTTTTGCTGCATAGTCTGAACCACAACCCATTAGAGTTGAAAGTGTCGCTAAGCTTTCGCCGTTACCTTGAGCAATATCAAGTTGTAGGTTTTCAAGATTTGCTTCAGCAAAGTATTGAACTTCTTTATCAACTTTAACGATTGAGTGGTGAGCACATCCAGAAATACCAAAAGTCATACTAATTGTGTTCGGTAGAATATAATTAGTTGTATTACGTGTTGATGATGCTGATAAACTCGTTTTTTGAGTCACTTGCCAGCCCACACCACAACCACTGCTTGAATCGGCAGCGAATACACTTGCACTCATAAAAAGAGCAGCACAAAGAATAATTTTCTTCACATTTCCTCCATGAAAATGATTTAAGTAGTCTTTATTGTTATGGAAATAAACTTAATGGACAAGTAAAACTACAGCGGTAGAGAAGTCCCTGTGGGTAGTTCAGGCGTGATGCCGTGCTTTCCTAAATGCAGATAAAACAGCGCTAGAGAGCGCTCCCAAGGAGTATCTTCGATTTGGCCAGCTAAGAAGTTTTCTAGATACGGTAGAAGTTGTTGGCAGAAATCCTCACTTGACTCTCTTGGTAAAAGTGAAGGTAAATGGTCAATTGCTGTCAGCCAAAGGTCTTGCAGACCAATCGCAATCTTATTGGCAGGTTGTTTCATGGTCGTAATCGAATCGTAAATAGGTAGTGGATTGCATGGACCCGTTGGGTCACAACCCACGTCAGAAATAACTTGTAAGCGATTATTCTGCACTAGCATTTCTTTTGTAAGAAATGGTTTTGTTTGATTCATCATTAAGGCGCAATTGACTAAAACATCAAAGTCCAAAATTTCTTTAAATGGACCTTTATCTTTTGTGTGGGTAGAATTCCAACATTCGGCCTTAATATTAAGCGCTTTTAAAAGCTTAGTCGCACCTTGGCCGCAACGACCTCTTGCTCCAATCACAATCGTTTTTGGAAGTGAATCAACTAAAGCCAGTCTTTCTTTAAGATAAAGAATCATGTCTTCAGAAGACGTCCATGGACGAAGAGGCGCCATTGAATTGGGGTCAATTCCAAGCTGTCTTGCCACCCAAAAATCTATTCCAAGTCCCGCTCCAACAAATCCGGCCCAAACTCCAAAAGCAGCAATACGTTTACCTGCTTGGTCTACTAAAAATTCAAGATCATAAAGCTTGCCATCACCTTGGGCAAAGCGAGCTAAAAGTTCTTGTGAACCATCTTGCCCTTTAAAGCAATGAGCGAAATAGATATGTCGTCTTAAGAGTGGATTATCATTTTCTTCAAGTTCTTTGAGACCAAGAACGATCGTATCCAGTGGTGAGTTTTT
Organism: uncultured Halobacteriovorax sp.; assembly: GCA_964352175.1. GTDB lineage: Bacteria > Bdellovibrionota > Bacteriovoracia > Bacteriovoracales > Bacteriovoracaceae > UBA4207. Next base: position 3,394 of record CAYGQW010000217.1, read on the forward strand.
CCAAGAGTGAGTTTCAACTAGTGGTAAGCCTAATCTTGAATACTCTTCATCTGTAAAAATACGAGTGGGTGACTTCTCAATTCGAACATCATGGCCGCGCAATTGAAGTTGCTTTGCCGCACTTGGGGTTAGTGCAACACGTTCTTCAAAAGGCTTTGTTTCATGTCTTAACCAAATTGTTCTTTTAAGCATAAGCTGTCGTAGCAGGGTCCTTGCGCCCGGTAAAGAATGTTGGTAAAGATTATAATCTAGGACCGCTGTAAGTTAGGGGAATTACATAAAAAAAGAAGCTCTTATTTATCATCCTATGCTTGCTCCTCGCTTTAGCGAGTACGGTATTCCTATTCCTTTAAAGATGGATCGATCACAAAAAGTCTTTAGTGAGTTAAGTGAACACTTTACTGCGCTACAAACTGTAGATTTGGCAGCATTACCGCAACTTAGCTGGGAAGATGTTAAGCTTGCCCACGATTTAGACTTTATCTCAAGGCTATTGGATCAAGAATTGTCAGTTAATGAAGTTCTTCATTGTTATGAACTTACACAAAAAGATTTAATAGACGGTTTAAACCAAAAACCACTTTATAAAATGCCTGAAGATGTTTTATTTCAATGCCGCGGTACCTATATGGCTGCGTTATCGGCTTTAAAAAATGAGATAAGTTTCTTTCTTGGTGGTGGTATGCACCATGCGATGAGATTTGCTGGACGTGGTTTTTGTTTATTAAATGATATTGTTATCGCTGCAAGGAAATTACAGCATGATCATGGTATTAGGCGATGTTTAATTATTGATGTTGACGCCCATAAAGGTGATGGTACAACCCAGATTACTCAAAATGATGACTCTATCTTTACTCTAAGTCTTCATATGAAAAATGCATGGCCGATTGATGGCAGTCTCGGTCCTGGACCTTGGGATTTACCAAGTGATCTTGATATCGAGTTTGGCATAGATGAAGAGAATCTCTATCTTGAAAAGTTAACTGATGCCTTGGCGCTGGTTGATATTGCACGTTTTGATTTCGCCTTTATTATTCTTGGTGCAGATGCCTGGGAGCATGATGAATTACAAAGTACTCAATCGCTTAAGTTAACCAGTGAGCAAATGCTGGCACGAGACCAATTGATTGAATCAACTTTGACCCAAGTAAAAATCAAGAGAGCTTATGTAATGGGCGGAGGTTACGGCGAGCGCGCCCATGAACCTTATGTTAATTTCTTAAAGAAGTTATTCGACTAGTTCGTGAGGTAGAACTCGTTTGGCCGGTCTAAAATAAGTTTTTGGTGAATGGGCCAATAGGTCTGAGACTTTTGCCATATAAATACAGGCGTACTTCTCAACTTGATCGGCCATGCGGCTTTCCTCTTGACCGGCTCGCATTAACTCGCCCCAGTGAGGGTTAAAGAACTTCTTATATTCTTCAAGTAAGTTAGAAATCTCTTCATTAATTTTTTCAATTTCTGCAAAAAGTTTGTTGATCTCTTTTCTATCAACTTCTTTTTTATCTTCTTTTCGCTTAAGGTCCATATCGTTAAGTGTTGTTTCAAGCATTTCTTTTTGCGTCATAAGAATATCAATGCGCTGCTGAACTGAAAGAGAAGCTTTTACTGCTGTGACTTCTTCTTCTAGAGGCTCTAATACTAGAGCTGTACGCCAGTTAAAAGTTTTTTTAATAGAAACAACGTCACCGTAAATATGATCACCTAGATATAAGAT
>CAYGQW010000218.1:0-5088 GCA_964352175.1 uncultured Halobacteriovorax sp.
AGAATGTGTTACCAGCAGCAGTGTCATGAGTTAAGTTGTAAACATTATCAACAATAGCATTTGCAGCTGAAGCGGCAGATGAAGCGCCACGAGCTTTAATGATCGCTGCTCCTCGTTTTTGTACCGTCTCAACGAACTCACCTTTTAACCATGCTTCATCAGTGATGACTTCGTTAGCTTTTTTACCACCGATTCTTGCATTATAAAAATCAGGCCACTGAGTTGCAGAGTGGTTACCCCAGATCGTCATATTGGTGACGTCAGTAATATCAACACCAGCTTTTTTAGCAAGCTGAGTTTTAGCGCGATTTTCATCAAGCATTGTCATAGCAAAGAAGCGATCTTGCGTGAGACCTTTTGCTGAATGCATAGCGATTAATGAATTTGTATTACATGGGTTACCAACAACTAGTGCACGTACATCACTTGCACCAACTTCTGCCATTGCTTTACCTTGAGGGCCAAAAATACCGCCGTTAATTTTTACAAGATCAGCGCGCTCCATTCCATCTTTTCTTGGAACAGCTCCAACAAGTAATGCCCAATTGATACCGTTAAAAGCAGTCTTAAGATCACTTGTACAAACAATATTCTTTAGTAGTGGAAAGGCACAGTCATCAAGTTCCATGGCAACACCGTTTAGTGCTGGAAGAGCTTGCTCAAGTTCAAGAAGCTGAAGTTCTACTTCCGTGTCTTGGCCAAACATTTGACCTGAGGCGATACGAAAAAGAAGTGCGTAGCCAATTTGACCAGCAGCTCCTGTAATTGCAACTTTGACGCGTTTTTTGCTCATATATAGCTCCTTAATTTAGGTAGATTTATCTAAAAAAAAGATAACAGACGGTTTCAGGCCATGCCAGTCCTTGCGTGTTAATTCCCCTAGCTTTATGATGATGTAAGAAAGATTTTTAAGGAAAACAAATGAACCAACCCCCGGCATCTAACTCATCAAATTCATCGGGTAATAATTCCAATAGACGTAGGCGTAGAAAGCCCTCTGGTAAAGGTCCATCTCAAGCTCAACAGCCTACCCCTCAAAGTACGTCGGCTTCTAACTCTCCTAATAAAAAAAATTCCAATCGTTCTAAACGCAGTGGTCGAAATAGACGCAGTAAAGGTCCAAATACCAGTCAAGGTCCACGCCTTCACGGTATGGATCTTGTTAGGGCGAAGTATTTATCTCTTGTAGAGCTACATGTAGAAGCAAGAAGAAAATACTACGACTTATTTTATCGTGCTGATCCTAACCAGTTAAGAAAACTAGAGAGAGAATTTACTGACTCTCAAGCTAAGGTGTTGGCCTTCGAAGAATCATTAAAGCCAACTGATAGAGATGAATTGATTAAAGATTATGGCGGAAAACCGGAAGATCGCGTTTATACTCAAAACCATGAAATCTCACCTGAGCAAATCGATGTACCGACTAAAGGAGACTTTGAAGATCCACACGTTCTTGAAAGTCAAAAAAGTGCGGATTTTAAAAATGATACCGAAGAAAGTATTGGCACCATCGAAGATTATAAAAAACTAAAAGGACTTTAAAGAGAAGCTGATTCTCTATCAGACATCTGAGCTAACTTTTCTGGGCTAGCGTTAAGATAATTTTCAATTGTTTGTTTGTGGTCATTAAGAATTGCTTCTTTAATCTCAGTTGCAGGAATATCTAAAACTTCACATACTTTTTTAAGCATCTTGAGCGGAATATTACATAAAGCTCTTTCAACGTTAGAAATAAACTGGCCGTTTTTATATCCAAGTAAGTTAGATAACTCAGATTGAGAATAGCCCTTAGGGTGATTGATTCTCTTATTACGGATCAATTTGGCAATATGTTCAAAGCTGCGCATGGGCAGGGCTCCTTAAAAATTAATTAAAAGTCGGAACGTGATGATAACAAAATATAACTTAAGTGTGAACAAAAAAATATCAAATCGCGCCTTAATAAGCTCTATAATTACAGTCAGATACAAAAAGTACACATTGTCTAATTACTTTGTTTAGATAGATAACATATAAATATTGGACTAATACTTTGGATGAAATATGAAAGTTTTTTTTAGCTGGAACATCAACGGAATTAGGGCCTGTACTAAAAAAGGGTTAGTCGATTGGGTCAATGACAATCAAGGGGCGGCAATTGGCTTACAGGAAATTAAAGCCAATATTGATCAAATTCCCGAAGAATTAACAAACAACCTTGATCAGCAAAGTCTCATCGCCCATCCTGCAAAAAGACCAGGCTATTCAGGGGTTGCCAATATATTTCCCAAGTATTGGGGTGAACCAATTATTTCTTATGGTCTAGGAATTGAAAAATTTGACGATGAGGGTCGCCTGATAATTTTAGAGTGGGATGATGTGGTCTTGTACACGGGATACTACCCTAACGGTCAAAGAGATCATGGTAGAGTTGACTATAAATTAGAATTTTCTCAGGCAGTGCTGGATCATGCACTTTTGAAAAAGCAAGAAACGGGCAAAGTAATTGTCTTAACGGGAGATTTTAATACCGCTCATTACCCTGTTGATCTTGCTAACCCCAAGCAGAATTTAAACACCACTGGGTTTTTACCAAATGAACGAGCTTGGATGGATAAGCTTGTAGAAGCTGGATTTGTTGATTGCTTTCGCATGGTCAATGATAACGTCGAAGGAGCTTACACCTGGTGGACCTATCGCGGTGATTGCCGTGAGCGAAATATTGGTTGGCGCATCGACTATTTCTTTATCGATGCAGACAGTGCGGATAAAGTTTTAGACTGTTTTATTCAGCCTGAAATCATGGGCTCAGATCATTGTCCTATTGGTCTTGTACTCGACTTATGAGTAAACCAACTCACCATTAATATAGGTTTCTAAAACTAAGTCGAGATATTTTTGTCTTTTAGACAAGTGAGGTTTGTGTATGTTAACTAAAACTTCCTCAGCATCTTTACCTTTGGGACTAGCTATAAAGATAAAGTTTGCCTTCAATCCAGGATCTAGACTACCAGCTTTCTTTGATAAGCCTAAAACTTCGGCTCCGGCCTTTGTCGCCCTAAATAACGCTTTAGTGAAGGTAGCGTCTTTAACCTTTGCTTTCTTATTTTGTTCTACAAACGATTGCATGACATCAAACATTGAAAGGAAAGGACCTCCGCCAATATCACTGGCTAAGGCCCAACGTACACCAGCTTTTTCAACTTTGTGAAAATCAAATAAGCCTGAACCTAGCCCCTTGCTTTTAACTGGAGCATTAGAAGTTGGGCAATGAGCGATCACCGTTTTAGATTTAGCTAAAACATTAAGCTCACTTTTATCTAAATGAATCCCATGTCCCATGATGGTTTTTCGACCAAGCATTCCACACTTACGATAAATTTCAGTGTAGTTATCAATTTTTTCAAAGCCTTCTATATTTTTATAGATACCTAGAACATAATCAATTTCATCTTGAGTTTCAGATAAGTGTGTCTGAATAAAGCTGCCACGTTTCTTTGCAAGCCATGCCCCGGCCTTCATAACGTCAGGATGTGTGGTTGGAGCAAAACGTGGTGTCATCGCATAGGCTTTTCCCCATTTTGCACTTAAAGATTCAATTAAATTTAAGGCGTTTTCTCTTGTTTGCGTCAAACCTTTTGGTGAGTTCATCGTCATCAAAACATTGCCAGCAATAAAATCACCACTGAAGTTTTCAAGTGCATCATCAACGGTATGACCGTGGATAGAGGCGTAGATCGCTCCCCCGACTGTACCTACTGATAGCAGTTCTCGGGCAAATTTATGGGCTTTCTCTTTTGAATATTTCTTTGATTTAAACTTCATCTCATATGGCCATGTAAATCTTGAAAGCCATTCAAGTAGAGAGTCTTTTGGCATCAATCTAACATCGTCTTGAACCCAGTGAAAATGCATATCAAAGAAGCCAGGCATCACCATCATGCCAGTACGATCTATGAGTGTTGAGTTCGGATATTGCGAAACGAGTGATTTACTAGGTCCAACTTTATGGACTTTATAACCTGATTTAGTACGCTTAAGGACGAGTGCCGCTTGGCGCGTTAAGACCGCTTTCTTGTCACTTACGGGATTCAAGACATCACATAAAAAAATCTTGTATACTGTACTCACTATAACGACCTCAATAAAGGATTAGGCATGAAAAGCCTCTCACTTTTTCTGTTTTTCTCTCTAGTGTCAAGTATTCTCTTTGCTAGCGAACCTGTTTTCATTGAGCAGCGATCAGTTGAAAAAATTATTCGACTTGATATTAACTCGTCTATTAATCCGGCAACCTATAGCTACCTCAAAGCTGGCTTTCAAGAGGCCAAAGAAAATGAATTCGGAGCGATTCTTATAACCCTCAATACACCAGGCGGCTTAGTAAGTACCACAAAAGAGATTCTAACTTTATTTGGAGACAGTGATCTACCAGTCATCGTTTGGATTAGACCTGAGGGTGCTAGTGCAACAAGTGCGGGAGCTATTATTTCTTCAGGTGCTCATATGCTTTATATGTCAGATGGTACAAATATGGGAGCTGCCACACCGATTGAAATGAGTGGCGATATCAAACAAACGGATGCTAGATCTAAGGCCATCAATGACTTGGTAGCATTAGTGCAAAGCTTAGCTCAAACACGCGGCAGAAACGCCGATCTTTTTGCAGAAATGATCGAAAAAGCTTCATCATTTAAAAGCAAAGAAGCATTAGAGAAAAAGCTGATTGATGGGATTGCTAATTCCACAAAAGACATCAGGGAGCTTTCACATCATCGAGTGATAAAAATAAAAGGCAAGCAAGTAAAGCTTGAATTTAGAGATGCGCAAATTATTTCTTTTGGTATGGATCTTGGGCAAAAACTCTTAGACATCCTAGCAAACCCTAGTACTGCATATATTCTTTTTGTCATTGGAGCTGGTCTTATTTACCTAGAGCTTCAAGCAGCCGGTGGATTTATTGCCGGTGGAGTCGGAGTCGTATGTTTACTTCTAGCCGGCATAGGTTTTCAAGTTCTACCTCTAAATTTTGGGGCACTCGGTTTAATTGTTCTATCCTTTCTTTAATTAATTATGGAAATTTATATTACTTCTTTTGGAATATTAACA
>CAYGQW010000219.1:0-5057 GCA_964352175.1 uncultured Halobacteriovorax sp.
TTATTTACCCTTAGATTTGGACTCTCAATAAGATTATCTTTATCACTTTCAAGAATTCTAAGTAGATATACATATTCATCCACATTGGTAATATTTCTAATTAGACCAAGTCTAGACTTCAACTTTGGGTCGCGATCAAGCTCAATCGGATTTATAGTTGAAGAAATAATAGGCAAGCTTTTTTTTTGATAAAAGTTAACTTCTCCAAGTAGGGGAAAGAAGATTTTCAGAAGTTTTATGTATTCGTGTAAAAAAAGTGGCTCATTCATGCCATTATGAATTATTGAAATATCAATATCGCTTAAACCTGGAACAATGTCCTTAGACTGAACACTATTTCTAGTCCAGACTTCGCTATCAGGAATTCGCCATAATAGAAGTAATTTTATAAAATAATAATCTATACGATAGGTTATCTTTCCCATTTTATTAAACATAGGGCTTACTTGGCACAGGTAGATGACTAATCTTTGCAAAAACTTCATTCTTCAATCACATCTTCGAAGAAATGTGGGAATGATTTTTTAACATGATCCCAATTTGAAATTTCTCCTTCTCCAAGCATTCTCATAAATAGAGCACAAACCATAATCATTCGATGGTCATCTGGCGCATTATATCTAGCCCTCGAACTTTTTAGGTTCTGTGGATTGATCATTATCTCTCCTTCAGATTGACTTGATTCTATATTATATAGTTTTAAAATTTTAATAATTTCATCAATTCGATCTGATTCCTTATACTTTAAAACTTCAACTCCAGACAGAGTTGAATTAGTATTTGTAAAACTATTTACGAATGCTAACGTTGGAACTAGATCAGGAAAACCAGAGCAATCTCCACTCCAAGGCTTTAGTTGTCCAATATTTTCTACTATTAATTTTGAGTCTTGCTCTAATACTAAAGCACCCATTTCCTTTAATATGTCGATAAATACTGAATCAGGCTGAAAAAAATCTCTTTGCCCATAATTTAGAATTTCAACTTCACCACATACAGCCGCTAAGGCTAGTGGATATGATAGAGAGCTAAAGTCTATTGGTATATTCCAATTGTTTTTTTTTGCTTGCTCTATGCAATCAACAGTCATTTTAAAGTATTGTTCAGAAGCCTTCATGTTTATTGGTACGACTTCACCTTCCCATGAGCTTGCAAGCATCATAATCGCTGAGGCAAATTGAGTTGAGCGACTAGTATCGACTTCGATTTTTGATAGCTTCCTACTTACTGGACCTTTAATACTTAACCATGCATTTTCAGATTTTAATCTAATATCTATACCTAACAACTCAAGAGGCTTAATTATTTCATCCATTGGTCGTTCTCGCATATGACCAGCAGGCTCTAAGTTATAATGCTTTCGCCCAAGCGAGACTAATCCGGCCAAAAAACGTGTTGTCGTTCCACCATAGCCACACTCAACAACTATTTCCTCTCCGACAGTGTTTTCCTCACATTTTGGAAAACTATTCTCTACTATTATTTCACTTTCTGAAATTTTTTGTATTTTCAAGCCTATGATTTTCAGAGAGTTCATCATATCAATGACATCACTCGATTGTGGCATGTTTTTTAGATGTGTTGGATTAGGGTCTATGGCTGCCAAAAAGAGCATCCGATTAGCTCTTGATTTAGATGTTGGTACATTGAGTTTTTTCGAGAAAGTATTATTTTTTAATATCGTTCGTGTTTGATCAATCGAAGGAGAACGCACGTATATCTCCTTCAACTTCAATGAGATTTCTCTCAATTTCAGATACTAACATTTCTTCAATAACGACTTCAGCATCAACATTGAGCACAATCATCTCTAACTTATTTCCGGCGACTATTTTTTTATCTTTACTTACTAAACACATAAATTCTTCAATGGGAATATCTTCAATAAATAGCCTTTCAATTTTTAATCCTAATGATTTCACAATTTTTTTTAGCTTTGTAAGATTTTCATCTTGTTTAAAAATACTAAAAACAATAACCATTCCCCATACAACTGCTACACCATGCGGTATTTTAAACTTCCATTCGATTGCATGACCAAATGTATGGCCTAAATTTAATATCTTTCTAATGTTTTTTTCTTCTGGATCTTTTTCAACGATATTTTTTTTAATATTGGCGCAGTCATACATAATTTCTGTCATATCGACATTATCTGTAATCTTCTTCGCGATTGCTCTATCAATAAAAGCATATTTGACGATTTCGCCTAATCCACTTTTTAAATATTCCCCAGGTAATGTTTTATTAAACTCTTGTGTAAGGAAAACTTTGTTTGGTTGATGAAAGTTTCCAATAAGATTTTTACCATTTCGGCTATTGATTGCGACTTTCCCACCGATAGATGCATCAACTTGTGACAAAATTGTTGTTGGGACAACGCTCCAAGAAATTCCTCTTAATAAGGTCGAAGCTACAAAACCGGCCACATCACTTAGCGCCCCACCACCAATAGCCACCAAGTGACTTTGACGATTGACGCCTATTTCCAAAAAATATTCAACAGCTTGACTCCACTGCTCAAAAGTCTTTGCTCTCTCACCTGCATTAAAAATAAAAAATTTATTATTTTTTGCTTTAAGAGTTTTTAACTCTTTATTATATATTTCACTAATATTTTCATCGATACAAAAAATGAGATCTTTTTTGTAATTGGAGATTTCATCAAAGATAGAAGCAATTGAGTCATAACGTTGAATTTCAGACATCTGCTTTTCCATAAGCTCTTTGTCTTAATAGGTGATCAGCTAATACAAATTTCACCATCGCTTCAACAACTGGAATCGCTCTTGGAATGATACAAGGATCATGTCTACCCTCCTTGGCTTTTTCTCCAATCGTCGATGTTGGCTTAAACACGCAATTCATTAAAATTCGCTCACCATTACTGATACCGCCTTCAATTCCACCAAAATTCTCAGCTTTAGCTGAGACGATGGAACCTGGAAGGTCCGCCATTTTTTCTCCAAGCCCAAAAGAAAATGAAACACAGGCACCTATCGACATGACCGCTTTTGCCAAGTCTGCTTTTAGCTTATCAAAAGCTGGCTCACCTAGCCCAACAGGACAATTCTCTACAATAATTGATACCCTCCCACCACAAGACTCACCATCTTTCTTTAATTTCAAGAGGTAGTTTTTAATTTTCTCTTCATTTTCTAAGCCTGGGAAATGATAGTTATCAAACTTTTGTTGAGACAAATTATTTATCTCTCCAGTGAATTCAAAGTTTCCCATTTTTTGTATATAGGCCTTTACACTAATTTGTGGAATAACAAGACTGGCAAAGTATCCAGCAATGACACGAGCCAAGGTTTCCCTGCCACTTGATCTACCACCTCCGCGGTGATCTCTTATTCCATATTTTTGCATAGTAGTTTTGTCAGCATGACCCGGACGATATGACTCTTTCAACTTATTATAGTCTTCACTGCGCTGATTTGTATTTCTTACGATAACTGCGATAGGTGTTCCAAGAGTTTGACCGTCCATAACTCCTGAAAGAATCTCTGCTTTATCAGCCTCTTTTCGCGCTGTAGTTCCCTCAATTTTCCCAGGAGCTCTTTTATCTAAAGCTGCTTGCAGCTCTTTTGCAGAAAAATTTAATCCAGGGGGAACCCCATCAATAACCACGCCCAGTGCTTCGCCGTGAGATTCACCAAAACTGCTCATTGAGATCATTTTTCCAAAGCTATTTCCACGCACGTTAACTCCTTAACTCTATGTTTATTATAGCAAGGAATGCCATTTTCTACGTAGGTGAATTCTTGCCTCTGAGTAAATCAGTCGGATTATAGGTCGATGATTTTCATTAAAAAATTTGGAAGCCTTCCGGCTATTGCCTGAGCCTCTAATGTTAAACTCGCAAGAGCAACATTTGAAGTAACAACTAATCTTTGATCTGCCACAAGTTGTTCCTCTGCGGCAATGAGCTGATCAAGATTGACTCGACCCTTTGAATATAGTTTTGTGTAAGACTCTAAAGCCTTTTGCGCCAGGCTTACTCTCTCTTTTGCATTCTCTAAGTTATAAGCAAGTAGTTTATGTCTTTCTCCAAGAGTCGATGCTGTATTGAGCAGAACATTATCCCAATTCTGTGCATATCTCTCAAGCATCATTTTCTGTGCTTTAACCTTTTGTTCCTCGGCTTGTGATGCACGATTCCCAAGAGGAAGATTTAATTGCAGTGCAATGGTTTTCTCATCATTATCCTTGCCTATAAAGCCACCAGAAATTGAGTCCGAGCGGTTAATTTCCCAATTATTTGTTCCATAGGAAGCAACAAGTTTAAGATCAATATTATTTTTTTGTTCCTGGGATCTTGTTTGCGCCTTAATACTTTGCAAGCGCTTCATGAGTAGCTGCCGGTCGACATTTTCTTGCAAATGCCAGCCTGCCCAAGGTTTAGTCCAGTCAATATTCAAGCTATCGGCTTTAAAACTCATATCATCAATACGCGAGACCGTAACTATTCCAATTTGTTCTTTCAATTGCCATTGACGATGTTCGGCATCTCGCAATGCGCTCTCTCGTGCCAGTAAATTTTCACGTGCCCTGTACTCGTCAACCTTTTCTCTAATTCCATCCCTTACCTGTTTTTTAACATAGACCAACCTCTTTTTGAGTCTATCTACGGATTGCTGCTCTAGTTTAATTTGCTGGCGAACACTAACGATTTCGATATAGAGCTTAGATAGTTCTAATAGCTGTTCTTTCTCTTCAATCGTAAACTCTAATTCAGCAACTTGATTTTCAAGTTCTGCAGTCTCAAGATCTAATCTAAATGATTTCCCAATTAAATTTCTTCCTAGGTCTTGCGTATAAATAAGTTGCTGCTGAAACAAGTAACTTTTTGGAAGATTAAACTTAGGGTCTAGCTCTCTATGCTGATTCCTAAATATTAATTCTCCACCCCATGCAAAAGACTTGGTTAATGAAAGCTGATTTGACCAGGCCCTATTGGCTGCGACCAAAGAAAAAGGATCTCGCTCAAAGTTTGAATCGACAAAACTAGTTTCAAAATTAAAATTCAAATCAAGGCTTGAGTTCAAAATAAG
>CAYGQW010000220.1:0-5055 GCA_964352175.1 uncultured Halobacteriovorax sp.
TCTTTGGATTTCTGACTGCGACGCCCGCGATAAAAAGCCATGGTTAGATGCTATTTTTAAATAACAAAGAACATTGATTGTTAAAATACTATTACAAGACCCATTATCTTTTAATCTTCTTACTAACCATATATTTAATGATAGAAGTATATCATGCTGTACTACCTCACAATATGATGCAACTGCGATATGGCGATGACATTTTGTTCCACAATTATTTATCTCAACAATACAATGTATTTACTCATAAAGGACCGCTGGAATATTTCTCCTTCCTTCGTCCTGAGTTCGCCTATGCTTCTTTATTTTGGTTTATCAATTTTGTTGCAATTTATTTAACAAGTTTTTTTAATTCTTCAGAGCTTTTAACCTTAACTCCTTTTATCGTTAACCTTTTTTACCTATTCTTTTCATTATTAATAATATTTCAAATTTATAAGCTATACTTTGACCGATACAACGAAGCCTTGCTTGCATTATTGTTATTAATATTTATACCAATGACGACGCACTCAGGTATTCGTTTTCATAATTACAGCTCAACTCTATTTTATAGTTCCTTATTATTCTATGTTCTAAAAAAGATAAACTTATTGAGCTATAAGAACGTTACTATCTTAGCACTTATATCGGCAGCTTTAATTTCGACCAAACTAAATGGCTTATTTATTGGAATTGCATGCTTTGGGCTTCTATTAAGCAAAGAGCGATCAGTCTTTAAGAACATAGGACCACGCTTAACTCTATTTTTAATGACGTTCATTTTATTTTTTATTTTTTTTCTACATCCTAGTCTTTTTTACCATATCGTCATACTTGATGAGGCTTATATCTCTAATGCTCTCATTGAATACAGGGAAATGATCCGACAAGCGTTACCACAAGATGCTATAGACAGTACTCAGGTCCTTTTAAATTCAATAAAAGATCATTATTTTTCATCTGTGCTTGCTTTCATTTATCTTACAGGTTTTGGTCTTTGGATAAAAAATAGTAAAAAATTAAGATATGAATCAATTTTTATTTTACTTTGCCTAATAATCTGCTTTTTATTTGTTATTTTCACATCACAAAACTGGCATAGTTCAACATACTTAGTTGGGATAATTTTTTTATTTCCACTGAGTCTAAAAGGATATTTATTAATTAGTAATATCCGACTGAGAAAAATACTAATCTCTGTTTTCGTAGGATTTTCATTTTATCATTTTATCAATTGTTACGAAGTTATGCACACAAGAGATTCATTCATTGCACCTAGCACTGATAATTACCGAGTCCTTAAAATGGATCAACAAAACTTCCTTGCTAAATTCCCAGAGCCTAAAATATTCGATGAGCCGATTACGATACGCTGTTTCTTATACACCTTCTGTCCATGGATTAAACCTTTCTCACCTTTTGATTACTCCATTATTTATAATCCGAGTTCTATCGAGTTTGAGGGGGTTGATTATATAGCGATCAACTATAATAATTGGCCTGGGCAACTTAAATTCCGTCCTGACATTGAAAGTATTTTATTTTTAAAGAATTTTTTAACTACGCTTAAAATTAATAACGATCGATATGAAATTATTTATTCAAGTGATTACACTATTATTGTAAAGAAAATATAAAAAACCCTCCATTCGGAGGGTTTTATTTACCAATCTCTCTTCTTTTTCGAAAGGTCTTTATTAGCCGATAAGCTTAAGAGCCGCTTGCCCCTGAGCATTCGACTGAGCAAGTACTGAAGAACCAGCGTTAGTTAAGATATTTAACTTAGTGTTCTTAGCAGTTTCAGCAGCATAATCTGTATCACGGATACGAGAGTTTGCAGCAGACAAGTTTTCAGTAGAAACTTGTAAGTTACTTACTGTAGATGATAGACGGTTTTGTTTAGCACCTAGTTCAGCACGCTGACCAGATACTTTTTGAATCGCATCATCAAGAGTTGCAAGGCTTTCCTGAGCTCCTTCCTTAGAACTAACAGCGATGCCATCAACTCCCAAATTCCCAATTGAAGAATTTAGTACCTGTGTATCGAATTTAATTCTATCTTGGAAATCATCATTATGAATTCCGATTTGGAAGTCATAAGACTCACCGTCACCGTTTAACAGTTTTTTACCGTTAAATTCAGTCACTTGTGAAATACGCTCAATTTCTTGTTTTAGGTTTTGATATTCAAGATCTGTAAAAGATCTCTCTTTATCGCCTACTGTATCAGATGCAGATTGAACTGAAAGTTCTCTCATACGAATCAAAATATTACCTACTTCTTGCAAGCCGCCTTCAGCAACTTGAATCATAGAAATACCATCATTCGCATTTCGTTCTGCTTGTTGCATACCGCGAACATTAGCTTTCAACTTCTCAGAAATTGCGAGTCCAGCAGCATCGTCAGATGCTCTAGTAATTCTCGTACCAGATGACAACTTGTTCAGGGTACTAGCCTGTTCCATGTTGTTATTCCCGAGCGTACGCTGTGCAGCTAGAGACGTAACATTAGTGTTAATACGCAAACCCATTGGCTTCCTCCTTGGTTCTACTGTCCCTATCCCTGAGACTAAATCCCCACCTTGAGGACCAATGAGCATACTGCTCGAGTGGTTTTGTTTTGTTCACATTGTTGTGAAACATTCACAGTTCTAATCGGAGTTAATTTCAAAACTTTAAGAAAAATTTTCCTATTATTTTAATATTTTAGACCAACTAAAACGGTCGGAATTAATAAATAAAACTTTCTTTATAAGCTAAAAATCAAAGTCAATAAGGACGATAAGAAATCATGGATGGCGGCAAACCACTTATATTAATTAAACCCTACTCAAAGACGTTGGAAAAACTCGTTGAAGTTCTTCAAGAATCATCTGAAGATCAGGGCACTGAAATATATGAAATTGATGATGTAAAAGAAGCAATTCAAATTATTCCTCAACTTGGACAATCTCTTATTATTGCTGCACATCCAAGAAAAACAGCTCAAATATTACAAGCTGCCGGAAAGCTAATAAAAAGACTACAATCAAAAGTGATTCTACTTACGCCTAAACCAATTCCACGTAAAACTGTTGATAAGTTTATGAAGGTTGGATTAACTGAATGTATCGTCGAACCTATTGCCCCTAAAACTCTTCAATACAAAGTAAATCTCTTGTTGAGATCGATTGTAATAAAAAAAGAAGAAGGTGATTATGATCAAAATTTTGATTCAAATAACACCAACCAAAACAATGATGATATGGCCCGAAAGCAACTAGCCGCCACAAGTATTGAAGCAGAAAGCAAAGATGAGATCGACGGAGAGGACCTATATAGTAGACCAGACAAAGAAGAAAAAAAGAAGTCAACCTATAAGGAAGAGTCAATTGGCGGATACTATAAAGGATCGGCAAAGAAAAGCGATCAAGATATTAGTGACAATGAAGAAGATGCTGAAGATGGTAAGACTGAAGTCATTGAAAGTTATTATAAAAACAAATTGAAAAAGCAAGAAGATGATGAGGAAGAAAATCAAGTTACAAAAAAAACGAGTAAAGAGCTTGATGAAGAAGAATTTGAAGAGTTATCAAAGGCAGCAAGTCTCTTAATTGATGATGATGAAATAGAAGAATCAAAAAAAGATCCTATAAAAGAAAATAATAACGATAAAAAGAAGAAAGCTTCTTTTCTTGATTTAGAGGAAGACCCAATAACAAAAGACGTTGAAGAAGTGCTTAACGAAGACGAAGAATTAGATGATGTCGCGAGCCACCACTTAGACTTAATTGACGATTTAGATGAGGAGCCAAAAGAACAAGCGAATGATGCACCAGCCGAAATCAAAGAAAAGAAAAAGATGGCATCCCTTGAACTCGAAGAAGAGGAAGCATCGACATCACCAAAAGAAGAACAGCTCAAAAAAGCACCCTTAGTAAAAGAAAAAAAATCTAGCTTAAAACTTGAAGATGACTCTTTGCAAGATGAGACACAGGACTCACCTACTGTTGAAGAAAAAGAAGATAGAAAATTAAAAGCGAAGTTAGACCTAGAAGATGATCAAACTGAAGATGATGATCTTGAGAGCATTGCCGACGATTTAGAGAGGCTTGATAAGAAATCAAAGTCAAACCTCGACATCCAAGCACAAGAAGATTCGAATGACGAAGACGATCACACTTCTGCATCGAAAGAGAAAGAAGAGAGAAAAAAATCAACAGAGCTAGAGATTAATAATGATGCCGGTCAAAAGGTCGAAAAAGATGAAGCTCTGGAACAAGAAGAGATGTATGGGAAAAAACGATCCAAAGAGCTCGAACTTGAGCAAGAAGATGACTTGGATTACGGTCGTAAAAAACGCCAAGAAAATAAAAAACGTGACGTAGAAAGAAAAATTCAAGATAAAGAAGAAAAACAGCGCAAGGCTGAAAGGGAAAATCAAGGCTACGCTGAGCGTGAAATAACTAGTAAAAGCTCCGGCTTTACTGAAAATATCCAAGATCAAGGCGGAAATAAAGCTGATGCCCATGCTGACAAACTTAAAACTCATTATGACAGCAGGACAGGCTTAAAACATAACGATGAAGAATGGCGCGAAGTAGAGAGAGCAAGAAGGGCTGAGCAAGAGTTTAAAGCTGAAAAGAAAAATGAGTTTGCAATGCCTGAAAAAACCGAATGGGGTGAGCAAACAATTGATTACAGTGATTTAAAAAAACAATTTGAAGCAACTAGCTACTCTCTAGCTGGTAAAAAAGAAGTTGGTGAATTTGAGGACGGCGAAGCATCAAATAAAGGTATAAAGTATGCTCAGTCTGTCGGAGCTGTTCAAGATGGTGATAATGAAGAAGTCATCGATGCTGAAGCCGTTGCTTTAGAAGAATCTGAGGGTGACATTTTCGAAGTTGATCTAAAATCAAGCTTAACTTTGATTAAGTCTCTAAATATGTACTATCAACACTCCAAAGAAAGAGAAGATACTGTTAAGTCGATTCTAGAAATTATTCGCGATGATATGGGTGTTTTAGTTGCGATTAAGTATGGCAAAGGCCCTAATGATGGAAAACTTAAAATTGATACTATAGGTAATTGGCT
>CAYGQW010000221.1:0-5045 GCA_964352175.1 uncultured Halobacteriovorax sp.
GAACATTGCTTCACTTGCAGCTTTAAATGAGCCGTAAGTCGCAACTGCTTCAAATGTAATGAGCTGCTCTAAAGTCATTAAAAAATCTCGCAGGCTTCTTCAAGAACTTTCGCAAGCTTGTTTCTAAGTTCTAAAACATCTTCAAACTGTAATGATGATTTGAATTCCTGGACCAAGACTATTTGATTTTCAGTCTTCCAATTAACAGAGCAAAGACATTCAACTTTATTATCAAAGAGCATAATTTGAATTTTGTTACAAACTTCTGCTCCATCTTTTTTTGCATGGAGCTTGGCAAGTTCAATCAACTTAGCTTTAGTCTGAGGATTGGATGCTTTAAGAGCTTCAGTCAACTCAGATTCATAAGACTCAACGATCCAAGTATGATCAGCAATCATTTTAGGCTTAAGACTTTTCTGGTTCTTCGTTTCTAAATATCGATAAGAGAAATTCTCAAGAGTGAATATAACTAGCTCACCTAAGCTATCATCACTCTTGAAGCTCTCTCTAACTTTATCGTTAATTTCTTTTTGTAGTTCTTCTTTATTGTACAACTGGTTGTTCATCTTCACTTCTATAGTTTGTATTATCTTCGTAATGAGATAAGACAGCTTCAACATTATGCTTAAGTTCATTCAGGGCTCTTACAACGACACCTTGTTCTTCGCCAGCATAAAGAAGATCTTCAAGCAGCATTTTTGCCAAGAGTTTATTCGTTTTCTTAGCTTGATCTTTTAAAAGCTTAACCTCACGAGGAATAGACTGTCTTTGCATTGCTGTTTCTAGTGCTTGTTTTAGTCCGCCTTGACGAGCTTCCTTAACGATAGAGCGGATCTCTTTAACCGTTTTACCTTGAACATGTGGAAGAAGCTCCTCTTGGTCATTCTGATCAAGTTTGATCATCTCCCCCACTTGAGAGGCTGAAACAATACCCATAGATCTTGCTTTTTTAACAGTATCGCATGAGCGTTCATCTCTAGCGATTGCGGCTTTAATCACTTTAGGTGATAAACCTGTTTTTTCAGCTGCCATTGTTAAAAAAGACTTTGGACCTACAGTTTGCTCTGCTTCAGAGTCTAATAATTTATCATCTGCATCAAGATCAATCTTTGGTGCTTCAGGATTAAGAGCTTCGTATAAGTCTTTCGCTCTTCTTAAAGCATGCTCCATCTCAACTTTAGTTAAGTCTAGACGTACAAGGTTTTCATCGATGGCAATAAGCTCCTGCTCTTTAATATCCTTATCAATACGATGAACTGGTGCTTCAGTGACTCCCAAAGATTTTAAGGCGCTAAAACGTCTTCCTCCAGCAATCAACTGATCATCATTATTAACAACTAATGGATGAATCAGACCTACAGTCTTTATACTCTCGGCGAGTTTTTCAATGTCTGTATCTAATCTTAAGTAAGGGTTTTTAACTTGGATTCGGTCGAGGGAAATCATTTCCAAGGCCATGCTCCTTTTAAAGGTTGTGTGTGCCTTGTATTTGACCATCTCAGTCAGAAATTGTCATTAAACTTAGTCACGAAGAAAGTGTTGAAATTACGACTGAATCCGTTTTTTCGCTTTCTCAACAAGTTCTTTTGTTTTTTCTTGAAGCTCGTCGTCAACGTCGATTTCATCGAGGATTTCTAAACCTAATAAGGTTTCCATAATATCTTCGAGAGTAACAACACCTCTAAAGGCTCCATTATCATCAACAACAGCTGCAATATGTTCGGAACGATCAATTAGTTTCGTAAACAATCGACCGACTCTAATTCTTTCAGGTAAAATTAAAATTGGACGACGAAGATCATCCATAGTTGTTTCAATCTGATCTCGCGCCATACTTGAGAGAATATCAGTTCGAAGAACGTAGCCACGGATATCATCTCGATCAACACCAAACAATAAAAGCCTTGAATGATTAATTGTTGAATCCAAAGCAAAGGCTTCTACAACATCACGATCATGTGGATGACCGGCCACATTCTCCCTTGGAGTCATGACATCAAATGCACGTAGTGACTGAAAATTTAGCATCGTTTTAATTGTCTTGGCTTCTTGTGGGGCCAAGACTCCTTCCTTTGAACCTAAGTCAGCAAATGCACTTATTTCAGCTCTTGAAACTTTTTCAACATCATTACCTTTAATAAGTTTTGATAAAACTTCACTCACTTTAACTAAGGGGAATGATAGAAAAATCATGGGGGGAATGATACGAGAAGAAAAATTCAAAAGACCACGCCAATATTTTGCCCCAATTGATTTAGGAATAATTTCACTCAAAATTAAAATAACAAAAGTCAAAACAACGGAAAAAGTTGTTAAAACCTCATCACCCCAAATTTTCTGTGCCTGAGCACCAGCGCCGGCTGCACCAATTGTATGAGCAATAGTATTAAAACTTAAAATCGCGGCGAGGGGTCTTTCTACGTTTGAGCGCAAAAAACTGATACGTTTATATAGTTTAGGATAAGGCGACTTTAGAGATTCGAGATAACTTGGTGTAACAGATAAGAGAACAGCTTCTAAGATTGAACAAAGAAATGAAACAATGACAGCTAATAGAATAAATAGAAGCAACAGCTCCAAATAACGCTCCGTTAAAGACACATTGAAGCATTTGCATGAAGGGGTTGTCTTGGTATTGCGCGCTATGCTTATATTCTAACTATGAAAAACTTAATTACTCTACTACTTCTCATCTTTAATCCTCTAACTGCCTGGACAAACTGTGTGGTTGAATTCAAATCCACTGGGCTTGAGCTTTCGAACAATGAGGCTAGATCCGATCTTCTCATCGATGTTTATAACGATGGAAGGTTTTTTCCTTTAGATGAAGTTAGAAACGATATAAAATCACTAGTTGTTTATAACATTCAAAAATTAAACCATAATAATGAAAAGAATGATGACTACGACGACCGATATATCAAGTACTACCGCTATGCTCGACTCCTAGAGTTCTTACAAGAAAAAAATGAAATTTTTACAGCAAACGATTATCAACTTCAAACTATTGGAAGTAGTCTTGACGGTAGAGAGTTAAAAGTAGTTTTCCCTATTACTCTAGATCCAAATAAAAAACTGATCGTTATGTTTGGCCGTCACCACGGAGATGAAGGAACAGCCAATTGGATCATAGAAGGATTTGTTAATGAGTTCTTCTCAAGACCTGAAACATTAAAAGAATATCAATTGGTACTTTATCCGATGGTTAATCCTGATGGAGCGGAAAACCAAGTTCGCTATAATAACAATAGAAGAGATCTTAATCGAGTATGGGGACAAGACTCTAGACAAAGTAAGGATGAGGTTCAGTATATCCACCAACACCTCAACCAAGTTGTCTTAACAAGTGGATTAGTTCCTGTTGTTACCCTAGATATGCATGGATCATTTGATGAAGATTTCATCTACCGTGTAGGAAAGAGAACTTTTGGTCTTGAGTACTATGAAACTCAACAAACCTTTATCGATGAGCTTGGTACATTTGATCCATGGCAGGCAGCAAACTTCATTTTATCAGAGGGAAATCCGGGTATGGCCAGAATTAGACTTGCAAGTCTTCACGGCTGGAACACTATGACCCACGAAACTCCTAGAGATATTCCACTTAAGAATCCCAAGAACAGATCATTACAAAGTTTACTCGATCAGGGTGTAGCTGCTCTAGATACGATCGAAACTCTCTACTAAATAATCATTTAGATCTAAGTTAATAAAAGCCTCAAGTGAAGTATAATCGCTAGTGGTTAATCCCATCTTTTGTGCAAGTAGATTTAATATTTCAGAGCGAGTGGCACCCTTTTGCATACGCTGATAAATATCACCGTCATGACGAGTCTTTGACAGTTTTTGTCCTTGCTCATTATGAAGTAAGCGGTGATGAACAAAAACAAAGTTGTCTTTCATTGAGAGCTGAGTCAAAATCTCGCTCTGAATCTGGCTAGACTCCAAAAGATCCTCTCCTCTAATAACAATACTTACTTTCATATCAAGATCGTCTTTTATCGAGGTTAAATGATAGGCTGGAATATCTTCCTTTCGCCATAGGACAAAGTCTCGCCGGGGAGAGCCACTCAAAAAACGAATTGAATTTTCCCCTGCATTAAAAGCAAGTTTTCGTGATCGACAAAATCCATCATAATAATAACCACCAGTGCGCTTAAAGATATCTTGTCTTGAGCACGAACAAGTATAGTGCGATATAGAACCTAAGAAGGACTTATAATCACCTAATTTTAAGGTTTGATTTGAAAGCTCCGTCGAGTAGTTAAATCCCAAGAACTTTAAAATCTCTTTAGTATGACTAGTATATTTGGGATCACATCTAGCTTCATCAATATCGTCAAAGCGTAACAAGAGTTCACCTGAATTTTGCTGAATATAGACCCATGTCAAAACAAAGTTCATAAGGTTCCCCCAATGAATATCTCCGTTTGGTGTAGGTGCAATTCGAGAAATTATCATGTTTTAAAATCTTCCAGCCAATAATTCTGCAATCGGCTTGGTAATTTCAATTCTAGAAAAGAGAATTTTCAACAAAGAAGTAATCGGTACCGCCAAGAACATCCCTGGAACCCCCCAGACCAGGCCCCAAAACATTAAAAATAAAAGAACGACAACAGGATGAAGATCAAGACTATCTCCAAGCATTTTTGGTTCTAGAATATTTCCAATTAAAAACTGGGCAACACCGCAAACAATTAAAGTAATCCAAAATGGAGCCGTAAAACCAAATTGTAAAAACAGTACTGGCAGCGGCAATGCTACTGCGATTAATGATCCAATATTGGGGATAAAGTTCAATAAGAATGTAACGAGTGCAAACAATAGAGCTAAATCAGCACGGACACTAAGAAGTACAATCCCAGTAACAACTGAAGTTAGAGCTGAGATAAATAACTTAGCCACCACATAACGTGAAAGTTTAACTTGAAATTCCTTAACCAGAGAATTTTCATTTTTAGTAGGATCACCCAACAATAAAAAAATCGTAAAAATAATAATCAATGTTGAGTTACCAAGAAGTCCGAAAATATCCCCAGTTATTC
>CAYGQW010000222.1:0-5016 GCA_964352175.1 uncultured Halobacteriovorax sp.
GATCTGTGTGGAGAGCGATATAGACGCCATATCTCTCAGCTACTAGATGAACGTGCTGAGCAAGTGAGATGGCACCTAATGCCATGTCAGAGGCAGCTCCTGAAGCAAACTTTCCACCACCAGTAGACACTTGAATAATTCCGTCTGACTTCATATCAGCAAAAGCCTTGATGGCAGCATTAGCAGTTGAAGTAGAAGTGACATTAATTGCAGGGTAGGCATAGCCACCTTTGTTTGCAGAATCGAGCATTTTTACGTACTGATCATAATTAGCTACAGGCATTTAAACTCCATCATTATTGGTCATTAAAAATTGCCCCTATTTAAACTTTTAAAGCGACAGTTGAAAAGGCATAGAATGTCGATAAAAGTTCTTTGTGCTTGAAAGGATGTCTTTCTGCGTCATCATGCAATATTAGAGACTTAAGCTAATAAAACTTATACTCTTAGGTTTGCCTTTTTGTGCCACAAGATTTACTTTTGTGGTTCATTAAAAACCTAACGATTCCAGCTCTTTAAGAGGATTTTATGCTCATGAAAGTGGCCAAAAAATATACTTTGAAAAATACCGACAAAGCGACACTCAAGCAGTGGTACATGCTTTTAACTCTTGGACGTCAGATTGATGAGCGCGCACCAAATTATTTAAAGCAAGCGCTTGGTTGGTCATATCACGCGCCATACGCTGGTCATGACGGAATTCAATTAGCTATTGGACAAGCTTTTACACTTGGTGAAGATCACCTTTTTCCATACTACAGAGATATGTTAACAGCGGTTTCAGCCGGCTTAACAGCTGAAGAAATTATTCTTAATGGTATTTCACGCGCTACTGATCTTGCTAGTGGTGGTCGCCATATGAGTAACCACTTTGCTAAGCCTGAGTGGAATATTCATAACGTTTCTTCATGTACAGGCAATCATACTCTTCATGCTGCCGGCGTTGCTCGCGCTATGAAACGCTATAATCACACTGGTGTCGCGATTTCTTCTCAAGGGGAGAGTTCTGTTTCAGAAGGCTATTGCTATG
Source organism: uncultured Halobacteriovorax sp. (assembly GCA_964352175.1). Classification (GTDB taxonomy): domain Bacteria; phylum Bdellovibrionota; class Bacteriovoracia; order Bacteriovoracales; family Bacteriovoracaceae; genus UBA4207. The sequence continues at coordinate 1,031 of CAYGQW010000222.1, forward strand.
AAGCGATTAACGGAGCTTCAACTGAGAAGCTGCCAGTGATTTTTGTTTTTCAAGACAATGGTTATGGGATTTCAGTTCCAAAGAGCGATCAAACAGCTAACGAGAGAGTTGCTGATAACTTCTCCGGTTTTTTAAACCTAAGAATCATCCACTGTGACGGCAAAGATATTTTTGATTCAATGAATGCGATGGCTGAAGCTAGAAGACACGCTATTGAGAAAAGTGAGCCGGTTATTGTTCACGCAGACTGTGTCCGTATTCATTCTCATTCTAACTCAGATAAGCATGAACTTTATCGTGATGATAAGGAGCGTGCCGATGCAGCAGCTCAAGACCCGCTTAAGAAATTTAGAGAGCTTCTTGTTCAAAATAAGCTAATGACTAAAAAAGAGCTTGAAGAAATGGACGCCGAGGCCAAAGCGACCATTATGCAAGCACATGCGGCTGCAATGAAAGCACCTCAACCAACTCCTGAATCAATCTTCGACTATGTTATTCCCCCTGCCTATGCAGCTTCAAAATATCCTGATGGTACTCACTCACAAACAGGTGAGGGTACGAAGTTTATTGATGCTATAAATGGAACCTTAAAAGCAGAGTTTCGCCACAACCCAGATACATTTATCTGGGGACAAGATATGGCCAATAAAGACAAGGGCGGAATCTTTAACGTTTCAAAAGGTATGCAACAAGAGTTTGGCATTGAGCGCGTCTTTAATGGCCCTATTGCTGAAGATTATATTATGGGAACGGCGAACGGCTTTACCCGTTTTAATAAAAAAATTCGCGTGGTTGTTGAAGGTGCAGAGTTCGCCGATTATTTTTGGCCGGCCATGGAGCAAATGGTTGAGACTTCTCACGACTACTGGCGCTCAAATGGTGCCTTCTCTCCAAACATTACAGTTCGCTTAGCTTCTGGTGGTTATATTGGTGGTGGTCTTTATCACTCACAAAATATTGAAGCTTCACTAGCTCCTCTTCCAGGTATTCGTATTGTTTCCCCAGCTTTTGCTGACGATGCTGCCGGTCTTTTAAGAACTGCCATGAGAAGTGAAGGGGTGACGGTTTATCTTGAACCTAAGTCTCTTTATAATTCAAAACAAGCCATGGCCGTTGTTCCAGAAGACTTTGAAGTTCCTTTTGGTAAGTGTCGCGTGAGACGTGAAGGGACTGACTTAACAGTTCTAACTTATGGAAACACAGTTCATCATTGCCTAGAAGCGGCTGAACTGATTGCTAAAGAAGATGGATCTTCAATTGAAGTTGTCGATCTTCGCTCAATTAGCCCATTAGATGAAGAAGGGATTTTAAAATCAGTGGCTAAAACTCATCGCTGTCTAGTTGTTCATGAAGACAAAGTCTTCGCTGGTTTTGGCGGGGAACTAGTCGCACTCATTAATGAAAAAGCGTTCGAGCAATTAGATGCTCCTGTTAAAAGAGTTGGCTCTGAATTTACTCCAGTGGGATTTAATCGTATTTTAGAAAAAGCAGTTCTTCCTAATACGGAGAAAGTAGTTAATGGAATGAGAGATCTGCTGTCTTATTAATTAACCCTATAAAATTGTTTGAGATACAACCAATTTCTTAAAATTAGGCTAGTTGTTCTATATGGATCAAAAAGAACTTACACAAATTGTCGATGGTTTGGTCGATAACCTAGACATCATGATTAATCACAGTCCCTCTTGCTTGAAACTGATTTCAAGTAAGGGAGAACTAATAATGATGAATAAGACGGGTTTGGATTTAATTGAATCACCAGATATGGAAAGTGTATTAGGTGCTGATGTTTATTCTATTGTTGAAGAATCCCATAGAGATAAATTTATAGAATTTAATAAGCTCATATGCAGTGGTAAGAATGGAAATTTAATTTTTGAAATTATAGGCTTAAAGGGAACGAGAAGGTGGATGGAGACTTATGCTTCACCATATATCTTAGAAAATGGTGATGCTGCACATATTGCTATTACTAATGACATTACGGAATTAAAAAATAAAAAAGACCTAGATCAAGTCATTACTGAAATAAGAGAAAAGTTTATCGAGCATAATTCGAATTCAAGGTTAGCTTATGAGATTATTTTAGATAAAATTTTAAACTGTTTAAAATGTGAGTTTGGTTATATTTTTAGGGTTGTAAATGATAATGGCCTTTCTTATTTAAAATCGTATGCAATCTCAAATATTGCATGGGACAATGGCACCAAAGAGCATTATAAAGCTTATCAGCAAACAGGTTTAGTATTTGAGAAGATGGATGCTCTTTACGCTCAAGGGATAAAGTCAAAAAAGCCTTTTTTTTCAAATGATGTTAAGGATAACAAAATAGGGATAGGGCTCCCAGATGGACACCCCGAAATAAGTTCTTTTTTCAATTATCCATTAATTCATAATGGAGAAGTAAATGCCATCATTGGTCTCGCCAATAGGGAAGGAGGATTTAATCAACAATTTCTCTCGTTTAATCAACCTCTCTTTCAATGCATAAATGAACTTGTTGGTCATTTTGAAACTCAGCAAAAAAACCTTGAAAATGAAAAGCGTTTGCATGAAATCAATCAATTCCTAGACCTTGCCCTTGAAGGATCAAATATCGGTATTTGGGAATGGAATTTACTGGATAACTCAGTCAGATACGACAAAAGGTATTTAGATATTATCGGCTTTCATATTGATGAAATTCAGCATGATTTTGCTTTTTGGGAATCAAGAGTTCACCCAGATGATCACGAATCTTCTTTTGAGACGATTAATAATTATCTTAAAGGAAATGCTGATCAATTTGAAAATCCTCATAGGATGAAGCATGCTGATGGACATTGGGTTTACTTGTTAGCAAAAGGTAAGTTTTCTGCCTGGGATGAAGATGGTAAGCCAACACATATTTCAGGTACTCATATGGATGTTTCCAAACAAAAACATCAAGAACTAGAACTTATAGAAGCCAGAAATAATGCTCTTGTTGCTGAAAGATCAAAGACCCAATTTTTAGCGAATATGTCTCATGAAATTAGAACTCCGATGAATGGTGTGATTGGGATGCTTGATCTTCTTAAAGAGTCATCATTAGATAGTGAACAGCAAGATATGGTTAATACTATTCAATATTGCGGCGAAAGTTTAATTACGATTCTTAATGATATTTTGGATCTATCTAAAATTGAATCAGGTAAACTTCGGTTGGAAAAAGTTGAATTTGATTTATTGAAGTTGTGTAAAGAAGTTATCAGTATTTTTGAGTTTGATAGTATGAAAAAAGGAGTCGTTTTAAAGCTAGAGAATCGCTTAAGTAATAATTTATTTCGCGGCGATGCTAATAGAATTAGACAAATCCTTACAAATTTTGTCTCGAATGCAGTCAAGTTTACTCGTGTTGGTAATGTCGATCTTATCGTTAGTGATATAAAAGCATCGGATTTAATATCTAACATAGAGTTTGCAATTCAAGATACAGGTATTGGTATTTCGGAAGACAATCAGAAAAATCTTTTCTTAGATTTTATGCAAGCTGATGAATCAACAACAAGAGAGTTTGGTGGTACAGGTTTAGGATTAGCAATTTCAAACCGTCTTATCAAGTTAATGAAGGGAACGATTAATGTTTCAAGTAAACTCGATCAAGGAAGTAAATTTACCATAAACTTACCTTTATTAAATGGAACAAATTTAAGTACTCCATCTCTTAAGGTTGAAGATAGCTTCGTAGACTTTAGTAATACAAAAATACTTATAGTTGATGATAATTTAGTCAACTGTAAATTAGTTAAGGCCATGTTGGATAAATTCAATGTGACCAATGATATTGTTCATAATGGTTTGCAGGCTGTTGAAAGGGTAGGGACGTCAAACCCGTTTGGTTACACTGCGATTCTAATGGATTTACAAATGCCAGTCATGGATGGCTATCAAGCTGCCAATAAAATCTTTAATAATTGTCTAGTGGATTGTCCACAGATCGTGGCGATAACTGCAGATGTCTGTGA
>CAYGQW010000223.1:0-2354 GCA_964352175.1 uncultured Halobacteriovorax sp.
CCACCATGATTATATTCACCAATTAGGCGTGAATTTGATAGCTCTACTGATTCGTAACGACGAATATCGATTTTCTCACCACACTTAAGAGTAAGTTCGTTAACCGCTGTTGCTTTAGCATCTTTAAGCACATTTATATCACTTGGGTGATTTTCAAGTGCCCAAGTTGCTACACTTTTTGCAAAGTTTTGGAAGTCGTCGCCTTTAGAAACGAAATCTGTTTCACTGTTAACTTCAACAACTACAGCGTGCTTTCCATTTACCAAAGAAACAACAGCTCCCTCAGCAGCAACTCGCCCTTGCTTTTTTGCAGCAGCAGCAAGACCTTTTTTACGTAGATAATCTACAGCTTCATCAATATTCCCAGATGTTGTATTCAAAGCCTCTTTACAGGCCATCATTCCAGCACCGGTCATTTCACGTAATTTTTTTACATCACCTGCAGTAAAAGACATGGCGTATCCTTATTTTTAATTGAGTTAAACTTCTTCGTCTTCGTCAGCGTTAACGAGATCGATATCTTTTTCATACTTTTTGATAATTTCAGACTCAAGAGCTGCATCACGAATATCGTCGCCACCTTTTGTATCTTTCTTAACAAACTTTGAACCTTCTGCAATTGCTTGGGCAAAGTAGTTAGCAAAAAGAGAAACTGATTTAATCGCGTCGTCGTTACCAGGAACAACGTACTGAATACCTGTTGGATCACAGTTAGTATCTGTGATTGCTACAACTGGAATTCCTAGAGTATTAGCTTCTTTAATCGCAATATGCTCTTCACCTGGGTCAACGATGAAAATCGCGCCAGGAAGTTTACGCATATCTTTGATACCACCAAGGTTTTTTTCTAACTTAACAACGTCTTTTTCAATTTTTGAACGTTCTTTTTTCGTTAGAAGACCAAAATCACCTGTCTCTTTCATTTTTTCTACTTTACGTAGTTTATCGATTGATAGGTTAATAGTTTTATAGTTTGTAAGCATGCCGCCAAGCCAGCGGTAAGTTACGTGATAAGCGCCACAGTCTTCAGCACTGTTACGAACAGTTTCTGCTGCCTGACGTTTAGTTCCTACGAAAAGAACTGGCTTACCTTCTGACGCTGTCTTCTTTAAGAAATCAAACGCACTTTTAGCAAGTGGTATAGTCTTAGCAAGGTCAACAATGTAAATGCCATTGCGCTCACCATAAACATACTTTTTCATTTTTGGATTCCACTTGTGAGTCTGGTGACCAAAGTGTGCTCCGGCTTCTAACAAATCTTTCAACTGCAACTGTGACATAGCTTCAACTCCTAGAGATGATGGTTACGCTTCACCATTCGATGCCACATATATAAATATGGACCATCATCCGAATGGCTGCGACATTAATAAGATTCCCAGTAATGGAAATTAGCCCTAGTGTTTAACACATTATGAGGGGATGCGACAAGGAGGTAATAGTCGTTTTAAGCAGATGGAGAGCTGGCTAACACCTTGCGTCTTTTAGCACCTTCTTGCGGACCTACGACGCCTTTGCTTTCCATTTCTTCAATCATTCTAGCTGCACGATTATAGCCAATTTTTAGACGACGCTGTAAAAATGACGCACTTGCTGCTTGTGTTTCAATGACTAGTCGAACCGCTTGCTCATAAAGCGCTGCATCATCACTACCCTCTGCGGATGCGATATGTGATCCGTAGGAATATGGATCAGCTTCTTTTTCACCACCATTTTCAAGGAAGTCCATGGCAGCAGTATGGAAGTTAGTTCCAATCTCTTCAGAGATTTTATCTGTAAGTGCTTCGATCTCATTTTCATCAACATACGAGGAATGAACACGAACAATATTTGTCCCTGCTTTATAAAGCATATCACCTTTACCAAGAAGCTTTTCAGCGCCATTTGTATTAAGAATCGTTCTACTGTCAGTATCAGTTGTTACTTTAAAGGAAACTCTAGTTGGGAAGTTCGACTTAATTAAGCCGGTGATCACATCTACGGAAGGACGTTGAGTCGCTAAAACCAAGTGAATTCCGGCAGCTCTAGCTTTAGCAGCTAAACGACAAATAGAATTTTCAATCTCTTTACCGGCTTTAGTTAGGATTAGATCAGCAAACTCATCTACAATGATCACAATATATGGAAGTGAATAATCATCACCTGGCTCATTGTCATAATACTGATGAATAGCTGCTAGAACATCAGGTGTTGCACGTTCTAATTTTTCATTAAATCCTTCGATATTTCTGACACCTAATTCTTTTAGTATTGAATAACGTCGCTCCATCTCCTGAACAGCCCAAAGCATAGAAACTGATGCCATTTTCGCATCGGTTATCACAGGCATAATCAAGTGTGGAAGCTTGGCATAT
>CAYGQW010000223.1:2364-5014 GCA_964352175.1 uncultured Halobacteriovorax sp.
ATATAAAGCAAGCTCAAGTTGTTTTGGATCGATGAGAATCAACTTCATTTGTGCTGGAGATCTTTTGACAAGAAGAGAAACAAGTAGCGTATTAATGAAAACAGATTTACCAGCACCAGTTGCACCAGCAACAAGCATATGTGGCATGGCCGCAAGATCAACGACCATCGTGTCACCAAAAGCATTTTTCCCCATAGCAACAGGAAGATGAAACTTGGAGTTATTAAAATCTTTAGTACTTAAGACTTCATCAAGATAAATAATATCGCGAGGATTACGAGGAACTTCGATTCCAACGGTATCTCTTCCTATCATTGGGTAAACAACTCGAATAGCCGCACCCATAAGTGCCATTGAAAGATCATCTTCTGCATTTTTAATCTTTGAAACACGAACACCAGGTCCAAGCTTCAATTCAAAAGTATCTACAACGGGGCCTTTTAAAACATTGATAACTTCAGCATCAACATTAAACTCTTTGAGTTTCTCCTCAACTCTAAGCTTGATATCTGCAAAGTAATCGTCATTTGGTGCGCGACCAGGATTAGAGTTTTTCTTATGACTAATCTGAGAAACTATATCGTAGTAGTTTTGAGCATCACTTGTAGTATTTGCTCTTTTCAACTTAGCTTTTAGTTTCGACGAGTTTTCATTTAAAGAGACCTCTTCGATATCTTCAAATTGCATCTCTTGTTCTGTAGCTTCATAGCTCGATTCGCGAATCGGCTCTTCATTAACGTCATGTGAATCTAGCGGTTCAGATATTGGGTTAGATCTCACGCGTTTTGGAATTGAAGATGAGATTTGCTCACCTTTTAAAGTATGCGGTAATTCTCTTCTAACTTTGGAAGGTAGTGATCTAATCGAATCTGCAAAACCTTTTGATTTAGAAATTAAACCCAGTTTTTTTACAAAGTTATAGCTAATTAGAGGACCTTGCTTTGACCAATAGAAAGTTTTTAGACAAAAGTCTTTAAACGAGCCTCTAAATGTTCCAAATAAAAAAGCGAAACTTCCTAGTATCAAAGTTGAGCCTAATGAAAAATCCGAGACATAGTTTTTAACTAAATATAGTAATCCGCTTCCGAGCATTTCTGGAGAAAATAAATAAAAGGCAGATAGGGATACTAAAGTGAGTGTTAGAGCATTGAGACAATCAACTACTGACTCTCTCTTTGAGTAAACAAAAGCATATGACATTGAGAAAATAAAAAAAGGAACAACAATCCATGGTCCAACGTAATAACCAATTGAAGCTAATAGTGATGAAAAATAGTAGCTAAAAATATTAACATTTGAATTTTCAGAGCTAATTGAATAGAGATTATCTGGCAACGCCTCGCCGTAAAAAAAAGAAGTCACTGCGACAATGGTAACTGCGAATAAAAAGAGAATTTCAATTTTTAAGAATTTTGATGAAGAGTTGTGCATAAAGCAATTGTAATGGTCGACACAATCGGTGTCTATGTAGATGAGATAATTAGTGGTCTTGAGATTATTAATGCACGAAAAATCAACAACTTAGACCGTTTTCAGAGTGAATCATGCTATTGTCACGCTCTAGCTCAATAGAAAGTTTTGATTTATATCTCAAAGCCGGAATAAACTAAATTCGCTTCTGCTAACAATAATAAATTTCCATCCTTACGAATATAATTTGTTCTCTAAGCATTTTTTCAGATTAGTCGTAACTTATCAGGCAATCTACCTGGAGAATGTTTTACAAAGTTGTAAGAGATTTATATTTGAGGACTATAACTAAAATGATCATTGTTGAAGAATAATTTATGGCTGGATCTTTCTTTATAGTAGAGATATTTTCCCAAGTTATTTATTAAGCCTGTACCAAACTCATTTCTATATCTCCTTGAATAGTGAATTCAAGTTAGTTGCCTCGCATGTATTGTAAATCAAAATTGTATGACCTGCTTTAATTCTCTAACAAGTATTTTTGCATTTGGAACGTTACAAGTTTTTTCTAATCATAAAATCTTAGTACTGATAAACCTCTTCGCACTTATATTAAATTCAAATATTATTTTAATCCTAGCGAAACAAGATAAAATACAAAAATTCAATCAACCGCTTCATCAGAATACAGCTTATAATCGTTAGTAATTTTCCTTAGCTTACAGTGGTGAGCCGCTAACAAATCGAATCCGATTTAGGAGTAATTCTTTGAAGTTTTGATTCCAACCTTATTAAATCATTTTCTTAAACTAGTTTAAGAAAATTCCACTTTTGTAAATATAGACTGTATTTTTTACTAGCTCCCTATATCAGAATAAGTTTTCCTACTAGTATCGAGAAAACTAACGGGGAGCCATCAATGAAATTTTTAACTTTAGTATTACTTTTTTCTACTCTTAATGTTTCTGCTAACGATCAAGTCACTGATCACGTACGAAACTGTCGTCTTAAATACTTAGAGGCTTTCAGCTCAATCGCTCAAACAACTATTTTAAGACTTGCAGAACTTAATGATGATCAAGCTGTTGTTATGGAAAACTACGATGAACTGACTTCTACATCTCCAGAAGCAGCAGATTTAGAAAAAGCCATCATCGCTCACTGCAAGAATTTTTCTGTTCTAAATTAATTTGAATTTTAGGCAAAAATAAGCCCCTCTAATAAAAGAGGGGCTTAAAAA
>CAYGQW010000224.1:0-4950 GCA_964352175.1 uncultured Halobacteriovorax sp.
CGTTATCCTTATTTGAAACAAGTTCAATTTGAACTAAGGCTTTATCAAAATTATCAGCTTTTAAAAAAGCTCCGTAAGAATCACCAAGCTCTAGATCTAATGCAAAGTTATCATCTTTAACATCGAATTGTTTTGAAACATCAACTTGTGTGACTGAACCAAATGGGTTGAACAAGCGAAAGCGAATCACGTCAAACTTGGCAGGCTCACGAGCGCTATTCCAAGTAAATGCAAATGCAAAGCCGTTAGCACCATGAAGTGTTTTTAAAATTGTTAGTTTTGGCTTAGCAAATAGAAAGTGGAAAGCACCTGATAATAAACTTAAAACCCCAAGCCCAATAACTAAACCTAGTGCTAGTAAAAGTGCGATGCCGCCGGCAATTAATGAGGTATTCACAGATACTCCTAAAGACTCAAAAGAAAATAATTCAAACCCTATATAATATTAGCCTCAACTAGCCATTTAGCCAAGAATATCAGTGAGATAAGTTCAATTTTAGATTCTTGTCTAGCAATCGACTTGGGGCTCCGCCAGGGAACATGACAACACTTTTAAGCACGTTTTGTGAAATACTGCCTAAAGCAAGGATTTCTCCGTCATTTTTAGCTACCCAGACTTCACCTAAATAATCTTCAAACTGCGCTCTAGTCAAGCATTGCCCGTTACTAAAAAGCTCAAGATCACGTCCCTCTAAAGTAATGATCTTGAGTTGAAGCAGCTCGTCAAATGGCAGCCAATGACTCTCGAGAATATGATGATTCCAAGCTTTAAGATCATCGTGAAACTCAGGACAAAAAAGAGAGCCTATTTGTGTTCGCTTCAGCTTAACTAAATGACCAATATTATCACATGCAGCTGCCAGGTCTTCAAATAATGTTCTGATATAGGTGCCACTAGAGACTTGCGCTTCGAACTCTACTGAATCAGAGTCGACACTCAATATAGTAAATTTATATATTTCTTTTTTCACCGGCTCTTTCTCAATCACTATCCCGCGACGGGCATATTCATAAAGAGCTTTGCCTTCATGTTTAGTGGCAGAAAAAGCTGGTGGACTTTGCCAGTACTCGCCCAACATTTTATCAGCTGATTGTTGCCAATGTCCTAGATTAAGAGCAACTGGACTAGATGACTTAACAATGTCACCAGTATTATCACCGGTATCCATCTGAACACCTAACTTTCCTACAGCTCGATACGTTTTTGGAAAGTCTTTATGAAAACGGTCAGCTAGCTTTGTAGCTCCACCGGTACCAACAAGAATAAGTCCTTCGGCAAATGGATCTAATGTTCCAAAATGACCAATTTTTCGTGCTGATTTTCCAAGGATTCTTTTAACTTGATGAACAACATCAAAAGACGTTGGGCCGGCCGGTTTATGAAGTGCAAAGACCATGGCAGGAGAAGGTGCCGGTGGTTGCTTCATACTAGAGATCTTCCTCTCTGGTATTTGGCTCAGTCTTTAAAAGACGATCAATTTCAGCTTGAGCTTCAAATTGATTATCATAAGCAAATTTCAATTGAGGTGTATGGCGAATTTGAAGAACATTGGCTAAAAGAGATCTAAATTTTCCGGCAAGGCCTTTAACGGCTTCACTACAATCACCCTTTTTATCAACATCGAATGTATCCCAATAGACGTTGGCAACAGAGTAATCAGCAGAGAGCTCAACTTTTGTAAAACTTAAAAATGAAGCTCTTGGATCAGAGATTTCGCGTCTAAGCATGCCATTCATCTCATGCAGTAGACGCTCCTCAAATTTAGTTTTTTTAAAGCTCTTAACTTTTGCCATTATATCCTACTAAGCACTCGGTTGGTTGTTAGCAGCTGAATCTGCTTCACTCTTAACAACGTCATCATAAGTACGTTTACGCTCTTGCATAATATAGCACTCAAACGTGTCACCGATTTTAACATCATTATAGTTTTCGAGGCCGATACCACATTCAAGTCCGACCTTAACTTCCTTGGCATCATCTTTGAAGCGCTTAAGAGAAGACATCTTACCATCATGCATGATCTGACCATTACGAAGAAGTCTAACATTACAACCAACTGCAATTTTGCCGTCAACAACAACACAACCAGCAATCGTTCCAGCTTTAGGAACTGTGAATGTCTCTTTAACTTCCGCACGACCGATATACTCTTCATTAAATTCTGGCTCAAGCATGCCTTCAATCGCAAGCTTAACGTCATTAATGAGTTCATAAATAATCGTATAAGTTTTAACGTCAATTCCAAGTTGTTCTGAAAGTTTTCTCGCGGTCGTAAGAGGACGCATATTGAATCCAAAGACGAAGGCTCCCGAGCTATCGGCAAGTTGAATATCTGAATCAGTAATTGGTCCAACGCCACCGCTGATCACACGAACTTCAACTTCTTTTGAAGATAGAGGCTCAACTGACTGACGGATAGCTTCGTACGATCCTTGAACATCTGAACGAATAATAAGATTAAGCTGTTTAGCATCATCATTATCACCAGCAGCTGCAGCAAAAAAGTCTTCAAGAGAAACCTTCTTTTTAGCTGGACCAGTCATTAACATTCTACGTTCTTCAGCTCTATTTTCTGCCACTTTCTTAGCTTCTCTTTCATTTTTAGCCACATCCATCAAATCACCTGGACTAGGCGCATCTGCCAAACCAAGAATTTGTACTGGAGTAGATGGACCCGCTTCTTTAAGCTGCTTGCCTGTACTATCAACCAAGCTTCTAGCGCGACCAAAAGTTTCACCAGCAACAATCGTGTCACCTTTTTTAAGTGTTCCAGTTTGAATCAAGATTGTTGCTACTGGACCACGACCTGGTTCAATTTTAGATTCAATGACGACACCTTGAGCAGTACCTTCAGGATCAGCACGAAGTTCCATCATTTCAGCTTGAAGTGCGATACCTTCAAGAAGCTCATCCACTCCGTCACCTTTTAGTGCTGAGATATGAGCAAATTGAGTTTCTCCACCCCAATCTTCAGGCGTGATTCCGTATTCTGATAGTGCTGTTTTAATACGGTCTGGATTTGCACCCTCTTTATCCATTTTATTAACAGCTACAATGACGTTTTTACCTGCATTTTGACAAAACTTAATCGACTCTACCGTCTGAGGCATAACACCATCATCGGCAGCAACAACAAGCACGACGATATCGGTTACATCTGCACCACGTTGGCGCATAGCTGCGAAAGCCGCGTGACCAGGAGTATCCAAAAACGTAAGCTGTTTACCTTTTACTTCGACACTGTAAGCGCCAATATGTTGAGTAATACCGCCAGCTTCACCTGCAGCAACTTTTTCATTTCTAATATAATCGAGAAGTGTTGTCTTACCGTGATCGACGTGACCCATAATCGTGATGATTGGGTTGCGAACCGGCCAGCTTGAAGTGTCGACATCATCATTTTTACCTAAAACTTCATCTTCATCAAATGCTTTGTTCTCAACTCTAAAGTCGTACATGGCTGCGATTTTAGAAGCTAAATCCATTCCAACATAATCATCTGGTTTAATAAGCAAGTTCATATCTAAGCATTTATCAGCCAGTTCTTTAAATTTTACAGAAAGCTTTTTTGCAACATCAACCAACAATCCACCATCATGAAGATAAATAACTCTTTTGGCGTCTTTAACTTCAGTTACTTCAGTTTTCTTTGATGGACCGTTGTAAATCCTCTTACGCTTTGGTTGAACATAAATTGGCATACCGCTACCAGAAAGGGCGGCATAACTCTTAAGTTCACTATCAGCACGAGTGGTATTTAGAAGTTCAGACTTACTAGTGACAGGTTTTTTACCTGACATCATTGAAGCTAGACCACCTAGTCTACTACGCTTGCCTTTTTCATCTTCGTCTTCATCTTCTTTTGTTTTGCTTTTTGGTCTAACAGTAGAGTCATCACTTTCTGATTCGTCTTTTTCAGGAATAAACACTGGAGTGAAACGATGGACTTTTTCTTTATAAAGCTCTTTATCTTTAGATGACTCGTCAACCGAATCATCGCTAACTTCAGCTTTAGCAGCTACTTTAGCAACAGGTGCCTCAACTTTTGTAGGCATCGAAACGACACGCAAGCCACCCTTAGCAGAAGATCCACCAGCCGTTGGCTCGTTTTCATCAGGCTCTCCGCCCTTTCTAAGAACGATTGTCTTTTTCTTTTTTGTAACTGCTTTCTTTTTTGTTCCAGCTTCGTCTTCAGAATCAGTTTTTGCTTCTTCACTTTTAGCGACGACTGCCTCTTTGGCTTCGACTGGATCTGCAATCTTCGCAGTTTCAGCTTCAACTTCATCATCACCAGAGCGTTTAACAACTTTCTTCTTTACCGTCTTCTTAGCTCCTGCTTTCTTCTTAGCAGTCTTCTTCTTAGCCTTTTTTGGCTCAGGTTCAGACTTTTTATATTCGGCCATGACTTGGGCAACTTCATCATCACTTAGCGCAGTCATATGGTTACGAACAGCAAAGCCTTTTGCTTTAAGCGCTTCAACGAGGTCAATTGCCCCCATATCAAGTTCTTTAGCAAGGTCAAAAATCTTCATCGGCATTAAAAGCTCCAGTATAACTAACTTAAAAAAACAAAAAACAACTAAACAATTACTTTAATTTAAAGGCTGCTAACTCTTCTCTAAGGCGACGTTCAGCTTCAGAGAACTTATCTCCTTGCTCTTCACCCTCTCCGTCTTTCTTATCAATAAATCCACGGTAAGTTGGAACGGCTGAAGCTGAAATCAATTCTTCTTCTTCCTCAGGTTGAAGATCAATTGTGCCAGATTCAACAGCAGCTAATGTATCATTGATAAGCTTTTGAGCATCTGCTTCTTCAACACTTAAGATTCCTGCCAGATCAGCTGGTGTCATCACAGTTAGATCTCCAACTGCTACGATATCGTGCTGAACCAGAACCTGAGCTTGAGTTTCACTGATACCAGGAACCTGAAGAAGGTTTTGAACAGAAC
>CAYGQW010000225.1:0-4947 GCA_964352175.1 uncultured Halobacteriovorax sp.
TCAGATCACCTCCTCTTTCGTTCATTAAGGCCCAGAAACCAGGCGCAAAAGGCTAAAATTCTTGTCCGGCTAAATTAGGATGCAATCATGCTCTAGTCAATGTAATAAAGGGCTATGAGTAGTAAAAATGACCAACAGAACAGCTTTTTTGAGACTGAGGCACCAACTTTAGCTCAATCTCATGATAACACATCGCAAAACCAACCACTAGCCCATAAGGCGAGACCTAACTCTCTAACTCAATTTTATGGTCAGGATCACGTTTTTGAACGCTTTAGTTTTCTAAAATCTAAACAGTTTCCTAGCCTGATTCTTTGGGGCCCGCCTGGTACTGGCAAAACAACTTTGGCAGGCCTTCTCGCATCTCAAAGTGAAAAAGACCTCTACCGCTTTAATGCCGTTCTTGGTGGTGTGGCCGATCTAAAAAAACTGATCGCTTCTGCGCTTGATATGAAAAAATCTCTAAAGCGTGAATCTATTATTTTCGTTGATGAAATTCACCGCTTTAATAAAGCTCAGCAAGATGCGCTTCTTCCCTACGTTGAAGCTGGCGAATTTACTTTTATTGGTGCCACAACTGAGAACCCAAGATCAAGTGTGAATAGAGCTCTTATTTCTAGAGTTAAAATCATTGAGCTTAAAAAATTAACTGAAGCTGCGCTTGTCTCTATTCTTAAAGATGCTAACAAAAATTTTAAACTTGAAGTATCGGATGAGGTTCTTGAAACGATAGCTGATTATGCTTCAGGTGATGCGCGCGCAGCTCTTGGGACGTTAGAAATTGCTGCCGCTACTGGTGTAACTGAAACTGTAGAAGTTAAAAGACTTATTTTAGAAAACGTTCGCGATTACGATCGCAATCAAAATCGTCATTACGATGTTATTTCAGCCTTTATCAAATCGATGCGCGGAAGTGATCCACAAGCTGCCCTTTTATGGCTTGCAATCATGATTGATGGTGGAGAAGACCCCGTTTTTATCGCTAGACGCTTAGTCATCTTTGCCAGTGAGGATGTAGGCAATGCAGATCCGACGGCCTTACAGCTAGCCGTTAATGCTCTTCATACTGTTGAAAAAATAGGCATGCCAGAAGCACGCATCCCGCTTGGCCAAGCCACCACCTATCTTGCCAGCACCGTTAAAAGTAATGCCGCCTACAATGGAATCAATGCTGCTCTTGAGTTTGTACAAGAAAATCCAACGATTGAAGTTCCAACACACTTAAGAAATCATCATCCTGATAATGCGAACTACAAGTATCCCCATTCTTTTGCTGAAGCATTTGTAAAACAAGACTATGCTGGCACAAAGATCCCACAGTTTTATAAGCCGACCGACTTTGGAATTGAAAAAAGATTAAAAGATCGCCTGGCTGCTCTTTATAAAGATTAATAATAAAGATCAATAATTTTTTGTATCTTCTAAGCAGTTTTGATCGAACATCACAGTGCTTCCACTAAGTATTATTTGCTGAACAAAAAGAACGAGGTTTGATTTGCCTTCGTTTTTCCAGTACATCACACAGTTAGGGTTTTCACAATGATGACCATGCTCTTCGTCTATATGTGGAGTCGACATACTAAGCCCATTGTCGACAAGGCCGACCACATGACCAAACTCATGAACCAAAGTGGACTGTTCCATAAACTTTGCCACAGCCGGTGAAGAACCCTGCGATGCGCTTTCTACAACGTCTTTAAAAATTGCAATGAGAGTCGTTCCGGCCAAGCTCACACCAATGATATTTGGGTTTGTCACACCATCTTGACTGTAATTACCTTTTAAAAACGCCACAAAAATCGAAGCCTGTGAACCTGTAGGAATTGTTTTTCGATAGTTTGATTCTAGGATCTGAAGATCCTCTGGACTCCAGCTTGATTTATTCTGCAATGGAATCGACGTCATCTGATCAATGGTCTTTGGAACAACTAGTGAATATTCGCCATCACGTTGTTTAAATACTTCCAAGATATTGGATTCAAGGATAGACCAATAAGGCTGACCGTTTGCTCTGTTGCCGGCAAAGGGCTCAGCACCAGGCTCATAAACAACTTCGACTTCCATCAATGACATAGACTTATAAAGTAGTTTTAAATTTTCTTCTGTCTGTTTATCTACCAGGATGATTTCAACATCTGACTTTTTATTGCCACAGCCAGCGACTAGAAAAAATAGTATAAAAAAGGAGACAATTTTCATGTCTCCTTATCGATCAATTATAAATATAAATTAAAACTGTCGGTTAATCCCAACGTGAATAAACAACGTGAACCTTTGTCATTTGATCACGAGTTACAAAGAAGTAACCGAGATTTGTTTCGATATAACAGCTCATTGATGTAGGAATATTAGCTGCAAGCATGCCACAACGAGACTTAGAACGACCCCAAGCTCCGCGACCAAAATTAACTTGCGAACGGCTACAGCCTTTCTTCTCAAGCATGGCCTTAACATAATGAATACCTGAAGCAAGATGATCGTTGCCAAAGTAACGGTCGTTGATTTCATCAACGTTTAAAGTATAAGCAAAGCTATCGGTAGAGTTATTTTGAGTTAAAATTTCAAGACACTCAACTGCCGAGTCAGCCTGGGCTTTAAAACTAAGAGAAAAGGCCAAAAGACCCAAAAAGGCTAAAATCTTCATTAAAATACTCCTGAAAAGGTTCGACTTTATAACTTGAGGGTTTTGGTTTAGCCAAGAGAATCTTGATATTTTTTATAAGTCATTGAAAATAGGCAAATATATAATCTAATTAGCCCAAGCTTAAAAAAGGTATTAGCAAAAGTAATAGTTTTAAGTATGATGGGCCCGCGAATGAATTAAGCCATGTGCTTTAAACTATTGGAAGGTTCCACTGTGAAGACCCTTAGCCTGTTAGTTATCCTCTTTGCCCTCAATCCAGCTGCTAATGCACTTAGCAACTACTACCCTGCAGAATTCAAAAATAAGATGCACGATATAAGTAATGATGATTTGAAATTTGAATTATTCAAAATTCTCGATATGAAACATGTCGGCGGGAAAAATGAAGATATTCTCGTTAGCCATTGTGGAGAAGGTCAAGGCCGTTGCTATTCTCAACGTGTTCTAGGTTACACTGCTGCAAGAAAGATTCTTTTTGGAAAAATTCATTTAGAAAAGACTGAAAACGGAAGCTATTACGTTAAAGATGTTTACTGTCGCGTAAAGTATGATGAGAGAATTGGTGTAGGCCCAGATCGCATTCCTAATCATTCAGATCTCAACTGTGAACATACATGGCCGCAAAGTAAATTCTCTTCTCGCTTTCCAAACGAAATGCAAAAGTCAGACATCCATCATTTGTACCCAACAAATTCAAGAGCAAACAGTGTTCGCGGTAACTATGAGTTTGGAGAAGTTAGTAATCAAGACTCAGCTCTTTGTGAACCTTCAGCAATAGGTGGAGAAAGAAGAAATGGTGGCGGACAATATTTTGAACCACCAGAAGAGCACAAAGGTAATGTTGCAAGAGCCTTATTTTACTTCTCAGTTCGTTACCAAACGCAGATCAGCGAACGCCAAGAGAAAGTCTTAAAAGCCTGGCACAAAGCAGACCCAGTCGACGCTGAAGAGATTGAACGTAATGATACAATTCATTATATCCAAGGTAACCGTAACCCATTCGTAGATATGCCTGAACTAGTTGATTCAATCGACAACTTCTAAAGGCACAGACGAGCTCCTAACTATAAATAATTTCAAGATAATTCATCTAAGCTTATGATTATTGCATGACAGTTTATAAGCACTCTATTTTATCTTTGCTCCTATAAATTAAAAGCCATGCCCTCTACGCACAATCATATCAAGAAGAACTTCGTACTAAATCATATCGCAGCTGAGCGCCTAATCAACTTTGAATAGGGATGAAAAAAAGCGCCCCGCAGGGACGCTCTCATTTTAAAATAAACTATTGTGATCCATGTTCTCAAGATGATGCTTAACCGAAGCTAAGAACTTACCACCAAGCTCACCATCTACTAAGCGGTGATCATAAGTATGAGTTCCATACATCATGCTACGAATAGCAATCATATCGTCATCCATAACCATGGCACGTTTCTTAATCACGCCTGAAGCGAAGATACCAACTTGAGGTTGAAGAATCACTGGAGTTGCCATCAGCGTTCCAAAAGAGCCAACGTTAGTGAATGTAAATGTTCCACCTGTTAGATCATCCATCGTTAGTTTTTTGTTGCGAGCTTTCTGAGCGAGCTCATTAACCTTACGAGCAATACCTGTAATGTTAAGGCTATCGGCATTTCTGATATTAGGAACAACCAGACCGTTACCTGGAACCGCTACCGCACAGCCAAGATTGATATCTTTTTTAACAACGATATTATCGCCATCAACTGAGGCGTTAACCAGAGGGTGCTCTTTAAGTGACTGAACTAGAGCGTAAAGAATAAAGTGAGTATAAGTTAAGCTGAAGCCTTCTTGTTTTTGGAATTCTTTTTTGAAGCCTTCTCTGAACTTAACAAGCTTAGTTAAATCGATTTCATCAATTGAGTTCACATGTGGTGAAGTCAATTTTGATTGAACCATGTTCTTAGCGATGGCTTTTCTCATATTATCCATAGGGATAACTTCAACGCGCTCACCAGAAGCTGTCACAGAAGCAACGCCGCCTTGTGGAACACTTGATCCGGCAGGAGCAGCTTTTACTGGGACGGCGGCAGGAGCTGATTTTGATGCGTTTGATCCACGATTATTAACAAAGTTTTCAAAATCAGCTTTATTAACTCTTCCACCAGCACCTGAACCTTGAATATTTTCAAGTTCAGAAAGAGCTACGCCGGCTTCTTTCGCCATAGCGCGAACAAGTGGAGTGTAGAAGCGACCTGATTCAGACTTAGTTTCGCTTTGAGCAGGAGCTTGAGTCGCTGCTGGCGTCGAGGCTGCAGGAGCATCTGACTTCGCTT
>CAYGQW010000226.1:0-428 GCA_964352175.1 uncultured Halobacteriovorax sp.
ACCGTAGGCCCAAGGATCGAAAATCGGTCCGATTTTTAATTTTAAGAAGTAGCCTAATGTTGAAATATCCATTGGCTTCTCTCCCCAGTAGAGGGCTGGATGAAAAGCATTTACAACCAAAAAGATACAAAATATTGATAAGAAGAGGACTTCAGCTTTAATGAACTCCTGTCGTTGGACATTAATCTTTCTTTTAATAATAAGAAACAAACCCAAAAGAGAGATCAAAAGCCAGAAACTCCAATGCAGTGGAACTGAGAGAAAATTAGCCAAAAGATACAAAGGAAAAGCTAAAACAAACAAAGATAATATTCGACTCGAGTTCCAAGATAACCCCAAAAAGTTCAGGATAAAACTTGGAAGTATTAAAGCTAGATACCAAAGAATAAAATTAAACCAAAGAGCAGCTTGACCATCAACAATATGAA
>CAYGQW010000226.1:438-4932 GCA_964352175.1 uncultured Halobacteriovorax sp.
ATATGAAGAGCTAACGGAATAAATAATAAAAAACATAAAACGAAAATCACAAGCGCCAGTCATCTGGAAGTTTTTTGTAATTAACTAAAAGCTCATCTAAGTTTCGAGCTCCAGTTTTTTTCAGAGAAGTTTCAATGCCATGATAAACATCATTAAGCAGCTTTGGTCCTTGATAAATAAAGCCAGTATAAACTTGCATGACTTTCCCACCTAGCTTCCAGAAATCCCAAAGATCATCAAAGCTTGAAACTCCGCCAACACCAATAAGTGAAATTTCAGGGGAATCTTTCAATAGTTCTAATAGATAAGCTCTGACCTTTTTAGATTTTTGTGCCAATAATTGACCAGAGATGCCTCCTTGACCTCGCTCTGGCATAATAGTGGTATTTGTTGCGATTAAACCACTAAGTGAGTATTTCTTAGCGATTGAAACGCAAGCCTCTAAAGCTTCAAAAGAAAGGTCTGGCGCAACTTTTAAAAAAAGAGGTTTCGGCTTTTCGCTTCTGATACTTTTAAGCGCTTCAAAAATTTCACTTAAGGCACTCTCCTCTTGAAGATCTCTCAGTCCGGGAGTGTTGGGACTTGAAACATTAACAACAAGGTAATCACAAATATCTACAAATTTAACGTACAGTTTATAGTAGTCCAGAGGAGCTTCAGAGGAAGAAGTCGTTTTATTCTTACCTAAATTAACACCTAGACATTGGGGTCGATCAATTTTTCTAGTATTGATGATATTTTGATAGACCTGCTCCATGCCCTGATTATTAAAGCCCATTCTATTTAAAAGTGAGCCTTCTTCTTTAAGCCTAAAAAGCCTAGGCTTAGGATTTCCCGCCTGAGCTCTAGGAGTTACCGTACCAACTTCAATGGCACCAAAAGCGAGTTTTGAGAAAAATGATAGGCCGACTGCATTTTTATCTAAACCTGCAGCAAGTCCAAGAGGTCCGCTCCAATTTAGTCCCGAAAAAGATAAGGAATGTTCGGGCTTTAATGACTGGGAGTTAAAAATACCGGCCAAAGTTCTGGGAAAACTTTTAAAACTTCCCATAGAGATTTCATGAATCAACTCTGGGTCTATTTTAAATGCTAAAGATCTAAAGAGATTATACGTATTCATCTTTAGTAGAGCTGAACAAAGTCACCATCCAGAACTGAGCCGCCAGAATGTAGAATGGCGATGGTTCCATCCGGGCCAAAGTAATCAATGATCTCTATAGTTCCTTTAACTTCACCTTTCGATATACCTATTAAGGCACCTGTTTCAGGATCAAAGATTTCTTGTCCTTCTGTTAGAACTTTAAGAACATCACCAATCTGAAGGCCACTTTCGCGACCTGCATTTACATAAATTCTTGTCCCTACGATTTTAGCGATCCTTCCCATCCAGTCTAGCTTTCTTGAAATTTCAATCATGTTAGGTATAGCTTTTCTCGCTGCAACTCGAACTCCGTATCGTAGTAAATCCCTTCTTTGATTCATACTATTTTCGCGGTCCTCAGCAAAAAATCGATATGTTTGATCATCGGCGTATCCATTAAGAGTCTCAGTATAAATTTCTTTGTTGCTATTAACGTCAAAAATTCGAACTTCTAGTTTTGCTTCGGTAAAACTTTTCGTTTCTCTAACAAATCCAATTTCATCAGTTTTTTCACGGACTCTGGCTTCAATCACTCGACCAAATACAACTAGGTTAACCCCTTCAATTTTGGCACGACGAGATAGCTGAACTAGCTTCACTCCTCCCCCGGCATAGACTTCTTTAGAAGAACCAAAAATTTTCATTGCCATAGGATCAACAATAAATTCACCGGTCCTAGAAAGTTCTTTTCTGAATTCTTCAGTCGCGACAATTCCTAAATCTTCCCCACCGTAAGGGCTTTCGTTAAAAAACGTTAACAGCGCAACTTTCTTTTTTACTGATTGAAAAGTTTTATTCTGAGGAGGTCCTGCCCTGCGTCCTTCGTAATCCCGTTGAACGACTCCTTGCGAGCAAGAAAAAAAAGACAGAGTCAAAAAAGAAAGAGCAAAAACCTTAATCATATCTATCCTTGAGTAGCAGCTTTGGGTGACTTTGGAATTACCGGTTGCTCAATAAGCATTAGAGTCATTTCAGTTGGCTTTTCTGGATTAACTTGTATCAACTTACCATTCACAAGATTTGCACCAGCAAGTCCCTTGAGGAATTTTTGTAAACTCTCTCTATTACCTCTAAAAGTAATGGATAGCTCACCTTTGCTGCCATTGAAACCAACAACCTCAGTTTTTGCTTGATGCACGACACCTCTTGCAACTAAGAGTTTTCCAACTTCAATTAAATCTTGAATTGAGGAAAGAGAGCTTATATTAAGTCTATAATCGTGCTTAGCCTTTGAAATACCACTCATTGCTTTATGAGCTATTTCAAAAGCAGGAAGAGGCTTACTATAAACCATACTTGCAAGCGTAGAACTAAATGACTTTATGTCATCTGTATAAAAAAGTTTTCTCTCTGTCTCCAGCTCTTCTTGAGCAACAGAATGATTCGTCTTAAGTTCGATCATTAATAAATCACCTGAAACACTAATTTTTCTTTTCTTAAGGAGCTCATTGTCGTTAATTTTATCTAACTCCATTTCCACTTTGAGCCATAACCCAGAGGCGAATCGTTTGAGACTGCGATCACCTTCTTCTATTTTTTGATGAAAGTCTAAATCTCGAGGAATCATTAAAAATTCTCTAAGCTCCCTTTCTAACGACTCATCAGTAAAGACTATCTCATCTATCTGACCGGCAAATTTAGTTTGGATATATTTTTGCCAATGATTTTTTACCACGTCTGTAAAATCAGTTCCAACTTCTACCCCTGCATCACTCCATGCCATATGGTCGAGTTTAAAGTTTGCTGTCACAAATAATGTTTTATACTTTTGATCATCATCATCAGAAGTAAAGCGTAGGTAGAGCTCATTTACATAGCGACGATCAGTTTTACCCTCAATAAGGTAATATCTTGACTGTGGAGACTGAGGTGAACGAGTCATTCTTTTTACTGAGTATGAAGTGAGTATCCCTTGAAGGCGCCCGAAACGAGATAGACTTGAAAGGCGTTTGCCTCTGAGCGCTTTATTAAAGTCTGATTTCTTCTCTTGTGGGATAGAACCAGATTCGTCAGCAAATTTTTCTTTTAAGTTATTTTCAGTTGAGGCAAAACTATCCTTAAATTTGTCATCGTACTTTTGCCAAAACACTTTTTCATCAAGACCTAAGTTTTTTAATTCTTTGGTAATAATGTCCCTAACTGCTTGATAGTGAAGTTGGTTTTTAACAAAAGTTAATGAGTCTTCATCAGCGGCATAAAAACGCCCTTCCCCACTAATTAAACTTTGAGCAAAAGCTTGGGTTGTCAAAAATAAAACAAGAGTCGCAATAATTTTCATCAATTTTCCTAAACTAAAGCTGAGCGTTTCCAACATCTTCTAATTTCCCATCAACAACAAACTGTACGCTATTTCCCTGAAAAACCTCATTGATCTTGGCCGCTAGTTGCGGTGTAGGATTGACTAAAAAATCCTGACCAAAGGGCATTCTAACTTTATCCTGATCGTGCACCACAATCATATGTAAAGGTACACTTCCACGATAGCTTAATAGTACTTGTTTAAAGCGTTTGAGTCGAGACTCGTTCAATTGTTCTCGCTCAACACTTATGCGTACACCGGTGACTCGTTCTTCAGCCTGATCTTTGAGTTTTTGAATCTTGGTAGGAAAAAACTTACGTGGCTCTTCCGCCAAGTTGACCTGCCCTTCCATAATAAGGGGCTCATCGCCACCTAAAATTTCTTCATATTCAGCGAAGGTTCTAGGGAAAACGATACACTCGATCTTCCCTGTAAGATCTTCTAATGTGGCGAAACACATTTTGTCGCCTTTTTTAGTCAGGATATTTTTCCTTCCAGAGATAAGACCAGCAAGCATCATTTCACGTTTATCACCGCCTGATATCTCATGAACCTCAGAGACACTCATCGAAGCCATTTGCTTAAGCACGTTAGCAAAACGATCAAGTGGGTGACCTGATACGTAGATGCCCATCAAAGCAGCTTCCCACGAAAGCTTTTCACGCTCATCAAAATCTTCAACCGCAGCAATATCAAGTTGAAGATTAGAGTCTTCAGTATCTGCGGCATCTAAATCAAAAAGATTACTTTGCCCCAGTGCTTTTTCTTCTTGTTTCTTTTGCGCGTAAGCAACGATCAGCTCCATATTTTCGAGCATGGTCTTGCGGTTCAGTTCTTTTTCACAGCCGTCAAAGCCACCAACTTTAATTAAAGATTCAATGACACGTTTACCAACGGCTTTAAGATCGACACGTTCACAAAAATCGACGAACCCTGCAAATGGTCCATTTTCTTCACGTTCACGAATAAGGGCTTCAACAGCACTCTCGCCTACGTTTTTAACTGCTCCCATACCAAAACGTACATTTTCTTCAACAACGTTAAAGAGCCACAT
>CAYGQW010000227.1:0-4915 GCA_964352175.1 uncultured Halobacteriovorax sp.
GCTTAATATCGAAAATCATGAATGCTGGTCCTAGGGTAAATTTTAAAAAGGTATTTTACAAAAAAACGAATTTTATAGCTTTATTAGGTCAAAGAAGCAATGCAGAAATAATAAATTCGAATAGATAGACAATAAAGCAAGATTAGAACAAATACCTAAAAGCCGATCAATTTCTCAGAATCTTTCCAATATTTACTTTTAATCCTATGATGACCTTAAACTAATAATCTTTAACAAGTCTAAATTGAATATTTTAAAAAATGCCACATTCATCGTTTTTATTCTAATAAACTCAGTGGTTTATTCAAAAGATATAAAGATGGCATGCAACAACTTTCCCCCATTAAAAATAGAAAACCCCACTGATGACTTTGTTGGTTACGATATCGAAGTTTTAAGACTTGTATTCAATCTCTTTGACGCAAAGCTTGTAACCGAATTTCTACCGTGGAAGCGCGCTTTGCTTAGTGCTAAGACAGGTGAGTTTGATGGTCTATGTAGTTGTTCCTATACAAAAGAGAGAGATACTGATTTTTATTTCACTGATGAAATTGGGAGAAATTCGATTGGCTTTTATTCAAGGGACGTATTAAAGACTGGACCCTTAGAGAAGTTCAAAAATCTAAAAATTGGAGTTGTTAGAGGTTATAGTCTTGAAGGTGAATTAGAAAAAGCAGGAATTACTCCAGTTTTACTTTCGAGCGAGCTAAGCTTACTTAAAATGCTTGAACTTAAACGACTTGACGCCATTTACTCTTTCAAAGTTGTGATTCAAGAGTTAAGTAAGCAGCATTCATTTATTTCAAATTTTTCATACTTAGAAATACACTCCGCTCCTTACTTCACCTGCTTTAGTAAAACTAAAAAAGACTCAAATCAATACTTACTTGATTTCAATAAGAATTTAAAAGTAATCAAGAAAAATGGTCAACTCAATCAACTAAAACAAAAATATGGACTTTAGAATAGTGAGATTTAAATGAAAAAGCTTATCATAGCATTAGTAATTCTTTACTCAACCAACGTCGTCTTAGCGCAAGACTTGGTCAAAATATCTAAATCAATTATTCTTGAAGAAAGCTTAGTACGTGTTTTCACTCATGTTTCCAACACGATGAACGATGATACGTGGAGAACTGAAGTTAATAGTATGGATGCTGATGGAGATTTTGAAGTTGGTACTACATTCACGGAAGATGCTCATATTGGTCTTAGAAAAAATTTCATTACCAAAACGACATTAAGACAGCTCGTGGCTAATAAAAAAGCATTCTATCAAACAACAGCAGATGCAAAATATTTTCTGAGCAGTTTACGTGAAGTTGAAAAAATAGATCAGTATAGGACTCGTTTTACCTATACTGTTATTTTTGATCGATCAATGAGTTTGGAGACCCTGGGAGCAAACCTGCCGGCGAGTTTGCTAGAATTTTCTTATGGAATTATCATGAAGAACTATTTAAACAACTTAAAGCGATATTTAGTCAATTAAGACGTTATAAATAGCGTATTAATATTCATCGATTAAAGAACCAAAGAGAGACTCACTCAATCTAAGCTCATCAGGTATAGTTTTTCAACTTTGACTCGAGCCCAATCAGTTTTCCTTAAAAACTTTAGACTAGATTTAATGCTTGGTTCATGAGTAAAGCAGCGGATATTAATATGTTGGGACAATTCTTCAAAGCCATAAAGTTCAACTAATCTAGTTAGAATGAACTCAAGTGTTAATCCGTGAAGTGGGTTATTCTTTTGATCTTCCATTTATACTTATTCTTTTTAAAATAGTGAGGCTGTTCTATTCCAAGCAAGTTTGGCAGTATTCATCATAAAGATCAAAAAATTATAGGAACTATTTCAATTTGATTCATATAAAGCCTTTTTAACCGAGTAATTCAGTTTGACGTAAATAGCTAGTCACAATAATACTCAAAAACATATTCAGATATTATCAAGTTTTTATCAATTCAAGAACTTGAAGTTTATAAATTAAAGAAAAATAATGTTAAGCTGTTAAAAACTAAAACCCTTATATTATATATGATAAAGATTTGTGTAGTTTTATCTGGGATCTAATTCAAAATGGCGTCGTGATGTCTATAGAAAGCAAAAGTGAAAAGTGTCTAGTCCTTACGAGCAAACTTGGTAATAGTTATCATACCCAAGGTGATTCAACTAAAGATGAAAACTACAAGACGGTTCTACCAAACCTTAAAGCCCAACTCCTTTTAGCAGACCCACCATATTGCCTTCTTGTCAGGCGTAATAAAAAAACGGGACAACTAAGAGATGCAAAGACTGCAAAAATAAATCATAAAAATGTCACTCGCTATGAAAACATAAAAGAATATACAAAATTCACACAAGCTTGGCTTGGGTTAGCGACTAAGTACCTTGATGAAACTGCTCCTTTAATTATTTGGACAAATTTTTTAGGCAAGGACCCAATAAAGAAAGTTGCCATAGAACTTGGCTATGTCCACTTCTATGGCGAATTTCAGTGGTGCAAACTCACTCAAAAAGTTAACTCTGGGAATGAAATCAACGCGAGGCTATTTGAAGTTGCCTTGATATTTTCCAAACAACCTATGCCAAAACAGTCAAATGATGAGCATGCTCAAACATGGAGTATTGTGTCCTACTATGACGAAGACGATAGTACATCAAAATGGGAAAATCATCCCAACCATAAGATTTTCAAGGTCATTGAGCCACTGATAAGAAATTATAGTAAGGTAGGAGACAGAGTCCTTGACCCGTTTAGTGGCTCAGGCTCAACTGCTGAAGCTTGTCTAATTTTAGAAAGAACATTTTCTGCCATAGAAATTGATCAAGATTGGACAGACTTAACACACAGAAGACTATTAAGTGCTCATCAGGACTCATAGTGAAAAGTAAAATTATCCCTACTTTATATCAATGGCCTGGTGCCACTGGGACAGAATCTATTTACCCTCGCTGCGTTGTCTTTCATAGAATTTTCAACTTAATAGATATGGAATTCTCAGTTAAAAATGTTGGCCTGCCAATGATGGAGATGGACGAAACTATAAAAATAAGAAAAATGCTAAAACAACTACCTATTTTAGAAGTTGGTTCTACTTACTTAAAATCGAGCACTGAAATTTTAGAGCATCTTACCGATAGTTTTTATCTTGATTCAAAGAGAACAAAACTTTTAGAAAAATACACACAGGCTTACGACTATGTTCTCTATGAATGGTCTAACCAAATATTTGTCCTAAGCTTATTGTACGCCAGATGGATAAGAGATGTTAACTATAAAAAGTTTATTAACTCTGTTGAATGGGGAAATATTGAGCCTAAATACCTAAATGAATCAAAATCAGAACTAAGAAAATATGTGATTAATTATTTAAAAAAATTTGAAATTGGTTCGTTAGATGAAGACAAATATCTCTCTCTTTTAAGAAAACAACTTGATGCTTTAGAGGCAATATTCACAAAGAATATGTTTGCTATTCCTGAACTAAATCATTTAACCATTGCTGATTTAGGACTCTTCATGGTCATTCAAGGGTTACTGGCTAAAACGATGCAAGAAAGAGAAATTATCATCAAAGACTACCCCGCTACCTATAATTGGGCCGTAAGTATCGATAACTTAACGACGGTATATCTCGGCAAAGATGGGACGATTGAAAAAACAGTGTAATTTTATGCCTTTCAATATGTAAGTTTTACATAAATCCTTCACAGATCCTGACATTTGATAAACTGCCATAAACCAAATTAAGGACTAAATATGAAGCTTAAACTCATTGCACTGGCTACAATGTTGTTGATAAAGCCATCTCTTAGAGCTGCTGAAGTCGATCAATTTTCAACGAGACACCTTGATCTTATTGACAGCAACGAAGTTGTTAATAAACAAGCAAATAAGCATGTGCAAGAAATTCTAACTAGACTTCAAAGTTCTGGATGCGATGAGGATGTTCTATATTCTGAGCTTAAAAAAGTTTTTGCTAACCATAAGAACGGTGAACTAACCATTTCTATGATTAATGACAAAGAGTTCCCACGCCATCAAATCCCACTTAAAGAATCAGTCTATGCCGATTGGAATCGCTTCGATGGCTACCTACTAGGTCGACCGTCCGCTGCTAAAAGCCCATTAGCTCTTGGCCCACTCTTGAATATTAACGGTATCAGAATTGGAACAGATAAATTTGAGCATATCTTCGGAAGAGGATTTGAATATTTCAAACGATATTACTTAAAAGAGCGCAGTTTAAAAAGCGTAATGAAGTACGGCATAAGAGGTGAAAAAACTATTTTTGGTGGAAATATTTTGGCCACAGGAGTTTTTAGCTATGCTGATCTTTCGGCAAATTTTAATGGGATGAGGTTTTGGAATCATATCCTGCAGCTTAGACCTGATATTATGGATGATAATATTGGGCCATATATTTCATGTAAAAATAATCAATTCGTACAAGTTAAGAGAATTGATTTCAGTCATTATATCGACGAATCAATGGACGAATCTATAAATTGCTCAAAATTTGCGAGAAAAAATTCTGCCAAGAAGTTTATCTCTCGTGTTGAAGAAATGGGTTATTCATGTCCTATGGATCAAAGCGTCCTAGATGATATGAAGTTAAAATACGGCGAATTATCCAAATGGATTATTAATGATGAAGGTGTTGAAGACGTATCTTATTTTAACGAATTTTAGTCCAACAGCTTGATATGGATCGCAATAGGACCTTTTGGGCCCTCGCTGGCGACAAATTCGACACGCTCTTTATCATAGACATTTTGATCGCCTAGCGCCGTTGCATGAAAGAATAGGTCTTTCATGTCAGCATCAGGCTTGATAAAGCCATATCCTTTTTCTTCGCTAAAGAACTTAACAGTTCCAGTAAGTATCTCACCGTGGTTTTCTCTGACC
>CAYGQW010000228.1:0-4915 GCA_964352175.1 uncultured Halobacteriovorax sp.
CTAAAACTTGTTTCTATATTTCAATGCCTTATTTCATTTATAAACACTGACCTCTTGCTTTATTGAGCTTGAGGTATTTATGAAATATATTTTAGTTTTATTAACATTATTTTTTTTAAAGTCTGCACAAGCATTCACTCTTTCAACTTTGATTCACCAATCACTAACTAATTATTGCAATGGGCTCAAGGCCACATCCGATCTAGATAAAAGAATTTTAAAGCTCAAACCTAATATTAAGCGTTGCCAGTACTTCAACAGCAACAGAGTATATCAACCTAAGTCGATTCAAAGAATTGAAGCTTCAAAGAGCTTAGTTCATCTTCACCTTCCTTCATTGAAAGTTATTGAGGAGGAAGACGACTTTTTTAATGACGATATATATATGTGGTTTGTCATCACTCTTGATGGAATTCCGTATACGAAAGTCACGAAAATCTATAAGGGTTTGGATGAGGGGCAAACACTACTGTTTGATGCTGAAGATCGAGTCATTAATAATCTTCAATTTAAGCGAAATGCTATTATAGATTGGGGCATTGTTGAAAGTGATGGAGATGATATCAGTGAAATGCAACGATTGAGTCGTCACGCGCTTGATTTAGTTTTCTTGGCCCTACAGGGGCGAGAAAATCCCGATCATCCATCTCAAGTTGAACAACTTAAAGAACAAACGGTGCAAGTCATTACGCTTTTGCTGGGGCTAGATCATGATGACAGGCTCACTTCTGGAACGCTCATTTTGGATTCAGCATCAAGCCAGAGAACTTGGCAAAATGGTGGAATTTATGAATTTTCGCAGGATTTTAGTGGCTCTCACATGAATTCTGATTGGCATTACCAAATCCTTTGGCGCCTCTTGTTGGTGGACATAACCCCATCAAGACTTTTCTAAAACATAAAATCAGGGCATGATGGACATATGAGTGATGATAATAAGCCTAAACCCATTGACGTGGATAAAATTGATCTTGATCGATTAAAACTGGCCACAGCCGAAAATCCAGGAGCCCTAACTTTTGGATCAAACCGTGGTGGCGTTGCTTTTACTCCAAACAAAGAAGGGGCAATTAAGAGTCGTGCCTACTCTGCCATGACTCAACAGCTTGATATGCAGCTAGTTAATATTGTTGAGCAAATGCGTGTTCTGGCAAAACAAATTGAAGAGCTTAAAGAAAGAAAACGTGTTTCTGAACTTATTTACGCTGCCGCCATTAGTTTTGAACCACTGATTGGAAAAACATATTATTTGTATGAAACAACTGAACAAGAAGTTGTTAAACCACGACTTTCTCTTTTATCCCCCAAAGATTGGGGTGAAGATAAAATGAAGAATCAAAAGTTTTTAGCCGAAGCAGTATTACTTGCTGACCATACTTGGAAAGTACTTTCTAGTGATAATCAATTTCTTGATGTTATCTAATCGAACTTAAAACTTATCTGTGCACCAAGCATATCTTTTGAGCGAGTTGAAATTTCACGTCCTCTTGGTGTTCTTAAAAGAAAGCCTTCCTTTAAAAGATAAGGCTCATAGACCTCTTCAATAGTTTGTCTGTCTTCGCCAAGTGTTGCTGCAAGAGCTTCAATACCAACTGGTCCGCCACTATAATATTCCAGAATAACTTTTAAGATTTTTCGATCCATACGATCAAGTCCTAGAGAATCGATTTCCATCAGCTCTAAAGCCTTAGAGACTTCTGCTTTTCCAATTTGTTCTTGTCTTGCAACAACAGCAAAGTCGCGAACACGTCTTAAAACTCTATTGGCAATTCTTGGTGTCCCTCGGGCACATCGAGACATAATCCCTAGCGCTTCATCAGTGACTTTTAAATTAAGCTTACCTGCATTTGTATTCAGAATTTTTGCTAACTCTGTTGGCTCGTAAAAATCAAAATGCAAATCACCCATAAAGCGATCACGAAGTGGGTTGGATAATAGACCAGATCTGGTCGTAGCACCCACAAGCGTAAATGGAGCTAGATCAATTTTCATTGTTTTAGCGGCTGCTCCCTGGCCAATAACAATATCTAAACGAAAATCTTCCATGGCAGAATATAAAATTTCTTCTACTGAAATATGCATGCGATGAATTTCATCGATGAAGAGTAGATCGCGCGGCTCAAGTCCCGTCAGGATTGCAGCAAGATCGCCCTTTTTTTCAATCGCGGGTCCCGACACAACGTGAAGCTGGACTCCTAGTTCATGAGCAATAATCATGGCCAAAGAAGTTTTTCCAAGACCCGGTGGCCCTGATAATAAAAGATGGTCCATGGCAGCTTCACGCATAGTCGCTGATTCAACCATCACTTTTACATTTTCCAAAATCTTGGCTTGTCCAACGTATTCAGAAAAATCTTTAGGTCTTAAACGATTTTCGCCACCGTCTGCTTTATCCAGATAATCAGGTTCAAAAATTCGCTCATTTCCTTCCATCTCATTCACCTAAAGTTGCTTCAAGACAAGATGAACAAGTTGTTCGGGTCTGCTGACAGAATGTTCTAATAATAATGTTTGTGCTAGCGGAAGAATTTGATCTTCCTTAAAACCAAGCTCTTTACATGCAAGCATTGTCTCTTCAAGAATTGGCGAATGATTGATATTTTCAATTTCTTCACTCACTTCATTTTCATCATAATTGATTTGATCAAGTGAAAGTACATCAGTATGCATAGGTCTAATCGTTCTAGTAGAATACATCATGACTTTGTCGGCTTTATTTGGAAGATCAAGAACGAGCTGTCCAGCACCTTTATTACCAATGCCAGGTGCTTTTCTTAATGTTGTCTTATCATCACTTTTAGCAGCACGAACAATCTGCTCAACACCTAGAGCTCCAATTAATGAATAAGCAGCTTTGGGTCCAATACTTGGAAGTGTAATCAAAAGTTCAAAAAATTTTTTGTCCCGAAGAGATTTAAAAGCATACAAAGCTTCGTGTCCTTCGCGAATAATATGTGAAACGAATACCGCCGCCTTTGAACCTTCTGGAACAATCCAGTGACAATGTATTTGATAACCAATACCCTGAACTGTTCTCAAAATGCTTTCTTGGCCATCACTAAAAACGATTTCACCTTGCAAGAATCCAATCATTTTATTTCCTTGTGCCTTCGTACGAAGTAAAAACACTTTTCAAACTTCGACCTTTTGATCGACTTATTTTCGGTTTATTTTTTATTCCTTGATGCAAACTATGACAAAGTGCTATCGCAAGGGCATCCGATGCATCATGAGTTGCAAAATCTGTGTCTTTTCCAAAAATCATCTTAAGAGTTTTATCAACGCCTTCTTTTGTTGCTTGCCCATGCCCTGTTACCGTAGACTTAACCAAAGTTGGAGCATATTCAAATATTTTCCCCTGATAATCTTTCCCAAAACCAGAGATCAATGAGCCTCTGGCTTGAGCAAGCTTTGCAAGCGAAGGAACGCTCTTAGTATATATAAGAGATTCGAGCGCTATTTCATCTGGTTTAAAATTATTAATCAGCTGATGTGCTTCATCATATACGATTGCTAGGCGATCTATCAGCTCGAGCTTAGTGTCAAAACGAATAACCCCACATTCGATGAGGCGAGAGTTTTTACCCTTCATTTCAATGACACCGTAACCCGTTTTAATTGAGCCGGGATCTATTCCAAGAATGATCATAATTAATTGTAACGGGGCACTATCACTTCGTCACGCCCTAGCTCTGCGAGCCTCGAGATTTTAAAAAGTGTCCAACATAAAAAATACAGAAACCACCGACGAATTGAATCAGCTCTAGTTTTCCGTAATCACCTTTGTTTATACCTGCAAACAAGCACAATCCAACTGAAGTAAAGCCAACTAGCTGTAAACCTGTTCCGATATAAAAAAGCATTTATGCCCCCCGTTAGATTTTTATTTATCAATTTTTAAGCCTTCCGCATAGGGGAAAAGACTCGCCCAAGCCCGTCCAACTTAGTAAACTCATGCACAAATTAGAATTGGATAAGAATTTGAGTTTATTACTTGCAGCAAAACCAGTTGTAGATGCGACAATCGCCCAACTGAAAAATGATGTCACCGCTTGGATCAAGCGAGGAATATCTCCATCTTTAAAAGTTCTCTTGGTCGGTCATCATCCAGCAAGTTTGATTTATACACGTAACAAGAAAAAGTTTATTGAGTCGCTTGGTGCCAAATGCGAAATCATTAATCTGGATGAGAAAATTTCTAAAAGCGATTTTTTAGCTAAAGCAAAAGAAATATCTAGCGATTCTACAACTCATGGCTGCTTTGCACAGCTTCCTCTGCCAAAACAATTGCAAGAGATTGATGTCGCTACTTTATTTCCAGCACATAAAGACGTTGATGGCTTTCATCCAGAAAACATTCGCGCCATGGTCGTTGGTGGCCTCATTGCTGACAAGGCATTATTGCCTTGCACTCCCAGGGGAATTATCTCACTGCTTCGCCATTATAATTATGACTTAACGGGTAAAAATGCCGTTGTTATTGGCCGAAGCATGATTGTAGGAAAGCCAATGGCGTTAATGCTTTCAAACGCCAATGCATCTGTTTCAATATGCCACTCTAAAACAAAAGACATTTCTTACTTTACGAAGAATGCTGACCTCATCGTGGTTGCGGTTGGAATCAAAGATTTTTTAAAACCAGAACATCTTGGCAATAATAAACCTTGGATTATTGATGTCGGACAAAATGTTATTAATGACTCTCTTTTTGGTGATGTGGCACCTGGTTGCGCCGAGATTTCAGGCGCCCTTACGCCTGTACCGGGCGGCGTTGGGCCAATGACCATTTGTTCACTGGGTGAAAACTTAATTAAGGCAGTAAATCTAGGAGAAAGCTCATGAAGCATACAAGTTTGCATGCGGATCATTTATCTATGGGCGCCAAAATGGGCGAGTTTGCTGGCTGGGATATGCC
>CAYGQW010000229.1:0-4872 GCA_964352175.1 uncultured Halobacteriovorax sp.
CTCTTTCCTTATTAAACTTCGCTAAGTTGAACAGTAACGTGGCTTGTACGCTTTAAGATTCTAAACGCGCGCCCTTGAGCACGTGGCTGGATTCTTTTAAGCGTTGGACCTCCGTCAGCGAAGATCTGAGTTAGAACCAAGTTATCTAAATCATATTTTTCAGACTCTGAAGCAATCGCTAAACCACTATTAATAAGCTTAGTTAGCATCAGAGAAATCTCTTTCTTCTCACAAAAGCGTAGAGTGCGTAGAGCCTCTGATGCTTTTTTGTTGCGAATCAGATTAATAACCTGACGCACTTTGCGAGGTGATATGCCCACATTGTTTGTTTTAACTGTTATAGCCATCTCATTACCCCTTACTTCTTGCCTTTCTTGTCTGCACCGTGACCACTGTAGGTACGAGTCAGAGCGAATTCACCAAGCTTGTGTCCAATCATTTGGTCAGTCACATAAACTGGAATAAACTTTTTGCCGTTATGAACAGCGAAGGTCAATCCAACGAAATCAGGAATGATTGTTGAACGACGTGACCATGTTTTAATCACTTTGTTGCCTTTAGATCCTTCCTCTTGAGCAGCAATTGCTTTCTTGAGTACTGATTCATCTAAAAACGGACCTTTTTTTAACGAACGAGCCATATCTGCCTCCAGCGCTATTTAATGCGCTTTACTTTCTTCTCTTAACAATAAATCTATTTGTACGTTTGTTCTTGCGAGTTTTGTAACCACGAGTTGGCTGACCCCAAGGAGTTACTGGGTGACGACCACCAGATGTACGACCTTCACCACCACCATGTGGGTGATCAACCGGGTTCATAACTACACCACGAACAGTTGGACGAATACCTAACTTACGGTTACGACCAGCTTTACCAATAACAACTTTTTCATGATCAAGATTACCGACCTGACCAATTGTAGCGCGGCACTCTTGCTTAACTTTTCTTAGTTCACCTGAAGGCATACGTAGAAGAATATCTTTTCCTTCTTTCGCCATAACTTGAACATAAGCACCAGCTGAACGAGCCATTTGCCCACCAGCACCAGGGTTCAGTTCAACATTATGAACTAATGTACCAACCGGGATATCACATAAAAGCTTTGAGTTACCAACTTTGATATCGGCTTCAACAGATGAAATGATGGTATCACCAACATTCAACCCAAGAGGAGCTAAAATAAAGTTTTTCTCTCCGTCCGCATATGCGACCTGAGCGATATTACATGTACGGTTTGGATCGTAAACAATCGCTTGAACCTTTGCAGGAATATCGATTTTGTTACGTTTAAAGTCGATCGTACGGTAACGACGCTTAACCCTTCCACCTCTATGGCGAACAGTTATGCGACCAGTGTTGTTACGACCAGCTGTCTCTGACATTTTACTGAGCAGAGACTTTTTAATTTTTACACCTTTTGTAATCTCGTCGCTAGACAATAACTTTGTTTCGCGAAGTGACGGTGTAGTCGGTTTAAATTTTTTGATACCCATAATCATTCCTTTAGCAAGCCTACTTATCGGGGAGGCTTATTCAACTTACTCTCTTATACGCCTTTGAAGAATTCAATCTTCTGTCCTTCTTTCAATTGAACGAAGGCTTTTTTAGTTTTAGATGTCTTGGCAACACTCTTTCCACGGCGAACAACTTTGCCAGGAAGGATGCTAGTCTTAACATTTAAAACTTTAACGTTATAAAAAGTCTCTACAGCTTCCTTGATTTGATTCTTATTAGACTTCAAATCAACCATGAATCCGTAGCGGTTAAACTTTTCACTAACAGCTGATGTTTTCTCAGTTATTAATGCTTTCTTTAATACGTTTTCTAAACTTGCCATGATTACACCATCTTCTCTAATAGAGACTCTAGAGCAGCTTTTTCGATAACGAGGTTTTCGAATTTTACCGCTTCATAAACACTGAAACCATCAGCTGACATACCCTTTCCGTATTGAAGGTTACGAACGGCACGTAGAGCTGGTGACTCTTTTTCTTTAGTTACGATAAGTGCTGGCAATAATCCTTTTCCATTAAGAAGAGCAAACATATTTTTTGTCTTCCCGTCGGAATCGAACTTTTCAACAACAGTTAGCTTTCCAGCTTGCAACTTGTCTGCAAGCACAGACTGAACTGCCTTGATCGCAACTTTCTTATTAACTTTCTGTGTGTAGTCGCGTGGTTGTGGTCCAAAAATTGTGGCACCGCCAACCATTAAACCTGAACGAGTTGAACCCTGACGAGCTCTACCTGTTCCCTTTTGCTTAAATGGTTTTTTACCGCCACCAGAAACAAAAGCACGAGTCTTTGTTTTAGCTGTTCCTTGACGACGTCCAGCCAAAATTGCTTTTACAACTTGGTGAACAACAGGAACATTGATGTCTTCTGCAGTTAAGCTCACGTTTGTGCTTAGCTTGCCAGAGGCTTCAAATTTTGAATTGAGTACGTTTATATCTGCCATGCTCGCCTCTCTCACTTATTCTTTTTAATGGCTTTAGAGATGCGTACGAAGCTGCTCGTTGAACCTGGGACTGAACCCTTGATCAATAAGTAACCTTTGTCAGCGTTGACTTCAACGATTGAAAGGTTTTGAACAGTTTGCGTTTTATCACCCATATGGCCTGGTAGTTTTTTATTTTTCCATACACGACCTGGAGTCGCGCGCTGACCGATAGAACCTGTACCACGGTGGAATGTATGACCGTGTGAACCTGGACCACCAGAAAAGTTAAAGCGCTTAATAACACCTTGGAAGCCTTTACCTTTAGTAACGCCTGTAACGTCAATTGGGGTATTAGCTGTAAAAGATGCGATTGATACTTCCTGACCTAGAGCAGATGCATCTAAACCAGCAACTTTAACTTCAGCAAATTTAGTAAGAAGCTTATCAGTCTTAGCTTTAGCTAATTGACCTTTAATTGGCTTAGTGACTAGCTTTTCGCGCTTTTCACCGTAACCAACTTGAGCGGCTTCATATCCGTCTTTGTCGATTGTCTTAATTTGTGTAACAACGTTTGGAATTAGTTTGATAACAGTAACTGGAACATGATTTCCAGCTTCATCAAAGATACGAGTCATGCCCGCTTTGATTCCGTAGAATGAATTCAACTCTACGTTTGCTTTTCCACTTGCTTTACTTTCAGGTGCAGCAGTTTCTGTAGCTTTATTTTCTTCAGCCATCTATCCTCCACAGCATCACCCCGACTATTAGGGATGCTTACATGGTTTTTATATTTAGTAGTATCGTTTAACTTAACTACTTACCATTTTTTTTATAGCGCTTTGTACTAGTACTTAATCTCTACGTCAACGCCTGCAGACAAATCGAGCTTCATCAGAGAGTCGATTGTTTGTTGAGTTGGATCAACGATATCAATTAAGCGCTTGTGTGTGCGCATTTCAAATTGCTCACGAGATTTCTTATCAATGTGCGGTGAGCGCAATACAGTGAATTTATTAATCTCAGTTGGTAGTGGAATAGGACCAGCTACTCGAGCACCAGTTTCACGTGCAGTTTGTACAATCTCAGTAACAGAGCTGTCCAAAAGTTTATGGTCATACGCACGTAGTTTTATTCGTAGTCTCATCGCTTTCATGTAAAAGACCTCAATTAGCTTATTTGCTATTACTTCAAATTCGAATTGAAACGAGTTTTTAGTGTTCGTGCGGCCCTATGTCAAATTTTTTCTTCAATTTATTTCGCGGGGCCTAAAAAAACTTTAAATTCGCTCAAACTAAATAAAAATTCCTTTTGCTTCTAAGACCGTTTTCGCTAGATCCATACCCATTTCCTCGTATTTAAGAAATGTCATGGTAAAGCTTGCTCTGCCCTGCGTCTTAGAACGTAAATCAGTGCTGTAGCCGAACATTTCTGCCAAAGGCACTTCTGCAATCAATTGTTCTTTATTTTGCTTATTACCCATTGAAAGAATTTTTCCACGTTTCATATTAATATCGGCAATCACATCACCCGTGTAATCTATAGGAGTTACCACTTCCAAGCGCATCACTGGCTCAAGCAGTCTAATACTGGCTTTTTGACAAGCTTCCCTAAACGCCTGCGACGCTGCAATTGCATAAGCAACTTCAGATGCATCAGTCTCGTTATAGTGGGCTCCAGTTAAAGTGGCTTTAATATTAATAAATGGATATCCGGCCATGGCCCCACCTGGTGCCGAGTCATGAATACTTTTTTCAATCGCTTCAAGAATTTCCCCAGGTAACTCTCTTTTATTAATCGTTGTATCGAACGTAACGCCATTTGGATTATCCGTTTTTTCAACTTTAATCGTGGCCTGACCATACTGCATTTTGCCGCCTTGCTCGCGATTAAACTCAGAGGATCCAGTGCCAACTCCAGAGATACTTTCCCTATAGGAAACTTGTGGTTTACCCACACGAATGCCCACATTGAATTCTCTCTTTAAGCGGTCGGCGATGATGTCAAGATGTAACTCTCCCATGCCGTAAATTAAAAGTTGTCCGGTTTCTTTGTTACCAGAGAAAGTGAACGACGGATCTTCTAGTTTGAGCTGACCCAAACTCTCTAATAACTTTTTTTCATCAGCGGTTGTTTTAGGTTCTATCGCAATTGAAATCACTGACTCTGGAAATTCCATAAGATCATAAATAATTTGTTTATTTTCAGCACAAAGTGTTTCACCTGTCGTCGTATCTTTTAGACCCGATACGGCCACAATATCGCCCGCCTGAGCCGTTTCAAGCTCAGTTCGCTTATCAGCGTGCATCTGAAGAATTTTGGTGATTCTCTCGCGTTTTTTCTTGAGTGGGTTATAAATGGTTCCACCAGATTTGAGCTCGCCAGAATAAATTCGAATATAAGTAATACTGCCAACAAACGGATCTCTAGCAATTT
>CAYGQW010000230.1:0-4860 GCA_964352175.1 uncultured Halobacteriovorax sp.
TAATTCCTCCTCTTCACTTCCAGCTTCGAGGAAGCTTTGCTTACGGCCTTCTCTCCCTTCGTGGTCGAGAAGGTCTCCTTTTCACGTTTGTAAAGTTCTTGGATTGTTGTTTTTGACCACTCACCACCGCGTTTTGAAGGAATTCCACTTTCTGTTAAGACTCTGGCAATTTCTCTAAATGAATGGCCCTTGTGTTTTAATGACACAATTTTCTGAATAACTTTTTGTTCAGCTTGGTGAGACACACGAACGCCAGAAACTTCACGTTCCCCATAGCATGGGGTTGGTGATTTCATAGATTCTTTATTGATTTTAGCTTTGCGTAGATAATCGCTAATTGCTGTCCGCGACCATCCCGTTAAATCTGAAATTTGATAGCTAGAAAGATCAAAATCTAAGTACAGTTTTCGCAAAATTGCTTGATTTTCTCTTGGATTTCCAATGAAATGTGGAATGAAAACAGACACATAGCTTACGGTAGTAAGTGGTTCGTCCAGCATCTGACTCCGACCACCATTAATCTTAATGAAATTTTTCAAAATCACTTCATTATAAACAGTAAATTAATTGCAGTTAGCTTCTACGCTTTAATTCTTTTAAAGAGCCTACTGCCTCGATAATAATCCAAATTTGAGCCATGAAAAGAATAACTGTTAATGACATCAGAGGATAATTTGATGATTCAAGAAAGCTTGTAAAATTATAGTAGAGTCCGATCGTCGTAATGAAAGTAATAAGTAAAGCAGT
Organism: uncultured Halobacteriovorax sp.; assembly: GCA_964352175.1. GTDB lineage: Bacteria > Bdellovibrionota > Bacteriovoracia > Bacteriovoracales > Bacteriovoracaceae > UBA4207. The sequence goes on from CAYGQW010000230.1 coordinate 748, forward strand.
GATTGTAAAAGGCAGATGTTGTCGTTTCATCTTAACCAGCCAAAGCGCAATCATGATAAGACAAAGACTGGCTAGCATCTGATTAGTTGCTCCAAACAGGGGCCATATAAGTAGACCGCCTTTGCCGCCACCTTGGCCCATCATCATAAGGCCAAAAGCACTCAAGACGGCAAGTGCTGAGCCAATATAACGATTACTAAGTGATTTAACACCTAAGTTTTCACCTAGTTCACCGATGATATATCTTTGAATACGAGTTGCAGTATCTAAACTCGTTGCTGCAAAGCTAATGATGAGTACTGCAATGACTGTTCTTGAAATTTCAGTCGTTATTCCTAAGCCCTCTAAAAATTGTCCTGCGCCAATAACAAAGGCATCTATTTTAGCTGTCAGTCCATTTGCCTCAGTCCAATTAGAGTAGTGACTATGCCATTGTTCTGTCGTTTTAAAGCCTGTTGCAACCGCTAGTGTTGCTAGCAAAGCTAGAAGACCTTCACCAAGCATTCCACCGTAGGCAACCTTTCTAGCGTCCTTAGGCTTATCAAGTTGCTTGGAAGTTGTCCCGGCACTTACTAATCCGTGAAAACCACTGATGGCACCACAAGCAATCGTGATGAATAAGAATGGAAACCATGGAGGGGCACCTTCCGGGGAAAGATTCAACATTGGTGCAGTGATAGTAGGTTGAACTAAAATTAATCCAGCGATCATGAGGCCTAAACCCAAAAACAATTGGTGTGAGTTTATATAGTCTCTAGGCTGTAATAATATCCATACTGGTAAAACACTTGCACACCAACTATAGATTAATAATAAGGCGATCCAAATCATGAGACCATTTGATCCAAAATGTTCATTCAGGTCGATTGGATAAATCGTCCCAAGCCAAATCATAACAAAGAGCAATGCCTGCGCAATCAGTGACGGCCATAGCAGATTTCCTTTTCCTTTTTTGTTGATGATAAGACCCATCGTAATGGCAATAATGATTTCAAAGTTTACAGGGAGGACTGCAGAAGGAAACGATAAAAATAAGTTGGCGATGATTAATGTGAAAACAGCAATCACCATCCAAACTAAAAAGAAGACAATAATAAGAAAAAGGAGGCGCGCTCTTTTTCCGGCCAATGCGCCGGTTACATTAGCCAGGGATTTTCCTTGGTGCTTGATGGAAAGCACAAGTGCTCCAAAATCATGAGCTGCTCCCATAAAGATGACACCGAGGACAATCCAAATAACTGCCGGCAACCAGCCCCACATAATTGCAATGGCTGGCCCTACGATTGGAGCTGCTCCGGCAACGGAGCTAAAATGATGACCAAACAGGACTGATGGTTTTGTCGGAACATAGTCGATACCATCTTGAAATTCATGTGCAGGAGTATTACGCTCTTCGCTGTCAGTTTTAAATAGCGATCTCTCTAGCCATTTGGCGTAAGTATTATAGGCAAGGAAGAATGCTCCAATACATAGTACTGCGAGTAAGGCGGAATTCATTTTAAAAGATTTGCATAGTGATTTTTATTTATCATCTCGCAATGCATTTTTTTGAGGCAGTTCTTTCGAAAAATTAATTTATTAACTAGTTAAAAACTCGATCAGTTTCATTCACCACATAGATAAGTATAATCCAAGGAATGAAAAGGCTGCTGATACAGGTTTTGTTGCTTATTGTTTGTATCACGGCTTTATCATGCAAAATAGAAGAAAAGATTACTCCACTTGCTAGCCCAATTACTCTTGCTGATTTACAGCGTGAACAATTAGAACAAGAGCTTCAGGTTCAAGGTAAGACAAATGCTTCAAGCTCTACTATACAAAGTATTGAGTTTGGTGAAGCAGGAGTCTACTACTTAAAGGTTGTTTATAATATTGATGAGGTTGATGTTTTTGAAATTGCCGATATTCCTAATCAATTTGAAAAACTGGCCAACTCATTTCTTGGAACTTTAACTAGAATCGTTTTAGGCATTACAGGTTCTCAAGATGTTGATCTCTCTGAGTACGTTGTTGATTTATCAGATTTACAATTTGATTCTGAAATTATTCGCTCAATTAGAATTCATAAAGTTTTTATGAAGTATTCAGAGGAAGTTGAAAGACAGAGTGACTTTACAGCAGATTTCTCTTTTGTTGAAAATTTAGAGCTTGCCCAGCCAGTTTTTATTCCCGGAGTTGGAAACGGAGAGAAGTTGTTATTTAGTTATCGTCGTCGTAATAACCGTTGCCTCTATAAATGCTTAGAGTTTGAAGTACATGAACAAAATCTTTTAACTCTTATTGAAGATCAACAAGTTTTAACCTTAAAGCCCTTATTGTCGATAAGAGCTCTTCCTAAAGTTACTGATTTGAAAATTCAGGGACAAGTTGAACTGCAAATTGGAATAAAGCTTCCATTTTAAAAGAAAAGTCTAAACTCCAGATCAACTCTTTCGTATTTTGGTGTGTTTTTGCCACCGATAATACTTTGAACGGCTAGATTGATGCTGACAGGAGCAGGAAATAGCTTCTTTTTAAACATATTGAGCGTGGAGTAGGTTGTACCTAGTCTAAGTGTGTGAGATCTTAATTGAGTATTACTTCCATTGATTTTGTCGGCTAGGCTTGAATTACTTTTATACTCATCGCCATCTTTATATTCAAATATATAATTCAAAGCTGTAGACCACTCATCATCGAGTCGGTAATTTCCTTGAGTTGCGATTAGATATTTATCACCAAGATCAATCTTACTTTGTCCGCGTTGATCAGTTATGGGAAACTCTGTAGAATCTGGTAGTCGAGTCATCTTCTTATATGGATATTGTGTTGTATATCTCGACCAAAGATCGACTCCAAAGTCGTGTGTTAGCTGAAAATCACCACCAACCTCTATAAAGCTATCCCACTGGCCATCACCAAAACTAATATCTTGCAGGATGTCTGGATTATCTTCTCGACCAGTTGGAGCGACAGCACCAAAATTAACTAACGCGCCACCTTTATCAAATGTATAAAAATTCCATAAAACTCCAAATTCAAGATCTCCAAATCCAGTTGCTTCCCATTTACCCAGAGGCTGATAATTATAGTAATTAACGAAAAGATTTTGAATGATTCGAACATCAATTTCGGGAAGTCCTTCTAAAGCAATACTTGTTCCGACGTTTCTTTGACCTTTTTGTGTTCGCTTAAGATTAAGATCAACTGTGGCGTCATAAAATGGAATAAAGGCATAGCCAGTTATTTTATCCGTAATCCCATAGCCGGCACCAATTGCTTGAGCAAATACATTTGAAGTGGCTGATCCTTCAAAGGTACCAAAGTTAAATGCAGCGTAATCCGTAGCTGATAGTGAGTTTAGGTAAGTATCAACCGATGAGTTTAAACCTTGCAGAACATCAGCATTAATTTTTGTATTAATACTGTATCCTTCAGGTTGTCCCTGGGCATCGTAGCTCCCTTTAATTGTATTTGTTTTGATTAAGCGAAATGTTATATTTCTAACCCCTTTGGGTAAAGTTTCATGATATCCAGCTAGGGCCGAATTGATAGTTAAAATGAATAGAAAAAGGAAGTATTTCTTCATATCATCTTTGCTACACTAGATTCTTCATCTTAAGTAGGGAATTATGGAATCTTTAGAGAATTTTACAATGCAATCACCGGTCGGTCGCTTAACTCTAGTCGCTTCTTCGAAAGGCTTATGTGCCGTCTTATGGCAAAATGAAAAATTGAATAGAGTTAACATCCCGTTAGGACGTAAAAACTTGAACAACCCTTATATAAAGATGGCTTTAGATCAGCTGAAAGAATACTTCAACGGTGAGAGAAAAGTTTTTAGTATACCACTAGACGTCATAGGTACTGATTTTCAAAAGAATGTTTGGAAGAATCTTCAAAAAATTCCCTATGCTAAAACTGTGAGTTATAAAGATATTGCACTTAAAATCAAAAATCCCACAGCTTCAAGAGCAGTAGGCATGGCAAATGGAAAAAATCCTTTATCCATTATTGTCCCCTGTCATAGAATAATAGGCAGTAATGGAAAACTTACTGGCTACGCAGGTGGACTAGATAATAAAAAAATTCTTATTGAACTCGAGCAAAAATTCTCTAACGACCAGTAGATTC
>CAYGQW010000231.1:0-4840 GCA_964352175.1 uncultured Halobacteriovorax sp.
TTAGCTCTACTTCGAGTGTAAGACTGGCAATATCATTTGATAATGTCTGTGATCTTAACTGCTCTTCTTCAAGTAGCGCGAGCGCTTGAGCTTTTTCAGCCTCACTTGCATCATTATTGTCTTGGAGAGCGATAATCTCTTGGGCCATAGCAGCTCTTTCAACCTCAAAGCTTACTCTTAGTGCTTCTAGCTCTTGAGTCGCTGTTGCATGATCATCTGTAATGGTCGCAAGTTGTGCTCTAAGCTCTTTAAGCTCAGACATTGAGCCGTTGGATTGCTCAATTAATCTTTCAATCTCTTCTCTTTGTTGAGCAATTAGCCTCACATCAGATTGCAGTCTTCTATATTCTGTACGAACTTCTCTGATCGTATCTGCACGCTGATAAATGATCAGTGGGCCAAAAACATAAAGCTGTCTTTTGGTCTCAGTGCTAGCTTGGGGATTATCTAATTCGCCTGCGGGAGCTCTGCTGCTATCTATGAGTAAACTCATTGGGGCAAAGCTTACAAAGCTCAGGCAAAGGATAAAGCCAAATAATGGGTGAAACTTCTTCATAACTGCTCCGATTCTTAATTGATATACAGCTATAAAGAGCAAAACCCGTGCCATAAGACACGGGTTCAAGCGATTGAAATTATTATAGGATAGTGACTAAACTTTGATCACTGTAAAGCAGCTGACACTTCTGGAACTGTAGTTCTAGGTGCAGATGGGACTACAACACTCTCAGGCGGAGTATGGATCGGCGCTTGTACTGCAGACTGTGAAGGCTCACGTCGTTGAGGCATCATCATGCTGTTAAAGGCATTAAATGAAGTTGGTCCGAAAAAATTGTTCTGAGTGAATCCGTTATTACCCAGACCAAATCCTGACATATCCATTAAACCAAAACCTGGATCCATTCCCATGCTGTAGGGACTTCCTGCTTGTGAGCTTGAGCCCATAAGAAAGCTGAATGGATTCATCATCATCTGAAATGGCATTGGCATTTGTGCCCAAGGCATAGCAAATCCTGGATCATAAATAGTCGGTTCAGGTTTTTGATCAGCAGAGCTAATCAAGTCAGTTAGCTTGGACAGTTTTTCAGACAATTCATCTTTTAAAGCGGTAAGGCTTTCTTTTTGCTGACAAAGCATCAGCTCAAGAGAGCTGATTTTCTCGTCTCTTTGAGCTTCCTCTTTGTCTTTTGCAACAACGATTGCTTCTTCAAATTTTTGGTAACTAAACTCGCTGATGAGCTTAAGTTGTTCTTCACTGAGCTTCATCATCGCTTCTTCAATAGCTGAGGCATCAAAGCTTTCATCTTGAGCAGCTATAAAGTTATCAACTTCTTTTTTAAAGGCTTCGTGAGATAAAAAGGCAGCCTTACTGTCTGCATTATGTTGAGCGAGTAAAGCTTTAAGTTCCTTAGAAGAAGAAACCTCCTCAATTTTAGCTATTTGAGCTTTTACTTCTTCGAGCTTTTTCCCTCTAGAGGCGGCTCTTTTATTAATTTCTTCGACAATATTTTCTGCTGTTAAGACAACCTGTTCTTCTACTTGTGCGATTGTTCTTACGGCGTCGTCCGGTTGGAAAAAACCAATAGAGATTTGGGCACTATAAACGCCTGCTAGCGCTGTAGCGGCAAAAGCATAATGCTTAAATGAAAAAGACATGGATCCTCCCGGATAAAAAAGTATTCAGGAGTTGTGTTACAAGTATCATGCCACAGTCTAAGTGACTGAGTTTTAGATTGAAGGCAAAAAAAACCGTCGAAAGTTTCGACGGCCGTTATAAAAATCTTTTTATTTTAAATGATTATTGAACTTGCTCTAAGTTATTCATCATTTGATTGAAAGCTTGTTGAGTTCTTTTAGTTAGCTCAAGCTCGTTTTTAAGACGAAGAGTTTCAATTTGTTTTCTAACAAGCATTTCGTTTTGTTTTTCAAGCTTAGCGCGAACTTGCTTCAAACGATCTGATTGTGAAACTTGTGGTCTTGAATAATTGGCAGAAACATCAATTGCCTCATCCATATCAATATTTGTATCAGCGCTAACTGTAGTAGCAAGAGCGATAGCGATAGCAAAAGCAATAGCAGCAAATGTCTTCATACGGACCTCGTGAGTAATTAACAGTTTGAACGCCCTATGTTTAACGCATAGAAATAGAAACGTCAAAATTTATTCACCACGTAAAACGTGGGCGCAAAAAAGCCCCTGACTGGCAGGGGCTATCTAGTAATTACTTAGTGTTAAGCTTACTTTGAAGATTTGTATCTAGGGCAGCAAGGAACTCCTCAGTGGTTAACCAGTGAGAGTCATTCATTTGTTTGCCGTGAATGCATAGCGCCAAATCTTTAGTCATTTTGCCAGATTCAACAGTTTCTACGCAAACCTCTTCAAGTGCAGTACTGAACTTTGAAAGATCAGCATTACCATCAAGTTTCGCACGATGAGCAAGACCTCTAGTCCATGCAAAGATTGAAGCAATAGGGTTTGTTGAAGTTTTCTTACCTTGTTGGTGCTGACGATAGTGACGAGTCACTGTTCCGTGAGCAGCTTCGGCTTCAACGGTTTTGCCATCAGCAGTCATAAGAACTGAAGTCATAAGACCAAGGGAACCAAAACCTTGAGCAACTGTATCTGATTGAACGTCGCCGTCGTAGTTTTTACAGGCCCAAAGGAAATCGCCATTCCACTTAAGTGCAGCAGCAACCATGTCATCAATCAAACGGTGTTCGTAAGAAATGCCTAGGCTTTCAAATTTCTTTTGATAATCACTTTCGTAGATTGATTGGAAAATATCTTTGAAACGACCATCATATTTTTTAAGAATAGTATTCTTAGTTGAAAGATATAGAGGCCACTTCTTACTCATCGCCATGTTGAAGCAGCTGTGAGCGAAATCACTGATACTTTCATCAGTGTTATACATACCCATAGCAACGCCATCACCTTTGAAGTCAAAAATTTCATGAACTTCAGGAGATCCGCCTTCCGGAGTATAAGTGATTGTGAGTTTACCTTTTCCTTTAGTGACAAAATCAACAGCTTTGTATTGATCACCAAAAGCGTGACGGCCGATCATGATTGGCTTGGTCCAGTTAGGAACTAGACGTGGAACATTAGTACAGATAATTGGTTCACGAAAAACAGTACCGCCAAGAATATTTCTAATTGTGCCGTTGGGTGAACGGTACATTTTTTTTAGTTTGAATTCAGTAACTCGATCTTCATCAGGAGTGATAGTTGCACACTTAATACCGACACCATGTTTTTTGATAGCGTTAGCTGCATCCACTGTGACTTGGTCATCAGTTTTATCACGGTACTCCATTCCTAGATCGTAATATTCAATATTGACGTCTACGTAAGGGAGAATAAGTTTATCTTTAATGAATTTCCAAATGATACGAGTCATTTCATCGCCGTCGAGTTCTACGACAGTTCCTTGAACTTTGATCTTTTGCATGGTGACCTTCCTTCTCTATACATTAGCAGTGGTTAAGACGGCGTTATCTTAGCCAAAACTGTCTTGTGCGTCGAGAAGCGGTGCTTTTGATCTTTTGTTAGAGCAGCGAGTTAAAGTATTCTTCAATTCCCGGAATTAAAGCTCTTATCTCTGCTCTCGAATTGTCTGAGTGATACCACTTGGCATAAAGCTCGGCGAAGTGCTCTTCAATATTATTTCTATGATAGGGAACAAGAAACTCACCATAGACTTGAACCCATGGAGTGTCTTTATAGATAGGTAGAAATTCATCAGCGGGCGATAAATCAAAATTATAAATCTCATAACCACTATAAAAACGATCCAACACGTGAGCTAGCTCGTGCAAGACTAAATTTTTGCTTCCATGCCCTCGATATAAGCTTTGAATATTGATTACGGTTGGAGCATCTCTTGCTACAGCAGCTGCACCCGGTACAACATCCCAACCAGTATCATGGTCTCGAGGGCCCATTGGTAAAGCTGAAATAAAAGGGTGTTGAGTAATAGGCCCAGCAGTTAAGTGAGTTTCTAATCTTCTTAAGGAAATAATTTTTCGATGCTTATAGGGCATCTTGCAAAGTTCCTTATAAAATTGAGACATTAGATTTAAGTACGCCATCGAATTAAGAGAGCCCATAGAGGCATGCTCAACGATTCGATGTTGTCTGTTCAATGATTTAAAAGTGGTTCTCGTAATAATTGGAGCTTCTAAAAAATTTTCGCAATAGTCGTAAGCACTAGCGACGCTAAAAAATGATAAGAGAATGTTTATGCTAATAAACTTTTTCATAGGTCTAAGCTAGAAAGCTTGGAGCTCTTTGAGAATGACAGTGAAGGAATTACTCGATTGAATCTAAATTGGCTGTTATCTGTCTCAGGAGTGTTCTAAATTCATTGTGCCATGCGCATATCTGACTAACATTTTCTTGCTTCATGAATTCCATTTCATCTTTATCCAGCTCTTTTCCTGCACTTCTCATTACCATGACCGGAACATCGGAATTCTTTTTGAGTGCTGTGGTCTTAATTAGGCTTACGGTTTCTTGGGTTGATAGATCATTCATGTCATCTATCATCATGACCAGGTTGTAGGAGTTCTTTTCCATGAGGTGAATACTATGAAAGCCACCAGTGGCAATATCGATGGTAAAGCCCTGCATACGAAGCCTAGAACTTAACTCTGCTTTTCTTTGCTGATGATCATCAATGAGAAGAATTGCTTTACGCTTTGTGTTCATACTTTCCCTGTTAGATTCCTATCGGCTAATTGTATAAGAATATTCACATTTCTCGCATTTCAGTTGTTTAGCTCTATGTTAATTTAAAAAGATGGCAGACAATTTTGTCATGTTAACTCTAAGTAATCA
>CAYGQW010000232.1:0-4834 GCA_964352175.1 uncultured Halobacteriovorax sp.
GTCCAAAGAGTTGATCAAACTTTTTGGTCGTCATGGTCATGCCAGTAGCATAGTCAAAATAACTCATATCAAGTTTAAAAGAACCGTCATCCTTGATCTCAACTAAGTGTTTCTTAATAATGTCACTAAAGTGATCAACTCCGTAGGGTGCGAGACCCATGAGTTTATACTCGCCAGAATTAACTCTAAAACCGATGTAATAGGTGAAAGCGGAGTACAACAGTCCTAGCGAGTGAGGAAAGTGGATCTCTTTTAAAAGTTCTATCTTATTTCCTGACCCTAACCAAAGAGTTGTCGTGGCCCATTCTCCCACACCGTCTAAGCATAAAATCAGAGATTTCTCAAAAGGGGATGGAAAATAAGCGGAGGCAGCGTGTGAATAGTGATGTGAAGAAAAATGTAATGAAGCTTTATAATAACCAATTTCTTTGAAACATTTTTTGAGCATACTTTTTTGAAATAACTTTTCCTTAATCCAAATAGGAATAGCTTTTTTAAATGAGGTGAAACCACGAGGAGCAAAGCTTAGGTACGTTTCTAGCAGACGTTCAAATTTCAAAAATGGTTTTTCATAAAAGACGATAGCGTCAACATTTGAGAGATCGATATTAGCAATTTTTAAGCAAGACTTAATAGCTTCAAATGGAAAAGAATTGTCATGCTTTTTTCTGGTAAATCTCTCTTCTTGAGCCGCTGCAACAATAATTCCGTCGATAACGAGAGCAGCGCCGCTATCATGATAAAAAGCAGAAACACCAAGAATGACTCTTGGTTTAATTGAAGTATTTGAATTCATAGTTATTTATTATGCAGGAATTGTTCGATAATGCGAGCAGCTTTTTTTGCTTTTTCTGGATCTTTTAAATCTTCTTGAAGTTTTTTAATTAATTGTTGTAGGCGCGCTTTTTCATGCACGCCCTGATTGTCGGAAGACTTATCTTTAAAAAGGTTTTCTAGCTTGCTAGCGCCCATTAAGCTGCCTGAACTTTGATATTCTTCATTTGCTTAGAAACCTTTTTCATATGATCTTCAATCACATGGAAAAGCTCTAGCTTAGTACTTCTTGGATCCATTCCATCTGGAAGTGCTGAGTAAACTAATTCTTCATTGATTTCGGAGAACACATACCAAGTTTGGCCAAGTTTTTGAAAAAGTACTTCTGATTGTGCTGTTTGTGATTTTTGCATAATGTCCTCCATGACAAAAAGCCTTTGTGTCTTTCTTACCTATCTTTTCGGAGGAATTTGACTAAACTTTAGACAATTTTTAATCTTTAAGTTGTTGAAATATTGGACACTTTAAACAAAAGAGAAACACTCAACTAATAGCGTGCTTGGATGCCTAAAGTAAATGATGCCCGAAGACCTGCCTGTGTCACAAGAACATCTTGATCCGCATTCCAAAAGCTTCCAACTGCTTCAGTCGCAGGATTCATCTCAACTCTTGGCTGCGCAATAAGATTTGCACCTAACACTAGGTCTGTACTTGGAAGGATTTCTACCCATTGCCACATAGTACCTATCTCCGGAGTGATTCCCCAAGCATTAAATGCTCGCTCCTCATACGCTTCATTGAGTCCTTCATAAGATAAATATGCTCTATGATAGGTCACTGAAATATTTGTATAGGCGGTTAATCTTGTTTTCTCAGACTTATAAATATCAAATGAAATATGTGGTCCGATACTATAACGACCAAGTGATTGCTTTACGTTCGCTCCATTTGCAAATCCAAAGTCTACATTATTATTGTCAAAGCCAATTTTAGTTCCAAAGTAAAAGCGATCAAAAAGATCGTAATCAACTTTGGTCATATATAACAAAGTAAAGCCGTAAGAGTTGGCATAATCCTCGTTAATAATAGCATCGTTAAACTCGTAACTAGATTTTGAATGAGTTCCAAGAGAGAAGAGGGCAGCAGCCTTTTTCTTATCCTTTTCAGATAATGGATAGCCCTCCGGTAAAGGCTCTTCAAGGCGATAGTCTGTTGGATCAACTTCAAAGCGTGATACGGGATTGGTCAGCTCTCTGTCATCCTGATAAATAACTTTGACATACTTAGACTGAACGAAAGCCGGAAAGCCATCCTTAGATAATGTTTGATAGAACTCCTCGTCGTAAATATCATCCATCAATAGAACTCTCTCGCTGGCTTGAGAGGTCGTTTCCCATTTGGATGCATTAAAGTGCTTGTCGTGAAGATAGATTTTGTCTCCCTTTCGAACAACTTGCTTAACATTAGAATCTAAAGATGGAGCCTCAAGTAATGGAGCTTCCAAAACAATGACAATAGCATCTACTGCAAAAAGCTTTGGACTTAAAGCGATAAGAAAAGAGAGCACAAGATTTTTCATAAATTAAATCCAAGTCTGTAACCGACGGAAAATGAAGCTGAAGATTGAGAATCTTTTTGCGCTGTTAAAACAGTTTCACTCGAATTTTGATCCAGGGAAATCTCAGTCGTCCTATATTCTATCGCTGCTAAGAACGTACCAAAGCGAGTGTCCATTGCTAATTTAGCAGCTCCCCCCCACTCATAGCTACTTGGAGAATATTTTTCACTTAATGTTCTGGCAGTTGAGAGGAATGCTTTTGCGGCTTGTGCTTCTAATTCAACTTCAAAGTTGTCATTTTGCCATAAAGTATATGAGAGTTGCGGACCAATATAAAGTGATGACCATTTTATTTCGAAATCACCTTTGGCTGCTATGGCATTTTGATAAGATACACCCAGACCAAATCTAATTGGAAGTCTTGAATCATTGTAAAAAGTTTTAATGGTTAAGCGCTCACCACGAGCACTATCCAGGTTTTGATTAAAAACTTGATTCCAAAAATTTGGAGCAATACTTTCAAACTCCCAATTGATATCGGCTAAAAGCTTAAACTGATCTTCAAAAGCGGAATACTTAAGTCCGGCGCGGCGATCATAAGTAATTTTAGGATTTATATCTGGAGTTAAATTCAGGTCTAATTCGATAGGGACAACATGTATAGATCTAGCAGAAAAAATAGGGTTTTTATCTTTATCGAGTAGATGGGTAGTTTGGCTCCCAGGATAAATTTCTTGTGCCCAAACTTGAATTCGTTTTGGTAATTGAAAATCTTTATCGTCTTTAAGTCTTGTAATAACAGTTTCTTGCGGAATAACAGCTCGAAAAGCCTTCGGTCTTTCTTCCTTCTTCGGAATGGGCGGAGGAGATAGTACTCTGGTTCTTGCTTGCTCAACAGCTTCTTTTTGCTGAGTTAGTGAGTCTACAATATCCATTGAAGATAACTCTTCATCAAAATTAAAGTCGGATTCAAGTATTTGATCACTTGGTGCATTTTCCAAATCCTCAAAACTAAGGTCTTGAGATTGAGCCGACATTGCAAATATGAGGATGAACAAAAATAGTTTCATCCTTAAATTCTAAGGAAGATTCTCGCAAACCGCCACCTCCTTTTGGCACCGTAGGGGCAAATAACTGTTCTTTCGAACGAATTATTGCAACTTAACTGTAACTTGTGATGAATTGTGGATTTGATATTCTGACTTATCATGAAAAAAGTCTTTATCTATAGGGGCATCAAAGTCCTGGAAGAAATTTGGAAGCCGACCAAGAGCACCAAGCTGCCTCCGCTAGTTATATTGGCTAGCCATTTTCATGATCAAAAAATCTTGAAAAACTTTATCTTAAGGATCGCACAATTTTGTCCTGTCATCCTTCTTGAGATGCCAAGTTTTGGAGAAAACAATTGCTCGTCTTTAAATGATGTTGAATCAGCTGATATTCTTGCTAAATACTTTGAAGATCGCAACCTTCGTGGAGCCAATTTAATGGCGCTAGGCGACTCTACAGCTATCGCTTACTTCTTTTGTTATATGTATCCGAGATGGCCAGGAAAGTTGATCTTATCTGGAGTTGCTGCAAGGCTTCGAGATTCTGTGCGGACTTTATTCAAAGGAAATATCGAAGCACTTGCAAATAAGCAAACGGGCCGGTTTCTAACTGGAATGCATTCAGGAATGATGAATCATTCGAAGCGAAAATTTATCGAATCATATCAAGAATCTAAGAACGATCTTTATAAATTTTTAGAGAATGAGTCTAGTTGCGAAGACCCCGAATCTTCGGTCGAGAAATTACAAAGATACTTAAAACGAGACGATCTACCCGATGATATTAAAGTACCAACTCTTTTGATTGCAGGTGAGTATGATCCTTTTACTTCTGTGCATGACCATTTCCTGGTGGCGAAAAGGTGTCAGCAAGCTCAGTTAGCAGTATTATCAAGTGCTGACCACCTCTGTTTAATACAAAGACCAAAAGAATTTTTGATGACCGCTTTAAGTTTTATCGTCAAAGATAAGGTTGCTGATCTTGCTGGAGTCAGGGTTCACAGCGGTGATGAAATTCCAGGTTATCTAAGACAGATTTATCCTAGAGTTCATTTTGACGAGATCGGTTTTATACAAAGTCGTTCTGGATCACAAATTCCAATAAATATTAAGGATATTAATATTTACGGTTGTCAGCTCTTTACTCTATTTTCAAAGCATCGATCTTTTAGAGATCAGAATCTCACGCTTCGATTAAACACAGAAGATGTTGAAGACTTTATCTTGGACCTTTCATTTTTTTCGCAAAATAGAGGAACGTTTAAAGCTGTGTTCCATCATTCAAGTTTAGATGTATTGGAATCCTTCGAAGCGTTACTTGAGCGTTTTCAACAATCAAAAACAAAAAAACATTCACTGATTTCTGCTTAAGTAACCGATTACGCTTAGGTTTACGCAAGGCATCCTCGTTGCTTACAGCCGTGCAAAATGGTATGAATTAACTCATATGGAC
>CAYGQW010000233.1:0-4824 GCA_964352175.1 uncultured Halobacteriovorax sp.
CGTCAAAGACGGATTTGAGGGGCGAGATTACTCTATGGAATACTATCTGTGAAGGATTAAGCCTATGAAAAAGCAGGCTATTTATGTAAGCGGCGCCAGTATTTTACACGGCGAAGCATTGTCTTTTTATAGACACCATCTAACTGCGATCTTACCAAAGCCGGCTCATGCCACTTGGAATGCTCTTCTCTAAGCGCTTGCATGGCCTGTCTTTGCTCACTCCATGTGGAGTAAAGTTTGAGGATTTTTTCGGCCATCTCCCTAGAATCTCGAGGTTTATACGAGAATGTTCCTACGTCGACACCATAAAGAAGATCTCTATAAGAGCGGTTGCGAGGGTAAACCACCGGGATACCGGCTAAAAAACATGTCTCAATCTGATCATAAGGGACAACACTGGACTCGATAGCGACACTAATATGCACCCTGCCAATAAAGCTTGAGAAATCCTCTCCAGAGACAAATTCTATATTTTCTTTAAGCCCAAGACTCTCAATCACTTGATCTAGACCTGGCTTCCAAACCGAAGTATTCCAATCTCTAGGAGTGTGAAGCAGGAGTTTGGCATTATCGATACCTCTGCCCAAGACCAAGGACAAGCTTCTCGCAACTACCTCGGTCGTTTGCAAAGACTCATCCCCATCAACAAGAGAAAGCCCAATTATAAAACCTTCAATGAGATCAGGCTCCTTCCAAGCCACATCATTGGAATCAATCGCTAATCCGACTCTGGCAACTTTATGAGTTGGTATATTCAATTGCTCAGTAAGTTTTGTCATCGATAGACTCGATGGAAGTAAAAATCGATCTGTACGTCTCAATAAAATTTTTTCTAACCAATTCCCCTTAAGCGTCGGTGGTGTGCCATGAATTGACCAGATCAACGCAATTTGTGGAAATGGTCTAAGAAAATAAGAACAAGAAAAAAGTGAGGTGCTATCGTAACAGTGAAAGTGTGTAATCTGATGTCTTTGAATTAGAAGTTTAAAAACGTCCTTATAAGCACTTATCCATCGAGCGCCTGTTACCAAGCGAACAGGGTGAGTTTCAATACCAGCTTTTTTGGCTTCAACTTGAATATATGAATCGAGAGGACAACAGATAACAATACTAAAACCTAGATACTTAGCTTGAATTGCTTCTCTTAAAAGTCCGCGTTCCTTAGGGCCCCAACCAGTAAAAGGTCCAAAAAATAAAACAGAAATGCGAGGAGAGAAATCTACTGGACCCACTCGCCCTCGACACTACCAAACTTTAATTCAGCATTAAACTTGAGGAGCTCACGTGATGAAGCTCGATTATACCAAAGGTTCATCGTGGTTGGTTTCTTACCTTCTTCTATCGGCTCTACATAGACAGACATTTTCACAGCATCACGCTCTTTATCCAATACTTCAATCATTTCATAATCAAGAACTGTGGCAGTTACTTTTAAAACTTTTGAACGGACAATAACCGGTACAGAATAAACATCTCCTTTTTTTAAAGGGAGACCTCGAAAAAAAGCTAAAAGAGATAACGGATCAAGAAACAGTCTTGGAATAAAAGCGATTTTATCATCTTTTTTAGTTTTTCCATCTTTTATTTTTTTAAACCACTGTTTAGTCTGGAACTGCGCATGATTAAAGAGCTGAAGTTCGTCAACACTTTGTCCACTTTCTCTTTGGATCAAGGTGTATTTTAGTGGCAAAAAAGAGTCTGCTAAAATAAAACTTTCGACATAGTCATCCAGCTTATAGATGTATTTATAATAATCTGCCGAAGATAGAGTCGCTTTAAAATGATGAATAAGATCATCTCCACGCTGACCATTTTCCAGAACCATAAACTTTATATTACCAGCTTTAATTCCTAAGTAAGTGATCTCAAAATTAATCGACTCACCAACGCGAATTAAAGGTTTAAACATGTCCCATGTTTTTCTTGCTTCCGGATAAAGAACTTTATAGCTTTCAGGATAGCCATCAGGATAGACGGATTGTTTTTTTACAGCTTGCTTAGCAGAGGTCGTTCTCTTCTCAACTTCAAATGTGGAAGGCTTTATCGATTTGGATCTTAACTCTGGGGCGGGTGCTGGTGAAGGAGCAATCTCCTTGAATGAAAACTGCTCCTGGTCTTCTTTGGTAACTTCAAATTCTTTTAATAAAGCCTCTCCATCTGCTGGAACAGGTCGATCGTCTTGAGTGGCGCATCCATAGATAGAAAAAAATAAAATAAATATAAGATACTTCATTTTTTTGCTGCCTTTAAGAGAAGAGCTTCTGTCTCTTTAGCGCCGTCGAGGAAAACAACATTAATCTCAAGGTAGTGAATAGCCTCATCATCTGTCACGCGTCTTAACTTAACCATATCTTTCTCAGTAGTTAATACTAATGCATCTCTCCCTTTCGCTTGATCGATAATTTCCTTAACCTCGTCTCCAGAGAAATAGTGATGATCCGGAAAAGTATGTCGTTCAATAAGATCTGCACCTAAAGATTCAACTAAAGCATAAAAAGATACTGGAGAAGCAATCCCTGCCAGACAAATAACTTTTCGTCCTTGCAGACTTTGGATATCTTCTTTTTTTGATGTTCTGGCATTGTAAACACCAGTTGGTCTATAACCAATCTCGGCAAAAACTGTTCCAGGTGGTGAATACTTTTGCACTAGTGTTTTTAGATTATCTATATCTGATCTTAGAGCTTGATCTGCTCGACCAATTACAATCAGGTCAGCCGCTTTTAGGGCGGAAAAGCCTTCTCTCATATATCCTAGTGGAGCTACTTTATAGCGATTGATTGGCATCAATGCATCAAAGAGTACAATATTAACATCACGGTATAGTTTTAGGTGCTGATGACCATCATCTAATAAAACAACATCTGGTTTTTCATTACCAAAATAGTACCTTAAATTTTCGCTGCGATTTCTACCGACAACAATACTGGCTTTTTCAAGCCTACGAGCTAAAAGGAGCGGCTCATCTCCATAATCAAAAGGGTTATAACCTAACTTTCGACCACCACGAAGAATACCACTACTTTTTTCTAACTTCCCTTTATAACCACGCATTAAAATCATAATCTTCAAATCATGGCGGGCGTAGAATTCCGACAACCAAAGAGTAAATGGTGTTTTACCAGTACCACCAAATGTTAAGTTTCCTATTGAGATAATTGGAACTTGAAAAACATTTTGGCTAAAGTAGCCGTAGGTATAAAAGAAGCGACGTATTCTATAATAAGCTTCCCAGAGAAAAGCGAGGGGCAACATCAAAAACTGAAACAATTTCCCAAGGGCGATCATATTGATTGCTCCTGATGTTCAAATGCTTTTAACATATATGTGGCTGGATCCCCATCACCTACAAGAAATGAGCCAAGCTTCGATAATGCTTCTTTGACGCGATAAAATTCCTTAGGATCGTTAATTAATTTAAGTAATGCTTTCGTCATGTTGTAAGATGTAGCTCGCTCCTGAATAAATTCGGGAAAAACAAGATCTTCTAAAATCAAATTGGTTAAAGAAATTGGCTTATCGTAAATTACAAAAGTCTCAAAAATAAATTGATTAAGCAGTGACCCCTTATAAGATACTACTGTTGGAACTTGAAAGAGCCCTGTGGCCAAAGTGACTGTACCACTTGTAGCCAATGAAATATCCGCCCATTTCATCGCTGCCACTAAATCAGTATTAGTCCATGAGATATCAATCTGTGATGCATAAGCTTGCCAGTAATGTGACTTAACATTTGACGAGTAAACTATACCAACTTCAAGATCTTGTTTTAAAATTCTTCTTAGATTCTTCACTGTCTGTTCGAATTCAGGCATTAAAAAACGAACTTCATCGTTGCGACTACCTGGCAGTAAAAGAAGTCGCACTTTATTTTTCATCGAATCATGGTTTTTGGGTTCGAGCTGCTTTAGCGCATCTGCATAATTGATT
Organism: uncultured Halobacteriovorax sp.; assembly: GCA_964352175.1. GTDB lineage: Bacteria > Bdellovibrionota > Bacteriovoracia > Bacteriovoracales > Bacteriovoracaceae > UBA4207. The sequence continues at coordinate 3,931 of CAYGQW010000233.1, forward strand.
TGTAATGGATGTGGTACCGAAATAATTTTAGAGACCCCTCTTTCAGAAAACCATTTTTTTTCAAAAGGAAGAATTGAAAAAAGGGTATGAACGGTTTGTTGCAATGTTTTCGCTCTGTAAGACTTCCATGCCCAAGCTTGAGGTGCAACGTAGTACAATATTTGGACACCTTGTTTGGATAGTTTTTTAGCTAGTCGCAAGTTGAAGTCTTGAAAATCGATAAGAATAGCGACTTTGCAATTTCGCTTCTTTGTCTCGGTCACTATATCTTTCATGGCTTTTAAATAAAATGGTATTTTCCCAATAACCTCTGAGAATCCAAAACTAGAAAAATCTTTAAGATGGTAAAGAAGATCCATTCCAGACGTCTTTAACTCATCGCCGCCGACTCCAAAGAACTCAAGGTCCGGCCTAAGTGTTTTTAAAGACGCTACAAAACTAAGAGCATGCTCTTCACCTGATTTCTCACCGGCAATTAACAAACACCACTCTTTCATCACAAGTTAACCATTTTTTTTGAATCAAGTGACTGAAGAACTGCATCAATTAGCTTAACTGCTTTTACTCCATCATCGAGGGTTACCATGATAGGTTTGCCACTTAGAATAGATTGATAAAAGCGCTCTTGCTCCATCAGTAGATGATCTCTCTTTGTATAGTTAATTATTTTTACGTCTGAAGCTTCTTTATGTGCTATCTGAATTTGATTATTCATCAAATCAACTCGAAGAACACCATTTTCATTAGAAGCTTCAAGAGATCTAACTTCATGAACATGTCCGCGTCCGACTGTAATATCAGCCACACAACCATTGCTAAAATTAAAGTGAGCAACTACATGATCCCAGTGATTTGTTCTTTGCTTAAAACCTGTAGCAACTACAGATATAGGAC
>CAYGQW010000234.1:0-4821 GCA_964352175.1 uncultured Halobacteriovorax sp.
TTGAAGGTGAGATCGTTGCAGTCATGGGAAAAGTCAATGGTAAAACCTTGGAAGGTTTTCAATTAGCCGATGGCTCTGTTCATGAATTTGATTGGTCTTTTGTTTCTCTCGGAATGATTGTTTATAACGAGCTTGCGAAATCGCTTAATTGTGATGTCGACGAGCGTGGTTTCGTATTAGGAGATGCAAAAGGAATGACAAATATTGAAGGCTGTTATGTTGCCGGAGATTTAAGGGCTAATGTAAAAAAGCAAATTTATACCGCATGGGATACGGCAGTAGACTCAGCTGATGCGATTAATGCAAAACTTAGAGCACTTGCAAGAATTACTTCTTAAGAGCAGCAATGACGATTTTACCATTGCCTTGAATTCGAGCGCGGCAAGACAATCTAAGAACTTTATCTTTCAAGAAGTCCTCACCAACAGTTTCATTATAGGTTTGAGTAATTGCCTCTATAGTATTTTGTTCAATTGCGCTTGGCTCTTTAAGTTGTTCTGCACCTTCAATGACCCAAACTCGACAAGAGCCACACGAGCCAGCAAGGCATCCGTGAGGAAGTTTAAATTCTTGTTTTTCTAGTTCATCAAAGAGAATTTCGCCTTCATTAACTTCATAATTGTCGGCATTTTTATCGTCTAAGGTATTGTTTTCATTCATTTCACACACTGACACAGTGGGCATATTATCTTTCCTTTTCAGAGCTTATGATGCGATCGCTTAAGTTATCGGATTTTAAGGGAAAACCTTAAATTTTACCTCATTTAATAAGGGAGTAAGACCCATGCTTACATTTGAAAAACTATATTCTGAAGGTCATGAGGAAGTTGTCTTTTTTAGTGATGCTTCTTGCGGACTCAAAGCTATCGTTGCCATTCATAATACAATTCTTGGCCCAGCACTTGGTGGAACTCGTCTTTGGCCATATGCTGACATCAACGAAGCGATTACAGATGTTCTTAGATTATCGAAAGGCATGACTTATAAGGCAGCTGTTTCAGGATTAAACCTTGGTGGTGGTAAGGCCGTCATCATTGCTGATCCTAATGACAAGTCTGAAGCGCTCTTTAGAGCTTACGGACGTTTCCTTGAATCCCTTAATGGTCGTTATATCACCGCTGAAGATGTCAATATCGGTGTTGAAGATATTGAACATATTTTTACTGAAACAAATAACGTATGTGGTGTTGCAAAAACTCACGGCGGCTCTGGTAATCCATCTCCCTACACAGCTCGTGGTGTGTTTAGAGGAATCGAAGCTTCACTTACAAAAGTGTACGGAGATCGCTCTGTTAAAAATAAAGTAGTGGCTCTTCAAGGAGCGGGCTCAGTTGGCCGTAACCTAGGTGAACTACTTTATAAAAATGGTGCCAAAGTTTTATTTACTGATATCAATGAAAAAAACATTCAGGCTTTTAAAGATGCAGTTCCAAATGCCGAGTTTATTGCAAGCAATGATATCTATGATGTGAATTGTGACGTTTATGCTCCATGCGCTCTTGGTGCAACTATCAACGACAAAACGATTGATCGTTTGAAGTGTAAAATTGTTGCTGGTGCAGCTAATAACCAACTCGACGAAACTCGCCACGGCGAAATTTTAAAAGATAAAGGCATTTTGTACGCTCCAGATTATCTGATCAATGCAGGTGGACTGATGAACGTGTCGATTGAATTTGAAGGTTGGTCAGACTCTAAAGCCACAAGAATGGTTGATACAATCTATGATACAACTTTGAAGATTTTCCAAATTTCTGATGAACAAGATGTTCCAGTTCATAAAGCCACGGACATGCTGGCAGAAGCTAGAATCGAGTCGATCAGAAAAATCAAAGGAACTTACTTGGGTAATATCCCTCACAGATTCCCAGGTAGAAAAAAGCGTCACTGAAATCAATGACTTATAGTCCCCTTGGCAACTATTTTGCCCGGGGGAATTCATCGTCTCTATTCTCTATAATAGGAGGGTGAAGACTTTAATTTTCGCCATCTTATGTCTCTTTTCCACGTTAGCTTCAGCCCAAGTCACTGAGCTTGGCTTCGCTGAAGATGCAACCTATCCAGAGCTTGCAGTCAACGGTCGCGCGCTAGCGATGGGAAATGCTTATATTGCTAAAGTCGATGATGCTTCATCTGCTTTTTATAATCCGGCCGGACTTGGAACTGTTCGCTATTCACATTTGCATTTTTCAAATTTTCATATGGAGCTTAATAAGGGTTGGCTTGATATTGCTGGCAAGGGAAATATCGGGGATAACTTTAGTAATTTCATCGATGGATTTAGTCTTGAAGGGCAAAGAAAACTCTTATTAGAAAATAGAAATAAAACGACACATACGCGCTTTGGATTAATGCCCAACTTTACGACCAGGTATCTAAGTTTTGGTTACTTAATTTCTAAAAGAACAAAAGCAAGACTTGATGAAGATTATGGTGATGACTTTGAGTATGCACAAAGGACTGATCATGGTCCTTACCTAGCTGCAAACCTTTCTTTTTTGGGAGGGGTTTTCAAGGTTGGAGCATCTGCAATCTGGCTCAATAGAAAAGAAGTCGAAGGTGTTCAAGACGAAAATATTTCTGCTGATTTTGATGATGGGGTATATAAAAAAGGATCTGCAATTATTGCAATTGTTGGTGGAAAATTAACATTACCTTTTTCTATGCTTCCAACCTTTGCCGCTGTTCTTAGAAATGCCGGGTCTCAAAAATTTAGTTCGAGTGGAGCAGGTGCACCTGATAAAATCAAGCAAACACTTGATCTCGGATTTTCACTTACCCCTCAAGTCGGTAACGTGGTTAGAACTCATTTCGAAATTAATTATAAGGACCTAAGTGATAAATACGGCGTATCTATCAAAAGGCGCCTTCAAGCTGGAATGGAAATCGACATCGCAAGAACATTCTTTTTCCGTCTAGGATACGGCGATGGTTTTGGTTCTATTGGGATTGGAGTTCGTTCGAAGAAGTTAGAGTTTGATCTCACTTCCTATGCAACTGACGACTCAGTGGATGATATTCGTGGAAAAGAGGACCGACGCTTTGCCATGACACTTTCTTCGGGTTTTTGACGCCTCGCCATGGACAGAATTCCCCCCCTTAGGTAAATTTCACATGCTTTAAATTGAATTAATAATGCTTAGCATAAGTAGGTGCTCATGTTGGAACAAACAGTATCCAAACAATCAAAATCAGCCACAATCAAAGAAGGCAACTTGCACGAAAAGAAATTAAAACTCGCAAAGCAATACGGTCTTAAAAAAGAAGACCTCGTCGATATGCTTAGAAACGTTTATCTATCTCGTCGAGTTGATGACACAGAAATCTCGATGAAAAAGCAATCAAAGGCTTTCTTTCAAATATCAGGTGCAGGACACGAAGGAATTCTTTCTGCTGTTGCACGCACCATGAAACCAAAATACGATTGGTTTATTCCCTACTACCGCGACCGTGCACTTTGCCTTGGTCTTGGTGTAACTCCCTATGAAATGCTTTGCCAGGCTAATGGTAATATCGGCGATACTGCTAGTCATGGCCGCCAAATGCCAGCTCACTGGGGTAACGTTAATTTGAATATCGTGACTAAGTCTTCTTGTACCGGAACACAGTTTTTACAAGCTTGCGGTGTAGCAGAAGCGGGTCGCTATCTTGCAGATCTTAAAAATGATCACGGTATTCCAGCTTTTAAAGACGAAATTGTTTATGTTTCATCTGGCGACGGTACGACTTCTCAAGGAGAGTTCTGGGAAGCCATGACGACGGCTTGTGTGAATAAGTTGCCAGTTCTTTTTATGGTTGAAGATAATGGCTACGCCATTTCAGTGCCTGTTGATGTTCAGACTCCAGGAGGTTCAATTTCAAAAGCGATGACTAATTTCCCTAACCTTAAAATCTTTGAGGTTGATGGCAGCTGTCCAATCGAATCTTATGCTTGCATGGTTGAAGCTGTTAAATATCTTCGTTCTGGTAAAGGTCCTGTTCTAGTTCACGCTCATGTGACTCGTCCATACTCCCATTCACTATCAGATGATCACGCCATGTACAGAACGCAAGAAGATCTTGCAGATGAAAAACGTAGAGACGTTTTCAATTCATATCCTAAGCTCTTAATTGAAAGTGGTGTGATTTCTGAAGAAGATAAAAAAGAACTTTATGCAAAAATTGATGCCGAGTTAAAAGATGCTCTAAAAAGAGCCCTTGAAACTCCTTGGCCTGATCCTGCTGATTCAATGAAGCACTTATTTAGCGAAGATGTTTCAATCTCTGATCGCACTCTTTTTGATACTGAACCAAAGTTTGAAGGAAAAGATGACGTTCCTTTAGCGGGCGCTATCAATAGTGTTTTAAAAAGTGAATTTGCTAAAAATCCAATGCTAAGAATGTTTGGTGAAGACGTTGCTGACTTTAGCCAACTTGAAAAACTTGATGATCCAAACCTTAAAGGTAAGGGTGGTGTTTTCAAGGTCACTCACGGGGTACAAAGAGCTTCTAAAGAAGGCCAAGTTTTCAACTCACCATTAGCTGAAGCGAATATTATTGGTCGCGCTATTGGTATGGCCATGCGTGGAATTAAGCCAGTCGTAGAGATTCAATTCTTTGATTATATCTGGACTGCATACATGCAGCTTAAAAATGAAATGGCGACCACTCGTTATAGAAGTGGTGGTGATTACAAATGCCCTATGGTCGTAAGAGTTCCAATTGGTGGATATTTGCGTGGTGGAGCCATGTACCACTCACAATGTGGTGAAACATTCTTTACCCATATTCCTGGTATTTGTGTGGCTTACCCTTCAAATGCTCTAGATGCTGCTGGACTTC
>CAYGQW010000235.1:0-4794 GCA_964352175.1 uncultured Halobacteriovorax sp.
GAAAGGGATAAAAGAAAGCGCTAAGCAATAAAGGCATGGGTATGTTTAAAAAAGTAATCTTAAAAGATATACAACGTTTCTTGGAAGAGGATGATTTTTCAAGACATCCGCTAGTAATATCAAAGCTTCCAATGGATATGGTTGAGTGCGAGTTAAAAATAAAAACACCAATGCTTCTTTGTGGCCTTCCATGGTTTGAAGCAACATTTGATTATCTTGGTGTAAATACTTCTTCATTAAATATCCAAGAAAATGAAGGAAAATATTTTGATAAGCCAACTTCAATACAAATGAAATTACCATTTTCCGTAGCGTTAACAGGTGAGCGAGTTGCCCTTAACTTACTTGCTAGAGCAAGTTCTGTTGCTACATATACAAAACGATTTGTTGAAGCGGTAAAAGATACGGATGTTAAAATATTAGACACAAGAAAAACGACGCCTGGACTCCGTGGTCTAGAAAAATATGCAGTTGTTTCAGGTGGCGGCTTTAATCACCGCTACGGACCAACAGATATGTGGATGATTAAAGATAATCATAAATCATTCTTTGGTGGAGTTGCTCCAGCTATTGATTTTTTTAAATCACTAAACGCAGGATACACTACTTTAGAGTTAGAGGTTCATAACCTGCAAGAATTTGATCAAGCTTTAGAAATGGGTGTTAAGCATATTATGCTTGATAATTTTACGCCTGAATTAGTGGCTAAAGCGATTCAAAAGAAAAAGAGCGATACAACCATTGAAGTCTCTGGTGGAATTAATCTTGATACCGTCAAAGCTTACGCTATTGATGGAGTTGATTTTATCAGTGTTGGTTCACTGACTTACGGTGCCCCAGCCGTTGACCTTTCTTTAAAATTTGGTTCAAGAGTATGAGTAGTTATCAATTTGATGCCCTTGTCATAGGCTGCGGAGTTGCTGGTTTAGCAAGTGCGATACGCCTTGGTGAAGCTGGGATTAAAGTTGGTATTCTAACCCGAGAAAAAGATCCAAAAATTTCAAATACCTTTTGGGCCCAAGGCGGAATCATCTATGAGCGAAGTGATAGCTCTTCACCTAAAGAAGGTGAGGGGAGTTTAATAGATGACATTTTTAAAGCCTCTGCTGGTACTAGTCTTTATGAAGCTGCTAAAATTTTGCAAGATCGTTCTGGAGATATCTTAGAAGATCTTTTGCTAAAAAAAGCTAAAACAAATTTTCAACGCAGTGAAAATGGCGATCTTAATTTCACTATGGAAGCCTGCCACTCTAAATCACGAATTTTGTATCAAGGTGATTTTACCGGTCGTGAAATTCAAGTTTCAATGCTGAATTATCTCAATGATAAAAAGAGATTTCCAAACGTGACATTCCTTACAGGTCACACTGCCATTGATTTACTGACTCCGCTACATCATGGTGTACGAATTCAGCAGCGATATGAAGAACCTCGTGTTCTTGGCGCTTACGTCTTTAATCAAGAAACAGGAATGACGGCGAAGGCTATAGCAAAAGTTACTATTTTAGCCACTGGTGGTATTGGAGCGCTTTACCTCAATCATTCAAACTCTGAAGGGGCCAGAGGTGATGGGCATGCTATGGCCAAACGTGCTGGCGCAATATTCACTGATATGGAATTTATCCAGTTTCATCCTACAACATTCTTTGATCAAAGTTCCCATCGTCGCTTCTTGATTTCTGAAGCCCTTCGAGGAGAAGGCGGAGTTTTAGTAAACTCTGAGGGACGTGCTTTCATGTCAAAATATCATCCTGATAGAGAGCTTGCTCCACGTGATGTTGTCGCTAGATCAATCCATGAAGAAATGATTGCAACTAGGCACGAATGTGTTTATCTGGATATGACTCACAAGGATGCTGATTGGGTCAGGTTAAGATTTCCAACAATTTTCGCACACTGCCTTTCAAAAAATGTTGATATGACAAAAGAGCCAATCCCGGTTGTTCCAGCTGCTCACTATACTTGTGGTGGAGTGAAAACAGATCTTAGTGGCAAGACAAACTTAAAAGGTCTCTATGCAGTTGGTGAAGTTGCTTGTACTGGATTACATGGAGCCAATAGACTGGCGTCAACTTCACTTCTTGAAGGTTTAACTTTTGGATATATTGCAGCTGAAAATATTTTAGAGTCATTGCCTCAAGAAAAAGCCTATGACTTTACACAAATTAAAGACTGGAAAGACGGTTATCTGCAAGTTGATCGTGCGCTTACAGCACAGGATTGGATGACATTAAAACAAACCATGTGGAATTACCTTGGTCTTACTCGTTCAGGTGACCGACTTAAGCGTGCCAATGCTATGTTGGTTGAGCTTTCAGAAGAAATTCAGCGTTTTTATCGAGATGCAAGACTATCAGATGAATTGATTGGGCTTAGAAATGCAGTGGAGGTGAGTCAACTTGTACTATCCGCTTCAAAACGAAATACTGATTCGGTTGGTTGCTTCTACCGTTTGCCGTAGTTATTACTTTTCTACAGATGGATCATTACCTCGTCCTACATTTTCCGCCATACTTTCAAGTGCCATCAGCATAACCTCAGATTCTTTTTTATCTAGATTTTTCTTCGCTAGCTCAGTCATCTTTTTTGAGTTTTTCTTGAAATATGGCGCTAAGTCTTCAATGCCAATATAGCTTGGATCTTTTTTTCCAACTGCTGCGTAACCTTTTAAGATCGCTACAGCAAGCTCATCGCTAGGATTTTTTTCAAGTTCTTTTACAGCATTATAAAGCATGTCGTAGCCAGCTTTTACTTCTTCTGTGGTCTTAGGAGTTGATATTTCCTTTACATCATTAAGCTTAAATGTTTTGGACATCGCCATGAGGGGCATACTGGTTACGAGTATAGTTATTATTAGTAATTTATTCATTTGGTACCTCAACTAGTCCTTCAATATTACTAGGAATTTTAACATAGATTCCAATCGGAACACGACGGCTTGTTCTTGCGGAAATAGGTGAGTTACTTACAAAGTCACTACCGTATCTACCATCTTCCATCTTAACTTCAATATGACCTGAGTCACCACCACGGTAGACAATAACTGCACCAGGTGGAGCTGTTTCGGGTGTGATGTCTTCAAAGCCAGGTGTATCCATCAGATTTGTAAATCCCGACTGTCTAAGAACAGGGCCAAATTGTTGAGCGTGTGCGGTACCCGGATAACTCATGAAACCACCACTCACTAAACCAAATTTAACATACATTAAGCAGCGACCAATAGATGTTGATGCTGGCTTTGTGCCAACAGGTCTTCTGTTGCGATTAAGTCTTGTCGTGAATCTTCTCTCAAGTCGAGTCCACATTCTTTGAACTTCGTCAGAGTTTGAGTATTGGGAAACTGCTTGGTCCATCAAGTTACGATTATGCGCAATGGCTGCATTTCTGTCTTGTAGCAGTCTCTCTATATAGGCATTGTATTCACTACCTAGAGTTCCGGTTAGTTGATCAATCATTGAAAGGTTGTTCTGTGATAATGTGCTGTACATGAATGGAAAAAGTGCTGAGGTTTCGTGACATACTAGCGCCGGACGAACTTCATTTGTTACAGCTTGAATAAACTCATTACAGTCTCTTCCACCTTGGCGACATTGAAGAGCGATCTCTGCCGATTGACCAATATAATTTGCCAGTAATTCAGGATCAGTTTTTAATTTACTAAGATGTTCGTCTGAATGTTCTGCCGCGACAGCTCTACAGGCATTCATTAATAGTGCGGAGTCTGGACTTGGAATATCGACACAATATCCTTTTGAGTCACGACCCGAGCTTGCGCTTCCAAAGATAACAGGATTACAACGATAGAGAGTACGAGCTCCACATCTCATTACAGCTTCATATGTTGGTCCAAAGTTTTTAATATATGGATCGTTATAAACGTCACTAAGGTAGGCAGCCTGACATTCACCTGTATCGCTCTTAGTAGAAATCCATCCGCCCCAAAGGCAGGTTTCAGTATCATCAGCCTCTTGATTTCTATTATCTTGGTCAAGAGATTGTTGGCTTAGGGATAGAGAACTCATGGCATCCAGCAGGGAGTCCTGAGTGTCAGTATCTTGAGCCATTACAGACAGAGATAACGAAATAACGATTAAAAATATATGGAGCTTCATCAATACACCTCATTATATGTATTCAAATCGGTGTATTTAGCACTTTACTTGAATAAAAAAGAAAACACCCCAGGCCAGGCCTAGGGTGCGGGGGAGAGCAACATAAGTTGCGAGAATGGGACCAGGGGAAATCCATCTCCCTGGATCTGGCCGAGATAGGTTGGTATTTCACTAAGCGGGCGCAATGAATCCTGACAATGCCGTCCTTAAAATACCTGAGGGATATAGGTCAGGGGAAACTAAGCTGCTTTTCCTAATAGCTGAGAGAAGAAGCCTGATTCTTCAATCAGCTCCTCATCATCAGGTGGGACTTCGTCCCATTCCTGAGGAAGTTCAAAACATTGAGTTAAATAAGAGTCATCTTTAGTCAGGTAGTACGATGAGCTACCATCCATCTGGCACTCTTGAATCTTTGAGCGTTTTACTGGAGTAAAGTCCCATAAGATATTTTTGAATGTTGATGTTTTAAAATTGCAATGTGTTATTTCACTAAATTGGAAGTTGCAATCAATAAAATTGCAGTTAACAAATTCACAGTTTTCAATTTTTGAACCAAAAAATACACAGGAATCGAAAGTTACACCCACGAAGGTGGTGAGAGAGAAGAGAGAGCCAGAAATCGTTAAACCTTCGAGCTTTAGATTGGAAATCCTCTCATTTTCAATAACTTCGAACTGCGACC
>CAYGQW010000236.1:0-4757 GCA_964352175.1 uncultured Halobacteriovorax sp.
TTTTTATATTCATTAAGCCACCCTTTGGGTGGCTTTTTTATTTCTTCAGTTTATAAATATATATGTTTAAAAATTTTCTTGCACTATTAGCTGGCTGTTTGTTTTCAATCCTTGTGTTTTTTGTGATTGAAACGTTCCTACTTGCTAAGGATAAACATTTTTTAAATCTTTATAGTGAAATTAAAAATCATTACAAAAGTCTTTTTACTACTAGCAATACATATCTTAGAAATGATTATTATGAGAACCTTTATTTCGAAGCATCTGCTAATGAATACGAAGCTCTTAACGATAAGACTTTTATCGTTAATCTTGATGATCTTCGTCGCAGAGTGACTCTCGATCAAGGTGAGAAGGCTGATAAGTTTGCCATATTTTTAGGATGCTCTTTTACTTTTGGTGATGGTCTTTCAGATGATGAGACTCTTCCTTACTTTTTTGGAAAAAAAACGGAAGAATATCAAGCTTATAACTATGCTTTATCAGGTTCTGCTCCAAATATGTTTCTTTATTTGCTGTCTAAGAGAAACTTGTCCGAAGAGGTTAAGCAAAAATCAGGAGTCGTTTATTATTTTTTTATTAACAATCAAACTCTCCGAGCAACTACTCATTTTTCAACGATGTCATTTGCTTGGCCAGCTCCTAAATATGTCTTTAATGACAAAAAAGAACTTTACTTAGAAACAACTGTCTCTACTGATATGAAGCTAAAAAGGTTTTTTGCAAAGAGTGCAGCATTTTCAAATTTAAGATATCTTATGGATAGTGAAACTATTACTCCAGAGATGCGAGAGCTAACATGTGAGATTATCAATCAGATTGGCAAAAAAGTGGATGAACAGTTTGATGATACAAAGTTTATAACCGTCCTATACCCTGAGGAGTCTAATTCAGAGATTGGCGATTGCTTGAGGGCAAAAGGTGTTGAAGTGTTAGACTTTAGTCACGTTAAAAGAGACCCAATTTTGAAGAACCACTGGGATGGTTTCCATCCTTCTAAGCTCGAAAACGATAATTTGTCAGATATCCTACTTGAACACATAAATGCTAGGCGCTAATTTTAGTTAAAATAACTTACAAAAATTACTCCGCTATCCTCGACCTTTTAACACTATGTAGTTGTGATGCAATGGCAGCGCATTATTTAAAACTGTTAAGCTCTAGCCCTCAAAATACCCCTTATACCATTTAGAAGATGACTCAAGATTGTCACCTTCTATCTTTATCGTTATCTTTTAATAATGAAAAAACCTATCTGCCTGACAGGGATTAAACCCACTGGAATGCCACATCTTGGTAATTATTTAGGTGCAATTAAGCCGGCTATCGAAATGGCTGGTACAGGCAAATACGACTGCTTCTACTTTATCGCGGACTATCATTCCTTAACGACTATTCACGATGCAAAGCTGATGCGCGAGTATGTTTATGAAGTCGCAGCGACCTGGTTGTCGATGGGATTAAATCCAGATCAAGTGACTATCTATCGTCAAAGCGATATTCCTGAAATTATGGAAATGAACTGGATTCTTTCTTGCTTTACTGCCAAGGGACATATGAATCGCGCTCACGCTTATAAAGCGATCGCGGCTGAAAATACGCAAAATGGTCGTGATGTCGATCAAGGTATTAATATGGGGATCTATGGTTATCCTGTATTGATGGCCTCAGATATTCTTTTCTTGCAAACGAATCTTGTGCCTGTTGGAGCTGATCAGCTTCAGCATATAGAAATAGCGAGAGAAATCGTATCGTCCTTTAACGCTATTTACGGCGAGGTTTTAACGCCGCCAGAAGCGTTAGTACAATCTGAGACGTTAGTTCCAGGGTTGGACGGACGAAAGATGTCGAAGTCTTATCAGAATACGGTTCCACTTTTCTTGCCCGAAAAGAAGCTACAAAAGCTTATTAATAAAATTAAAACTGATTCCCTTCCTCCTGAAGCACCTAAAGACCCAAATGATTCATTAATTTTTGATCTGTTTAAATTCTTTTCAACTAAAGTGCAGCAAGATGATTTAGCGGCTTGGTACAAAAAAGGAATAGGCTGGGGAGAAGCTAAGGCTGAACTTTTTAAAGTTATTAATACTTCTCTTCAAGAGCCAAGAGATAAGTATGAAGAGTTGATGGCAAATCCTAAAAAGATTGATCAAATTCTTGAAGAGGGCGCAAGTAAAGTTAAGCCAAAAGCTTCAGCTTTTTTAAAAGAAGTTAAAAAAGCAACTGGGATGACTCAATAATGAATGATCATGAGTCTTTTAAACTTGATAAGGTAGATATTGAAATCTTGCGAAGACTTCAAGAAAATGCCCGTATGCCGTATCAAGATATTGCCGATCAGTTACTTGTTTCTGCAGGAACCGTTCATGGGCGACTTGCGAAAATGAAAGAAGCTGGAGTGATTACAGGTTCAAAGTTTATTGTAGATCCAAGAAAAATTGGCTTAGAAGTAACGACATTCATTGGTGTGAATCTTAGATCAGCTAACGATCTAAAGAACACTATTGAGATCATGAAAGGATTTGAAGAAGTAGTTGAAGTCCATTATACCACAGGTCAATACGGTCTCTTTGTTAAAGTCATGGTTGAAAGTACGAAGGCCCTTCATAGTTTTCTTTTAAATAAGCTTCAGACAATTCCCGAGATTCACTCTACTGAAACCTTTGTCTCTCTTGATAATCCAATTCAAAGAGAAGGCAAACTGCCGTTAGCAAAATAATTACTTATGATAGGGATGACTCGTCTGAATCGTATGCGCTCTATAGAGCTGCTCGATGAGAATAAGCCGTGCGAACTTATGCGGATAGGTGAGTAGAGAAAGTGAGCAAAACTCTTGAGCCTGATCTCGAATCTCTTTTGAAAATCCAGCAGCCCCACCAATGACTAGGGCAACTGGTTTTGGTTGTTGAGTCAATTGATCTAACCAAGAAGAGAATTGAACACTATCTCTTTGTTTTCCATTTTCAGTTAGTAATACGAGGTGATGTCCCACAGTTTCTTTTAAGATATCTTTGCCTTCAGCGATGACATCTTCAGAACGAGATTTAAGTTCTTTTATTTCTAAAAAGCCGGGAGGAAGTCTTTTTAGGTAATCTTTTTCTATGACTTCAATGTTTTGGTCTTTTAATTTACCAACGCAGAAAAGGCGTATTTTCAGAAGAAGCCTCTACCGTCAGGACCATTTGGCTTTTGTTCTTCTTCACTTGAGTAGAATTCTTGAGGAATTTCCATAGATTGAGCAGATGCCCAAAGACTATCAAGATCATAAGCATTACGAGAACTTTCTAGAAAGATGTGGACAATGATGTCACCAATATCAAGCAGGATCCAATCAGCTGTTGAGCTCATGCCTTCTCGAGAAACGATTTGGTGGCCAGCACGCTTCATATGAAAGATTACTTCGTCAGCCATGGCTTTTGCTGAGATCGAGTTGGTTGCCGAGCCCATAACAAAGTAATCAGCAAGAGAGCTTTGTTTGGCAACATCTAAAACTTTAAGGTTAACACCTTTTAGGTTTCCAATAAGCCAAGTACTCGCCATGGCAATATTCAGAGGATAAGGATATTTCTTATCATTAATAATTTGATCAACTTGGTTGTTAATATACTCAGTAGACATAAACTATTTTCCTCTTCCTAAACTTTGGAACATCAAAGATTTTACAATATCTATATTACGACCGGAAACAGATGAAATTGGAAGAACCTTTTTATCAAGTGCTTCTTCGAAAAATCTTTGTATTTTTTCGATCTCTTCTTCTGTCATCGCATCAATTTTGGTTAAACAAATAATCTCAGGCTTATCTAACATTTTTTCATTAAATCGTTCAAGTTCGGCTCTAACAGTAACGTATTGATCGAAAGCTTCAAATTCATCAAGACACCAAGAGACGTCGACAAGATGAACAAATGCTTTAGTTCTTTCAATATGCTTTAGAAATTTAATTCCAAGCCCTTTGCCTTCTGCTGCATCCTCAATAAGTCCTGGAATATCAGCAACCACAAAAGAGTCCTCCAGATTAAAGGCGACAACGCCGAGGTTTGGCTCAAGAGTTGTAAAAGGGTAGTCAGCTATTTTGGGCTTCGCTGCTGAGATAACCGATATGAGAGTGGATTTGCCAGCGTTTGGCATACCAATTAAAGCTATATCAGCCAGCAACTTAAGCTCTAGATCAACCTCAATCGTCTCGCCTGGTTTAGGATCAATCACTCGTCTAGGTGCTTGGTTTGTAGAAGTTTTAAAATTGGCGTTACCAAGTCCACCGCGTCCGCCTTCAGCGATCACAACTCTTTGTCCGATCTCAGTCAGATCAGCTAAAACTTCTTGGTTGTCAGTTCTTCTAACAATTGTTCCAACAGGTACAGGGATGATTAAGTCTTCACCGTACTTTCCATGGCATTGCTGGCCAGAACCATTTTCACCGTTTTGTGCTCGATATACTTTTCTGCCTCTAAATTTTACTAGAGTATTCAGTTTATCGGTGGCTTCAACGTAAACGTCACCGCCATTTCCACCGTCACCACCGTCAGGTCCGCCCATTGGTACGTGTTTTTCACGGCGCATACCTGAACAACCCTCACCGCCGTTGCCGCTAATAATAGTGATTGTAACTTCATCAATAAACTTCAAGCTCGCCTCTATTTCTGCATCTAAAAAAAAAGGGAACCTCGAAGAAGTTCCCTTTTTATTGCTTTTTTTAATCAGCCATTAAGCTTCGACGACAGAAACCATTTTGGTTTTTTTGTCGAGCCAACCGA
>CAYGQW010000237.1:0-4708 GCA_964352175.1 uncultured Halobacteriovorax sp.
GAAAACAACATGTGGCATTTAGTATTCCCTATTATTATTCAGGTCCGCAGATTTACTCTCGTGATACAGAAAAATTAAATATTGAGATTGATTTAAAAGACAAAGAGATTGCGGTCTCAAAAGGCTCAACCTATATTCAGAATGCTCAAGCTTTCACGAAGAACTTAAAAATCTATGACTCTGACATAACAGCACTAGAAGCACTTCAAAACGGAAGACATGATTTTGTTATTACAGATTCGATCACCGGCGCCATGGCGATTAAACGTGGTTTAAAAATCTACGGTCATCAAACATTAGGAGAAAGTCGACAGGGCATCTCTGTTTCACTTAAGAATACGGAGCTGTTAAAAGAGATTAACACTGCTTTAAAATCTATGATGAGTGACGGCACCCTAAAAAGCCTAGGCCTTAAGTATTTCAACAAAGATATCTCTATTCCAAAAAGTAATCTTTCAAAGTGAGCTTGAGACTTGCCTAATTTTCAACATATTATTGAAGTTTTTACCTCATCGTATCCACTATTTTTAAAGGGTGCAGCGCTTACGCTACAATTATCTCTAACTTCATTATTAATGGGCTTACTCATAGGTCTTTTTTTTGCTTTTTTATCTCTCTCTAAATTTAAGATTCTGAACACAATTTCGACATTCTATATAACGATCGTTAGAGGTACACCGCTAATTGTTCAAATTTTTGTACTCTATTTTGGTTTAACTGATTTAATTAAAATTTCTAGTTTTTTAGCTGCAACATTGGCGCTCGCATTTCACAATGGTGGTTATATTTCAGAAATTTTCCGAGGGGCGATCCAAAGTATCGATCGTGGCCAGTTTGAAGCCGCCAAGAGTTTAGGCATGAGTAATTTTCTAACCTACAGAAGGATAATACTTCCTCAAGCTTTCTTGAGGGCAATTCCATCTCTTGGTAATCAATTTATTATTGCTATAAAAGATTCATCTTTGGCAGCCTTTATTTCGATGGATGAGCTCTTTAATATTGCTACAACTCAGGGCTCTAATAGTTTTGATCAAATGACTTATCTCATCATCGTCGCATTTTATTATTTAGTGATGGTCATGGTTCTAAGCTATTTAGTACAAAAACTAGAATTAAGACTTAAAAGATCGGGAGCTACTTGATGATAGTCTTACAAGCTCGTCAAATTAAAAAGAACTTTGGCTCCCTTGAAGTGCTTAAAGGTATTAATTTAGAAATTTCTAAAGGAGAAGTTGTTTGTCTTATTGGCGCTTCTGGCTCTGGTAAAAGCACATTTTTGAGATGTTTGAACTTTCTTGAATTTCCAACGGGTGGAGATATTTCTTTAAATGAACAAAAGTTAAATCCTGATCAAATTGATCTAAACCGAATACGATCCAATATGGGGATGGTATTTCAGCATTTTAACTTATTTCCCCACCTAGATGTTTTATCAAATATCATTGAGGCTCCTTGTCAGGTCAGAAAGACAACTAAAACTGATGCTAAAAATAAAGCGATGCAACTTCTTAAAAAAGTTGATCTAGAAGATAAAATTCATGAGTTTCCTGCTCGCTTATCTGGTGGTCAAAAGCAACGAGTGGCCATTGCTAGAGCTTTAGCAATGGACCCTTCAATTATGCTATTTGACGAACCAACCAGTGCACTTGACCCCGAAACAGTCGAGAGTGTACTTAAGGTCATGAAAGACCTTGCCAATGAAGGCATGACGATGATCGTAGTAACTCATGAGATTGGTTTTGCTCGAGCTGTTGCAGATAGAATATGCTTTTTGCATGAAGGTGTTATACTAGAAGAAGGTAGTCCATCAGAACTTCTAGATAATCCTAAGAATCAGAGAACAAAAGATTTTTTAAAGTCTGTCATTCATTAAGAGGAATTCATGGAAAAAATGTCCGTCTTTTTCAATCAAAAGCAACACGAGTTTGCTCCAAAATATGAATGGGCCCTAGGAAATAAAATCAAACATCCAGAAAGTACTAAAAGAGCTGAGTCTATTTTCAAAGCACTTTCAAAGGATCAATCTTTTAATATCGTTGAACCTAAAAAAATTCCATTGTCAGCCATTCGAGATGTTCATAATTTTCAATTATGGTCGCTGTATGATGCAGCAACACATTTACCTGATGATAAAGAGTTTTATCCAAGTGTATTTTTACAACGTTCAGGCTTTGAACCTAATCCGTCAAATCTCAACCATGCCGGTTATTATTGTTTTGACTCTGGCACACCCCTAAATAATAAAACCCTCTCCGCTGCTGGCTGGTCCGCTGCATGTGCCTTAGAAGCGACGAAGCTTGTTGCTAGCGGTAAGGCGAAATTCGCTTATGCTCTTTCTCGCCCTCCCGGACACCACGCTTCTTTTGATACCTACGGTGGTTATTGTTATTTTAATAATGCTGCAATTTCAGCGCGAGAATTAAAGAAAAAAGGTAGAGTAGTTATTCTTGATATAGATTTTCATCATGGGAACGGCACCCAAGAGATATTCTACCAAGATCCTGAAGTTTTGGTTATCAGCATTCATGGAGATCCACGGGATTATTTTCCATACCTAATTGGTTTTTCAACTGAAATGGGTGCTGGAGAAGGAATAGGTTTTAATAAAAACATTATTCTCCCAACTGGCACTAAAGCGAAGGCTTATGAAAATGCCTTAAAGAAACAAGTATTTCCAACAATTAAAGCTTTTGAGCCGGCACATCTTATTGTTTCAGCAGGATTTGATACCTATAAGCTTGATCCAATTGGAAAATTTGAAATTGATACAGCCGACTATGAAGTAATTGGACGTTTAATTTGTGATCTTAATATTCCAACGGTTATTCTACAAGAAGGCGGTTATCATACAAAAGATTTAGGATCTAATGTAAAAAGCTTTTTAAAAGGTTTTCTTTAATTAATCTTTTTAAACCAAACGTTCATCGATTGAATAGAACCTGAGATATTTGTATTATTTTTCAGCATGCCGGCAAATTCATAACCAGCTTTAGAAAAAGTAATATTCATTCCGTGTGATCTCGCTCTGGCTATGGTGTATGCAGTTTTAATTCCACTTTTTTTCATCGCATCTTCCATAAAATAAAGTAACTCATGGGCCATCCCTTGCCCTCTAAACTCTGGTAAAGTTGCAAAGTCAGTCATCTCTACATTTAAGCTATTTTTATCAATCTCACAGGCTGCAACAGAAACTAACTTCCCTTCGACATTAAATACTCCAAAGCATCTAACGAAATCCTTCATCACTGATCTTAAATATTCTGCCTCACTGATAGGAAATGGATAGGTTGGAAATATTTCGGAGTAGATCTGAGCCATCTCATCTGCATCATCTTGATTGAGCTCTCTGATAGTATGTCCATGGTTAAGACCTTGTGCTTTAATCGTATCTTTATCCTGAGAAATCTCTATCACTTCTTGAACCAGTTGGGGTTTTTCTAACTCTCTTCTTTCTTCATCTAGGTATTTAACCATAAATAAAGCCTGCTCAATTCCTTTGAAGAAACCTGGAATAGTCGCTTCAATTTCATATCCACTTTCTAAAAAAGCAAGATACCTAGTCTGCGGTGTTTTAATAAAGATTTTGCCGTAATTATTTTCCATGGCCAACTCTTCTATGGCCAAAATCACATTCTTTGCAGCGACTTCGTCACTCATTTTCATAAGATAAATTCGATCATTGAACTCACCATGCTGAATAGTAGCACCAGCTAATTTTTCGACGACATCGCCAAGAGTAACTACGAGATCATTACTTTTCATACTATTTCCTTGGAAAAAATGATCATATCAGTTTTTTACTAAAACAAGTATTAGGATTCACCGAACTTGCAACTCTATTGCTTTATGGAAATTCAAGACTTTGAGACAATATCAATAGAAACGGAGGTTATAATGCTAATTAAACATGGAAGCCAATTAAAATCACAAGACTTAAAGGATCAGATCATACTCATTAATCCTGAAGGCCATCAGTTTCAAATTAGTCATACTGCACATATGGTATGGAATATGCTTGATGGACAAACTGAACTTAAGGTCATTGCCAAGAAAATTGGTGGAATTGCAGAGATTGAGACACCAAAAATGGAAGGCTTAGTTCGAGAAATTATAACTGGTCTTCAAGAAGTTGATCTCGTTGGATAATAAAAAAGGGCTTCATTGGAAGCCCTCTCTTATAACATCACAATTGTCTTATTTTTATTCTTCGCTATCTTTTTTAGCACCAACTAATTCTGGCTCTGCATTTGCGACAGGAGCAGCTTCAGAGGCTGGCTCTTCTTTCGCTGGAGGCTTACAAGCAACAACATTTGTTTCAGGCTTCATGTTATAAAGCTCAACTCCTGCTGGCAGCTTAACATCTTTAAGCTCTAGATGATCACCAATATCTAAGCTTGAGACATCAATATCGATAAACTCAGGCAGATCTTTTGGCAACGCTTTAATATCAATTTCTTTGAGTACAAGTTGAATTAGTCCACCGGCTTTTAAGCCAATAGCATTTCCTTTCAAATGAACTGGTATTGAAGCATGAGTTTTTTCACCAGCTTTTAGTAGGTGAAAAGACATGTGAACAAGTTTTCCAGAAGATGGTTCTCTTTGAACTTCAGTCAAGTTAACCATTTCTTGTTTGCCGTCAATCACCATATCTAGTACTCGCTCACCTGTAGCAAGAATGACATTAGCTTCTTTTCTTTGAATAAAAATT
>CAYGQW010000238.1:0-4704 GCA_964352175.1 uncultured Halobacteriovorax sp.
AAGCTCTTCAAGAGCAATTGCAGTGCTGATTGCCTCTTGTCCCGTACTTGAAGCTGCTGACCAGATTTTTATTTGCGACGGGCAATCTAATAGGACTTCAGTTAAAATAAAGTTTTGAAGAGCATTGAAAAATGTTGGATCTCTAAAAAACAAGGTTTCATTATTTGTTGCATGATCTAAAAACTTCCGTTTAAGTAGCGAATCAAGATTTGGCCCTTTAAAGGTTTTCTCTAGTTGATCAATTGAATCAAATCCTTCAGTCTTAATGATTTCTTCAAGTCGTGTTTTAAGTTGGTAAAGATTTATATCTTGATAGATAATACCCGTTTCTTTCTCTATTATCTGTGCAAAAAAACTTAAAGTCTCAGGCGACATGATTGACCCCTTTTGACTTAAATATAGATTCAACTTTTTTTGCTATATTTCGAGGGGAATCAATAAAGTCATATTGATTGGTATTGTAAACTGCACCAGGCATACCAAAAACAGCACATGTTTCTTGACTCTGAATGAGAACAGCACCATTTTTCTCTTTAACAGCTAAAGCCCCGTCGCAACCATCACGTCCCATTCCTGTCAGAACAACTGACAATACATTGCTCTTGTAAATATTTGCAGCAGATTCAAAGAGAAAATCAGCACAAGGCCTAACAAAATTTCGGTGAGGACCTTGATTTAACAAAACTATAGTCTCTGCTTTTGTACCAGTTAAAACTAAGTGGTAATCGCCTGGAACAACATATATTTGATTTGCTTTTAAAATCTCACCATTTTTAGCTTCAGCTGCGTCTTTATTACTCAATCGTCCAAGTCTTTCAGCTAAAGATGCTGTAAAAAGTGGTGGCATATGCTGTGCAATTACAATTGGAAATGGAACATCTACTTTTAACTCAGTAAAAAATTCTATTAAAGCATTCGGTCCACCAGTAGATGAAGCAATAACAAGAATTTCAGGATTGAATGTTGACCAGTTGAAGTCAATCTTAGGTAGCTTAATTTTACTTACAGGAACTGGGTCTAAAGCTTGATAGTCACCAATTTTAAAAATTGATTTAATTTTGGGCATAACTGTATTTTTAATTAATTCGGAAGGATCGGCATTAATGTTTGACAAAGATGGTTTAGCTAAAAAATCAATAGCTCCCACAGTCATAGCATCTAGGGTTTTTTCAGCACCATCTAGACTATGAGATGAGAACATGATGACTTTCGTCTTATAGCCGAGAGTTTTAATATTTTTTAATGTCGTTAAGCCATCCATTTCGGGCATTTCAATATCAAGGATGCAAAGCTCTGGTGATAACTCTTTAATTTTCTCTAAGGCGATCTTACCATTTTTTGCTGTTCCGACAACTTCTAGATCCTGTATTTGACCAAGAGCTTTTTGAAGTTGAGTTCTAAAAAGGACTGAATCATCAACGATCAAAACTTTTATTTTTTTTGAAAGGTTCAAAATTCAATCCCCTAATTAAAACATATTAAGTCTAGCTTACCAACTTACTAAGCTTATCAGCCAGAGCCGCTAAAGACTCGGCTGATACTAGTGTCTCCTCACAAGTCTTTGCACTTACTTCGGCGCCATGGGCCACTTCTTTAATGGTATTTGAAATACTTTCAACACCTTTTTTAGAATCGCCAATAACCCTAGAAACTTCATTAGTAGTAGCTGTTTGCTCTTCAACTGCTGATGCAATCGCTCCAGAAATTGAATTAAGTTTTTCCATTGCTTGAGAGATGCCACCAATGGCTTCTACTGCAACAGATGTATCTTTTTGGATCGCTCCAATCTTATTTGTAATATCTTCTGTTGCCTTAGCTGTTTGTTTCGCAAGCTCTTTGACCTCATTGGCAACAACAGCAAAACCTTTACCTGCGTCCCCTGCTCTGGCCGCTTCAATTGTCGCATTAAGTGCTAACAAGTTGGTCTGCTGAGCAATTGAGCTAATAACCTTAATCACGTTGCCAATTTCTTGTGAGCTAACACCTAACTCTTGAATGGTCTTGTTAGTATCCTGTGCACTTTTAAGTGTGGTTCTAGACATTTCAGCTGAATCACTTGAAGATCTAGAAATCTCACGAATTGAAGCAACCATTTCTTCAGTTGAGGCTGCTACTGTTTGAACGCCAAGGAAAACCTGCTCAGAAGTAGTCGATGCAACTTCTGAATCAGTTGAAGTTTTCTTAGCATTTTCGTTCATTTGATTGGCATAACTTTTTAATTGTTCGGCACTAGAAGCAAGTTCACCTGCGGTGAGAGTTACTTCCTCAATCATATTTTTAAGTTTTGTAATATCGGAGGCAAATTTCACAACTTTCATTGGCTTGCCAGATAGATCTAAGATTGGATTGTAAGAGGCCTGAATCCAAACGATCTTACCCCCTTTTCCTAAACGCTTATACTCTTTAGATTCAAATTGACCAGCATTCAGTTTACTCCAAAAGTCTCTATAATCTTGAGATTCAGCAAACTTAGGCTCACAGAACATTCTATGATGCTTACCCTCAATTTCGGAAGCTGAATATCCAAGTGTACTTAAAAAATTATCATTTGCTTTAATAATGGTCCCATCCATATTAAATTCGATGACTGCTTGGGCTTTTGAAACTGCATCAAGTGTGGCCTCGAAAACTAAATTCTTTAGCTTAACTTGAGTTATATCAGTGGCGAACTTTATCACTTTATATTGCTTACCGCTTTCGTCAAAAACAGGATTATAGGAAGCCTGAATCCAAATTTGCTTCCCACTTTTTGTGTAGCGAGCATATTCTTGTTGCTCAAACTCGCCGCGATTTAACTTTTCCCAAAAACGCGCATAATCGAGAGAATTTGTATATGCTGGGTCACAAAAGATTCTGTGATGCTTACCTTTTATTTCTTCTTCCTGATATCCAAGTGCTTGGCAGAAATTATTATTTGCCGTAATAATTGTTCCATCCAAATTAAATTCAATAATAGCTGAGACCTTGTCCATTGAGGCATAGGTTGCTTCTAAGTTAGAGACATAAAATTGATCATCGCTTTTCTTTACTGCATTAGTCATATTTTCTCCGTTAGTTATTTATTAAGCACACTTTCTTTCAAGTTCTGTTAATATTGTTTCAAGACATAGAATCGATAAAATTCCGTTATCAGTTTTATAGACACCTTTCATAAAAATCGCTATTGTGGGTGGAATCGTGATTGGTACCTTTTCAAATTTACCTTCATCAACTTCAATCACATCTCCAATATTATCAACAAGCAAAGAGATCAAAACATCATCTGCTCGACATACGATCGTCATTTGCTCTACTAACTTATCTGAATGAATTTGAAAAAGCTCATGTAGATCGATTGCGGTTGCTATTTGACCGCGCAAATTAATAAGACCGCGTACAACCAGTGGGGCGGACTTCATTTTTGTCATATCAAGCGGCTTCGTTACCTCTTGGACCTTCATGACATCAATACCGTATAGCTGTCCGTTAACTACAAATGTTGAGAATTGCTTGGCATCTTCGATATTCAAAGTGGAGTTTGTTTCTTCTGGGCTCATGCTGCTTTTCCTTCGTTATTAAGGACGTAATCTTGGGCAAACGAAATGAGGTCTTGTAAATGTCCTTTTTCAAAGAATGAATTAAAACCACAGTCAATTGCTTTTTCTAAAACATCTTCTTTACTGGTAGCAGAGAGTGCAACCATTGGAATTTCTTTTAAACGTTGAACGCTTCTAACTTTTTTAACAAAATCAAAACCATTCATTTTTGGTAAGTCTAAGTCAGAAATAATAAGTTGAAAGTCGGCTCGATTTTCAAGAATTTTCCTTAACCCATCTACTCCATCCGTTGCGGTTACAACTTGAAAGCCATTTGCAACAAGATCTTTGCTGATTTTATTTCTAATTGTTTCTGAATCTTCAATTAATAGTATTTTAAAATTAGTTTTAGAATTGTGTTCTTTCTCTTTTTTCGGCAAAGCATGCTTGCAAACTTTTAGTACATCTACTAGGACAATAATCTCTTCTTTTGTAACAATATTGCCTACGATAGCATCATGACTGGTTGTCTCTGTTTCTATCGTATCATCGGTTGAGAGCACATCATAGATTCTATCAACTTCAATTCCTATGAGGTGACCGTTTTGATTAACAACAACGACATGAATCAAATCTTCATCCTGTTTTTCACAAGGATAACCAAGAATGTCATTCAGTCTAACTAGTTTTAAGACTCCACCACGATATCTTACAACTCTTTGATGGCCAGACAACTCGATTGAGGAGGTTTGCACTTCTTCAAGACGGTTTACAAGTGAAAGTGGAATCGCATGCTTTGCACTAGAACCAAGACCCACAAGCACATAATCATTTTTTTCATTGCTAGCAACAATGTCCTGATGCTTTATAGATTTATCCGTTTCATTTTTTTCAACTTGGCCAAAATGTTTTTGAGCAATTCCTAGAATGTCTAAGATAAGGGCTATACTTCCGTCCCCTAGTACTGTGGCCCCAGAGTATATAGATATATTTTTTAGAAATTTTGCTAGGGGTTTTACAACGATATCCGCTGTATCTAATATTTCATCTACTAAAAGTCCAAACTGATGCCCATCAGAATTAAGGACAACGATATTGATACTTTCATTAAAGATTTCATCACCTTGATTTGAATCTGAGTCCTTTTCTTCAAGTACTTGCTTAAAATCTATAAGTGGATGTATAGTCC
>CAYGQW010000239.1:0-4699 GCA_964352175.1 uncultured Halobacteriovorax sp.
CTTCTTGCACATAAACTCTAACATTTTCAATGAATTGCCAGTGAATTGTACCTATTATTTCTAACTTTATCTACTTAGATATATCTTGCAATATGTACTTTTCTAGGCGCCAATCGTCACTGAAAAAAGACCATGGCTGCTAGTAAAAGTGGCAGATAAATAATCGAGGCAAAAAAATATCTACGGGCCCATTGGCGCGACGCTTCCTCTGAGTTCTCAATAAAAAATCCAAAAATAGCCCAGGCCAAAAAGCCCAAACTCAAGACTGTGGCGGACGTTTCATAATATTTCCCAAAATCTCCCCACCATACCGGAGCTAGCGCACAGGCCATGAGAATTCCCGTGTACAAAAATATGTCGCGGCGAACAGCACTAAAATTTGTTTTGCGAGCAAAGACTTTTATTCCAGCTGCTTCGTAATCACCCCTATAATAAACAGAGATTGCTAAAAAATGAGGCAACTGCCAGACAAAGAGAATCGCAAAAAGACACCAAGCAATCGTGTCCATGGACCCAGTCATGGTTGTCCAACCCATAACTGGAGGTAATGCCCCTGGAACAGCGCCGACAAATAGGGCTGTAGCTGAGTGTTTCTTTAACGGAGTGTAAGCCAATAAATACATCAAGTGAGCCAGTAGGCCTAAGAATGCAGTCAATGGATTTACGATAAAATATAAAGCTGGCAGCGAAACTAATGCCAAGATGATTCCAATAGCAAAAGCTGTTTGAGGCTTCATTCTTCCAGAGGGAAGAGCTCTCTCTTTAGTTCGCTCCATTAAAGCGTCGAGATCTTTCTCCATCCAACAGTTTAGAGTTGTTGCCGAAGCGACGACCATGAAGATTAGACCAAAAGAAATAAAAATATCGAGAATATATATTTTTCCAGGTGCTAATAAAGCACCGATTAACATGGTAGCCATGACTAGACCGGCAAGCCTAGGTTTGAATAACTCTAATGTATCGGTGAAAAATGAAGTTCTCTCTTTACCACCGAAACTAATTTCTAACTCTTGATGATAGAGCCTTGTCTTTAAAATAAAGGCCATCATAGCCGCTGCTAGAATTAAGTGAAAGACGGTTGCATGCACGGCCAGGCTAGAAGCAATATTATAAAAGCCTGAATAGACTTGGACAAAAATAAGTAGAATTGAAAGAAGAGCTGTATTTCTAGCTTTTTTTGACGTTATTCCCTCGAGGGAAGAGTAACTAAAAAAAGCAATCAACAAAGTAGGGAGTGCGAAAATAAAAAGTACGATTCCGCTAAATCGATGAAGCATCTGTAGCTGGCCAGCTGCACGAAACGGCCAATAGGAAGTTGTGCCAGACAATTGATCAGTGCAGGCTAGTAAGTTATTAATACCAACACCACAGGCAGAGCCTGCTCCGGTATGCCTTACGAGTCCACCGAGTAAGCTTTGAATAAAGAAAAGAATCAGCAGAGTGAGCAGTAGGTCTTTTAGGTAAACTGGTAATTCTTTTTTCGGCGACTCAGCTTTATCAGCCAGAGAATCGTGCAAGACAACTATGAAGGCGACTGTTACTAGGGACAGAATTAAATGAACAAACGAAATGATCGCAGGCAATTCAAGAACTGCCGTCAGCGCACCTAGAATTGCTTGGAGTAAAATGAGACCAGTTACCCAATATGACCACTTAAGATTATTAAACTGAATCTTTTTAAGCCGAAGAGTTAATGAAATCGAAAGAAGCATCAAACAAAGTGCAACAAAACGATGAAAATATATCAAAACCTGATCTGAAAATTTGCCAGGGCATAAAGGCCAAGTCGGACAATTTGAACCAAGCTCAGCATCATGAAGATAAGCACCCAATGACATCAATAGGATGGTCAGTACAAGTATAAAGAAAGCATTTACACGATAAGACATGTTACTCATTTGAAAGGTGCAAAATCTTATACACATGAGCGATTTAATCGGCAAATTAACTCGGCACACAATTAATTAAAGTTCAACTGCCAAACAGGTAATCATCGTTTATGATTTAGATAATTTATGATGGAGTTAAAATGACCGGAACGTATTACGGAGACTACTTAAAACTTGATAAGCTTTTGTCGAGTCAAGATCCCCTTAGTAAAAAGGCCGGACAAGAATCTCATGACGAAACTCTCTTTATTATTGTTCACCAGGTTTATGAACTTTGGTTTAAACAAATTCTACATGAGATGAAATCTATTCGAGATGTCTTTTCAAGCGACACTGTTGAAGAGAGATCTCTTCACAGTGTAAATGAAAGACTCGAGCGAATTATAAAGATTCAAAACCTACTTATTGATCAACTTCCTGTCATGGAAACGATGACTCCTATGGATTTTCTGGAGTTCAGAGATCTTCTTGTTCCTGCCTCTGGCTTTCAGAGTATTCAATTTAGACAAATCGAAGTCCTAATGGGCCTTCCAACTGGAAGACGCGGAAAAATTGATCGCAGTTACTTTATGGGTCGCTTAAGTGAAACCGATCAAGCTTTATTAAATAAAGCAGAGTCAGAGAAATCAATTTTTGATGGCCTTGAAAAGTGGTTGGAGCGAATTCCGTTCACAAAAGAAAAGAATTTTGATTTTTGGAATAGATATAAAACAACTGTTGAAGACATGCTTAAAAATGAAGAAGACATTCTTAGTAAAAATGTCGCGACTCTCCCAGAACTTGCCAAAGAAATGCAGATTGAAGGTTT
The DNA here is from genome assembly GCA_964352175.1 of uncultured Halobacteriovorax sp. Classification (GTDB taxonomy): domain Bacteria; phylum Bdellovibrionota; class Bacteriovoracia; order Bacteriovoracales; family Bacteriovoracaceae; genus UBA4207. Next base: position 2,698 of record CAYGQW010000239.1, read on the forward strand.
AGAAAATACCAAAAAAACTTTTGCAAGCTTATTCGATCCTAAGCAGTTCGAAAAGCTAACCAAAGCTGGAAAAAGAAGACTTTCCCAGCAAGCAACTCTTAACGCTCTTTTCATCTTACTCTATAGAGATGAGCCCATTTTGCATCAGCCATATAGGTTACTAAACCTCCTAATGGATATAGATGAGAATTTCACTAGCTGGAGACAAAGGCATGCCATTATGGCGCAAAGAATGCTGGGAACAAAAGTTGGAACAGGCGGATCTTCAGGTCATGAGTATTTAAAAATGGCGGCAGAAAAAAATCGCGTCTATTTAGATCTTTTCAATCTTTCGACATTCTTGATTCCCAGATCAAAGCTCCCCATATTACCTGCTGAACTAAAAAAACAGCTTAATTTTTATATCGCTGAAGATAATCCCAAGATGCTTTGAGAAACCTAAGTGATATTAACTTAGATTACTTTAACTAGTCAGACCCTATCCAATTAAAGCGTATTAAACATCTTTAAGAAGATATAGATTAAAACACCGGTGACTGAAACATAAAGCCAAATAGGAAATGTTTTTCTAGCTATCCACTTATGCTTTTCATGATTACGTCTGGCGGCATGATAAAGTGTCGCAAACACCATTGGTACAAGTGGAATCGATAGTACGATATGACTAATTAAAATAAAGAAATAAATTGGTCTAACAAAACCTTCAGCCAGAAATTTCGTATCACCTTGAAAGTGATGATAGGTAATATAACTAATTAAAAACAATCCAGACGAGCAAGTCGCACTTAACATTAAGCTGATATGCTTAGAGACCTTTCTTTCTTTGATTGCTTTATAACCTAAAACTAAAAAAACTGTTGTAATGGCGTTCAGAATTGAATTTACTGCTGGCAGCCATGAGGCCCAATGGGCATGTTCGTCCGGAGCCTCTTTCCAATAAATTAGCCAAACAAGAAATACTAAAACGATAGCACTCAAAAGACCAATAACGGTGTACGCTTTTTTATCTTGAGTATTAGTTGGACTCACTATCAGCCGGGATACTAGGGTTTCTATTTTTTATAATTGTCTTATAAATAATAAAGAACGGAATATATGTAAGTGCGATAAAACCCATTAAAATGTAGACCAGATATTGGTCTTCTGGATTATTTTTAGAACCTGCGCACATAGGACAAGCCAATGCTTGCCCCATGAGAAAAAAAGAAAATATTATAGTGGTAAACTTAATCATATTAGATAAACAAAGGTGAAAACGAGAATCCAAACAAGATCAACAAAGTGCCAGAATAATCCTGCAACTTCTAGCTGATCATAATCTCCATTATCGAAGCGACCTCGCTGAGCTAAAACATACATATAAATGAGATAAATAGTACCTGTTAAAACGTGAAGACCGTGGAATCCAGTGATGGCATAGAAAGTTGATGAGAACAAGTTGTCGCCATGTTCATAAACAGCAAGTGTCATCCCCATATCATTCATTAGGTGACTATATTCATAAACCTGAAGACCAAGGAAAGTTGCGCCTCCCATGATTGTTACAAGAAGCCAGTTCAGCATTTGTTTTCTTTGTAATCTTTTTGCAGCATCAATACACATAACCATTGAGACCGAAGAACAAATTAAAAGAAATGTCATTAAGCCTGAAAGTTCGACTCCACCTAGAGCCTGGACTGGATCTGGCCAAGGGCGAGTTGATCTTAAAATACCGTAAGCAATCAGAAGACCTGAAAACGACATGGCATCTGTTGTTAAAAATATCCACATTCCAACTTTAGTTGGACTTGCTTTGCCAAACTCAGGATCGTTTGGATAGTCATGCATTGCTGGTGCTTTTGCGCTCATAGGTTATCTCCTCATAGGTGAGCGAATCTCTTCTTCACCAATCTCCAAGATGTATTTAACTAATGCTTTAACTTGCTTGTTAGCATCACCACCAAGAAAGCCTTCTTCTAGAGACTCTCCACCTTCCCAAAAAGATGGCATGACAGTTCCAGGC
>CAYGQW010000240.1:0-4686 GCA_964352175.1 uncultured Halobacteriovorax sp.
TCCCAGAGTCAGATCAAGCTGGAGTGACTTCAATTGCTTGTGATGTTTCAAATGAAGCGGCAGTTCAAGAGGCCTATAGCAAAGTTAAAGAACTGGCTGGACCAGCTTCAGTCCTTGTCAATAACTGTGGCCTGCAATTTATGTCTCCGATTGAAGATTTTCCTAAAGAAAAATGGGACTTATTAATTGGGGTACTTCTGACTGGAACCTTTCTTTGCTCAAAAGCTGTTTTGCCTGATATGAAAAAAAATGGTCACGGTCGAGTGATTAATATCAGCTCTGTGCACGGAAAGCTGGCAAGTCCTTTTAAAGCTGCTTATGTCGCCGCTAAACACGGTGTTCTGGGATTTGCTAAGGTTATGGCAATGGAAGGGGCTGAGTTTGGTATAACGGTTAATACTATTTGCCCAGGCTTTGTAGATACTCCACTCATGCGCGCTCAAGTGGAAAGCCAAATGAAGCTTAATAATCTAACTGAGAAAGAAGTTTTAGAGCAAGTTTTTTTGAAAGCGCAGAATATCAAAAAACTAACTGATCCTTCTCAGGTTGCTGACATGGTTTCTTTTTTAGTTTCTAAAAAGGCTAGTACTATCACCGGAGAAGCTTTCAATATCTCTGGCGGCTGGGGAATGGGTCTTTAAAAAGATCCAAAAAGTGTTCCTAGAATTACAACGATTGATGTTGCAATAAAAGGAAAAGCTACCGCTACCATAAAAATATCTTTATAAGACTTCTTATGAGTCATACCGCAAATACCCAGTAGAGTGATGACCGCGCCATTATGCGGAAGAGTATCAAAGCCACCACATGACATTGAAGCCACTCGGTGAAGAAGTTCAGGATTGATTCCAGCTGTCTGTGCCATTTGCATATAAGTGTCAGCCAACGCTTGAAGTGCAATACTAAGTCCTCCCGAGGCTGAACCGGTAATGCCTGCAAGAGCGTTAATCGCCACCGCTTCAGAGATCAAAGGCATAGTGGGAGCAATTCCTAGAACGCCATTTTTAATAAGAGCAAAAGAAGCAAAAGAAGCGATACAAGCACCATAACCAACTTCGGAGGCGGTATTGAATATTGGCAGTAAACTATCCATCGTTCCTTGATTAACAGCTTTAACAGGATCTTCCAAAAATTTACGAGTTAAAATGATGAGAACTATGATTGCTAAGGTCAGTGAAATAATTAATGACCAAAGGCCAGTCACTTTTGAAGCTGTGATATTTCCCCATTTGTCGTCAGCCAGAAAGCTTAAATCCATTGCTGGAAAAATAAGTGAAACAAATAGATAGTTGCCAAGAATCACAATAACTAAAGGAATAAGTGAAATATAAGGATTTGGTTCTGCCTTTGAGCTCTTTTGATTGTGATCGACTAATTCTTCAAACTCAACAATCTTAGATCGGCGATTGAGCCATAAAAGTCCAAGTGTCAGCATTAAGATTCCACCAATGGTACCAAGACCGGGAGCTGCAAAAGCAGTCGTTCCAAAGTATGGCATTGGTATAGCGTTTTGAATGGCCGGTGTCCCAGGTAGAGCAGTCATTGTAAAAGTAAAAGAGCCAAGAGCAATCGCTCCAGGAATTAGACGAGCAGAAACCTTCGCTTTTGAAAAAAGATTTTGAGCGATGGGGTACATGCAAAAGGCAACGACGAAAAGAGAGACGCCACCATAAGTTAGTAGAGCACAGGCAATAACAACTGCCATAATAGCGCGATCTTTTCCAACGACCTTAGCGATGAGTTGACCAATACTTGAAGCGGCACCAGAGGTACTCATCACCTTGCCAAAAATAGCGCCTAGTAAAAACAGAGGGAAGTACTGAAGCAGATACTTACCGAGCGCTGGCATATAAATTTGCGTATATGTAGCGAGAAGAGGTCCATCGCTCTGCCAAAGTGCCGCGAATAGTGCCATGATGGGAGCAAGAATTAAAACGTTGATTCCTTTGTAGGCAAAAAACATTAAGCCTATAAGAGATAAAATCACACCTAGAACTTCCACCAGTAACTCCTACAACCATGTTAACACTTAGTTTTTTGATTTTCGGATGGATAATGCCGAATGCTGTGCAGATAGTCATTATCTAATTTTGTTTAAAACAGGCTTAGAGTGCTGATATTTGGTAAAAAACTGAAAACTTCTCATGAAATTTATTCCAACTGATGGCCTGCCATAGTGCAATGAATTTTGTAGAACTCGCTCAACATAATTATTAACTCTTGAAGGAGTTGTCCATGAAGCATTTATTTTTTGCTGGCTTAATAGCTTTAACGGGTCTTAACCAAGCTTTTGCTAACGAAGATGGAGCTTATCTTGATGCGCCTTACCCGAATCTAATTAAAGCGATCGATGATGCAGCCTCGTTCAAAGGTTTGAAGGGTAAGTCAGATACAAATACAGTTATTGATTTTATGACAGATGTTCGCTCTCAAGGTTCAAGAGGGACATGTTCAATCTTTTCTGCAGCTGCTCTTATTGAAGGGTTGATGAATATTGAGGGATTGGCCAATACCGAAATCGATCTTTCAGAAGAATTTTTACAATATAATGTTAACGCTGGCTCTACCTCAGACGGTTCGTACGCCACTAAAAACTTTTCTTCAATAAGAAGTACGGGAATGGCGGCAGAGGCAGTCCTCCCATATATTGGTGATAACTGGGAAACCTATCAAGGAACACTTGCAACTCAAAGATGTGGTCATTTAACAGGTTATCAAAAAGATTCATGTTTGATTGTTCATCATGACCCAAATCAGCGCTATAGATCAGATGAAGATCTACTCGACATTACTAAGCCATATTTTGATCCAGATTTTGTTGCTGCAAGAAAAGATGCAAGTCAGTTTAGAGCTGAAAATCTAGTGGGCTCTACTTACGGTACGATCTATAAGACTTCACAAGTTAAAGCCCTTCTTGATGCTGGTGTTCCAGTTATTCTTGAGCAAACATTCTATTATGGAGCGTGGAATCACCGCAAAGCTGATGAATTAGATATCTCAAGAAATATGGATCATTGGTCAAAAGGTATTGTTGGATATCCTTTTCCAGGTTCGATGGATGCGAAGCAATCTCCAACAAAACGTGCTGGTCACTCAATTTTACTAGTAGGTTATGACGACAGTGTTGTTATCGACTTTCCAGTTAAAATGATTGATGGAACATTCAAAACATATAGACTGAAAGGTGTTTATTACTTTAAAAACTCTTGGGGTACTGGAAGTTTCGGTATCAACGCTATGATTGATGGAGTTAATCGTCCAGGTTACGGCACCATGACTCAACAATACGCTCAAGACTACGGTTCATTTTATCGTTTTAAGTTATAATTAGATGTTTTTATGGAGCAAGGTTTCTTTCTTGCTCCATCTCTGATCTTTATCCTCAGTTAATTTCCCTTCAATTTTAGTACGAAATCTTCCGATCCATTTAAAGTGAAAATCCTTTTACTTGCATCTTTATTTCAAATTTCATTTAGCGCCCATGCAACGCTATGTTCAGCTTTCTATGTTAGTGGTATCAAAAAAAAAGTTAATATAAATTATGTTACTGAAAAATGGAAGAACTGTTCAGTTTCATGATTGCTAGCAAGACGTTGTGGCACGGAAGACGCCTTTTTATTGGGAATAATTAAAGAACTCGCTGATATCGTTGGTCCCGGAAATGCCGAATGGAGTGATCTTAAAGCTGATGCTAATGGGGTAACTCTTTATCAACTAGGTTTGGGCAAAACAGATCAAATGTGTAAAGATCAATGCAAGTCAATTTACCCACACCCAAGAGATACGGTGAATTCATGTCGCATGCCAAGTCAGAGCCTCTTTCCGTCCGTGAATTAGCACAGGATGATGAGCAAGCTTTTCTAAACTCTTTGAATGATTGGTCTTTAGAAGATCGAAGCTGGATGACCTTTGACTGGAAGCCTGGCATGTCTCATCAAGAACATCTTAAGATTTTAGAGAATCAAAGAAATGGTGTTAACTTACCGGCCCACTTGGTTGCTTGTACGATGCTCTATGGTTTTGTTGGTCAGGAGATTATTGGAAGAGTACATCTTAGGCATGAGCTTAATCAAAATCTACTGGAGCGAGGTGGACACATGGGTTATGCCGTCTCAAAAAAATTCAGATCAAATGGTTACGGGCTAGCACTTGCAAAGGCCGGACTTGAGTACTTAAAATCAAAACTTCTTGTTAAAGATGTCTTAATTACATGTGCAAAAGACAATCAGGCTTCTATTCATATTATAGAGAATCTTGGTGGAAAATTAGAAAATATTATCGACGATAAAGACGGAGTTGCGACTTGTCGTTACTGGGTTTAAGAAAATAGTTCATCTAGAAAAAATGCCGCTAATTCTTTTCTTCCAATAAGACCGCTTTTTTTATAAATCATAGCAGCTTGCTGTCTGACCGTACCTTCGCTTGTCTTTCTAGTCATTGCAATTTCCTTCATTCCCATGCCTTTTATCAAAAGCAGAGCAATGTCTTTCTCGACAGGACTAAGACTCCAAGTCGTAAACTGCTGATCCATTACTAGACTAAAATCATCTTTTAACTTGGAGAATTGCTCTTTAAATGCCAGTTTTTCCGCCTCTAGGCTCTCAATTCTCTTACTAAAGAGATTTATTTCTTTATCACGCTCGAAAATCAGTAACATTTGATAGATAGCTGACACTAACGATAGAG
>CAYGQW010000241.1:0-4680 GCA_964352175.1 uncultured Halobacteriovorax sp.
AGGTGATTAAAATGAGTACTGAAAATACACTACCTGCCAAGCAAACACCGTCACTAGGTAATATGAAGAAAGTTATATCGGCCCTAGCGATTGACACTTTTCTTTGGAGTTATACCGCTTTAGTTATTTATAAAATCATTTGGGAAAAACTGATTCAGAATGTTCGCTATCCTGAATTTACCTGGAATCAACCGCTAACAGCATTAGCCGTTGGTTTTGGTATTTCTGTCGTTTTATTTTTTACAACAGCTTCTTTGGGTCGTGCTTTTCAAGGCATGTACGACTTTGATGAGAATGAAACTAAACTTAACAAGCCATTTGCGATTTGGGGTTATTTCGTTGTCTTTTTAACGTTCATTGCTGGCCTTCATATGTCACAAGTTTCTATGCGTGAGTTTTTATCTGACTCAGGTTTAGAAGGTGCTAGAAGAATTTTTACGGCTCTCTTTAATCCTAATTGGAATATTATTGAAGATGCTCTTTTTGCAGCGGTAGAAACTATTTATATGGCTTTCATTGCTACAGCTTTTGCAATCCCTGTCGCCTTTATCATGGGCTTTTTTGCAGCAAGAAATTTGATGAGCGCAAATAAATTAATGTTTGCGATTTATACCCTAACTCGCTTCGTACTTAATATGAGCCGCTCGATTGAGCCGCTTGTTTGGGCAATTATCTTCTCTGTCTGGGTTGGTATTGGACCGTTCTCAGGTATGCTTGCTCTTATGCTTCACTCAGTAGCTTCTTTATCAAAGTTATACTCCGAGCAGATTGAAAGTATTGGCGATGGCCCAATTGAAGCCATGACGGCCACTGGTGCTCATCCTATTCAGGTCATCTGGTACGGCGTCGTTCCTCAAATCGTTCTTCCATACTTGAGTTATACGATCTATCGCTGGGATATTAACGTTCGAATGGCGACAGTCATTGGCCTTGTTGGCGGCGGTGGAATTGGCACGATGCTTATGCAATATCAGGGACTTGCTAAGTGGAATGAAGTTGGCCTTCTGGTTATCGTCATAGCATCTATCGTCTGGTTCATGGATTGGGCATCTTCAAAGATCCGCGAAGCTATTAAATGACCTGCGGTATGAGCTGCAAGCTCATAGTGCGGTGTCATCTTTTGTGATGGGCGAAACGATAGTTTCGAACCAGCACAAATAAGACTCACTATTAAAAAAAACTGACTAAAAGCCTCTCTCAAAAGAGGCTTTTTTTTTTATCTCAATTGACCGATAAAGAAGCTGTGAAAGGCTTAATTTTATTACACCTATTCATCAGTATTGCTTATGCAAAAGAGTGCCCAAGTATAGATGGGGACTTCAGAGACTATTATGGTCTTGAAAAAATTTCACCAATCATCGGAGTTAATTCGAAGATCTCAGATACGGGAGCTGACAAAATTCTTTGTGCGCAAGAATCATGTGGTAGTGGAGGATGCGAATGCGCCCTTTATGTAAGAGTAGATGATTGCCATAGACGAGTCCTCGAGTTTAGGGGAAGTCATCAAGTCCTAGGCGAAGTTAAAGATGGTATGCCTGCAATAGAAATAAAGAGAAGAGGTGATGCAATAGCGCCAGCAGTTCAAAAAACTTATATTTGGAATAAGGACCGTAATAAGTATGTTGAAAAATAAAAAGCATTTCCTATTAATGCTTATTTCTTTAGTTAGCCTACATCTGCATGCTTTTCCACTATATTACAAATGTGGAGCGGGTGATCGACTAGAGGATTCATTTGCTGGTCCAGAGATTTTGCAACAGGTCCAGGCTCTTTTAGAAGGCTCTTCAAATACAAGCGAATTTCGTCAGCAAGCAAATATTTTTTGTCGTGGTGCTAGTGAATGTATCGCAGAGGTCGAAAGAATAAAAAGTCTGCTTGGTGATACACAAGACGTCATGATAAGGATTTTGAATACACGTGAAATATATAATTCTCAGATAAACTTTAGTTCAGAAGTTAATCAAGCCGAATATGAAAGAATAAAAGTAGTGGTTGATCAGGCGTTCACCCTTCACGCTTGCCAAGAGATTAAAAGAACTTGGGATCCTGAATCTTGGGTGGCAGAAGATCAAGATCGTTTTGCAGTCTACTATCCGAAATATAATAATTATATGTATGCAACAGGCTGTCGTGGAAGAGCTTCAAGTGCAACTTGTGCCCCTAATAGAATTTCCAATTATAAAGAAAAAATTAAAAGCGCACTACTAATGGGGATGGACCCCTACTTGGCAATTTCACTGGTTTGGATGGAAGGAGGTACAGAACAGGGACTTGATTATCTTTACCTTGATCCGATCGCTAAATTTGGAGCTTTAGGTTGTACTAGTACCAATATATCTGGTGATGAATTTGGCAATATGACTCTCGACTCATATGGCACCTATTACAATGTTGATCCAAGAGTTGTGAATCGTCCTAGTATCAGTTCAAAGCTAGTAGATTTTCAAAGAGCAAAAGGAAAACCGACAACACCTGGAGATTCATATTTTTGTCGAAAAGTTTATGATGATCTTGGCATCGTCTACGATGAGCCTCAAGAAGATTCGTGTTGCCTAAAACTTCCATTTACAAAATCGAGTGCTGACATAGAACTAATCGAAGAAGCACTTATTTTTGAGCAAGCTAGAAAAAACTATCAAAGACGCTTTGGTGATAATGAAGACCCTGCCTTTAGGATACAAAGATTTAATGGCTATACTAGGCTGATGGGTGCTGCTGAGGGGGTCGACTCATTTAGGGCCGGTGTCGACTATTACGAAAATCCAGCCTATGGATATCAAGCCATGGATTATTTAGTGAATTCAATTTTACCTAACCCCATTATTAGAGGCTTAGTCCAAGAAGCCGAAGCTGAAGTTGAAGCTTCACTTGGTCGACGATCTGATTGGAGATCAATCATGTGCGTTGAACATCCAGGTGGCGGGATGTTTCAAGTCAACAGCGATCATTATTTCAATCTTCATCGAAATGCTCCAAGACTAGAGGCGGCTTTTTCAAAGTGGAAAAATGGTGAAGACGTTTCATCCTCAGAGTTTAATATCATCCAACAAGATATCAATGCTCTTCTTAGTAGAAGTATTATGACCGACGAAGAGATTACTGCTCCTTATAAGTCACTCATCAATAATTATTTTACGAACTATTATCCGTTAAGAAACACTGTCGGCTCCGCTTCGGCCCAACAAAGCTCCTACGACTGGGAAAATCTCTCTGACAGAGATCTAAGGAATGTGGGCTCTAGAATTCTCGGAAGCGACTAGAAACGTGAGTAATAATCTTCAATGAGAAGCTGGCCTTTTGCTTTTGCTTCTTTTCTGCATGAAAATTGAAAAAGCTTACAGCCAAGAGTCTTACGAACTCTTTTGATCATAGTCTTAGTTGTATACTTAGGCACTAAAGACTGGTCTCTGTACTCTGCATCGATATTCGTTTTAAGGACTTCTGACATAAAGCTTAATTCTGCAAAGTTTTCTAGCTCTTTTTCAGAGAAGAAATACATGACCCCATCTCTGCCAGATGCTGGATATCCTTCAAATTCTGTGGCCGTCGTTGAAACATCACGGACATAAATCTGTGCATTTAATTTATAGTCGCGAGAAGCATCTGCATAAACATCTTGATCATGAGTCGAATTATCTCCGAAGAAAATCACTTTTAAGTCTGGTTCATTTAAGTATGGGCGTAGAATACTAACGATCTGGTTGTATTTAAAAGTATAAGTGTCTTCACTTCCAAGTGATCTTAAAAAAGTATTTCCAACTGGAAAGCCGTGTTTTTCAACCCATTTTTGTTGCGCGAATAAAATATCTGGAGCTGCTGAAACATAATTAAATTCAACTTGCTCGCCTTGTTCGTCGTAATGCTTTTTAAGTTCTTTAAAAAGGTCTCGCATTTGTAGGTAAGGTTTCTTACGCAGGAAATGATAAGATGTGGCTAAAAAACTACCTTTTGAGTTGGCTTGCTTAATCGTGTCATCAAAGTCAGATATAACGACGACTCTAGCTTTCGCAATATTTAGAGATAGAATTGTAATTAAGCTAATCAAAAATAAATTACGCACAGCAAAACCTCTTTTTTAGATACTTAATATCATGACGTTTTATACCCTAGACGTCATCTCAAAATAATCATTTTGTAGCATTTTCACTATGCTAACCTATTGATTTTAGCTATAAAAAACTATGGGACTACTCTATCAAATGCCTGTCAGCGAGCAAGAAGCTGATCGTGTTGAAATAAATGATCAAACACTACTAGTGAAGAGTTATGGTCTTCCTCTTATTTTCTGGGGCTATCTGCTCGCTATTTTATCAGTCGTTGCTATTATGGTTGTGGCGATAAAAGACCCAATCAGTAAAGTTATCGCTGGTGAAGATGCTATCAATCGTATTTTAGGCTATGGCGTTTCAGCAACATTGATTATTATTCCTTTGTTCTTACTCGCCTTCTTCTTCTATGAAAAAATCATTTCTAAATCGGATGTTCACTTAAAAATAACTCATAGAGTTTTCTGGATCCCTTTTAAAAGCAATCGTATTAATTTGCGATCTAAAGACTCGTTTACGCTTGAGCATTTTTTAGATTCACCCAATATGGCAAGAATTCAAAAGATTGATGAGATGAGGGCTTTTGAAAATCGTGGCTATTTCGAATTGTTCGCTATTACGAGCGATGATCAAT
>CAYGQW010000242.1:0-4672 GCA_964352175.1 uncultured Halobacteriovorax sp.
AACAAGCGCTTAAAGATATTAAGCGTGAACTTGGGCCTGATGCCATTATTCTAAAGACAATCAGTAATGCTGGTATCAAGGGTGCTTTCAAGAAAAGCAAAATTGAAATTACTGCAGCGATTTCAGAAAAAAACTACACTAAAAAAGCTAGAGTCGATACGGTTCTTAATCAAGGTCAAAAGGATTCATTTTACGGCAATCAAGCAGGTCATATTTCAAATATGATTGATCGCCACGATGAAACTCATAAAGCCTCTCACCAAGGAATGAGTCAGAGTGGTTACGGCAAAGCTGCCTTAAATAGAACGGTTAAGACAACTGTTGATAAAATTAAAGGCGGGCTTGATGATTTTTTAAGCCTTGGAACGAATGAGCAAGCAAAGCCTATCAAGGCTGCAAATTATAATGAAGAAACAGATGAGTTTGAAGTTGCTATGGCATCTGAACCAGTTCAAGAAAAAACATACAGCGAAACAAAAATTGAGAAACCACAACCCACAGTTCAAGACCAAGTTCCATCCCAGGCATATGATGAGGGAAAAGTAGATGAACTCGAAAAACGTCTATGGGAGCTTTCAAGAAGTGTAGAAAGAATTGAAAGAAAAGAACCAGAAGGTATTTATCAACTAAGAACAATCTTGAGAAGCCTTGATGTGAGTGATACTGCGATTCAAGATATTATTCGTGGTGCAATGTTTGAACTTTCTAAAGATGAAACTCAAGATCCAGATACAGTTTTAGAATATGCACTTCGTCTTATGGTAGATGATGTTAAAACGGCTATGCCATTATTCTCGACGGCTGAAGGTTCTGAAAAACCAGTTGTAACAGTTTTAATTTCTGAAAGCTCTTGCGGTCAGTCTTCAATGGCTCGCAAAATTTCTGCTTTAAAAGAGGGATCTATTCTTGTTCGTTGTAGCGAAACACAAGACCAACCTTTTACGGAAAGAGTACTTGGAATTTCAGTGCAAAATGCCAAAGGTATTCCTGAGATTATTTCACAAACAAGAAAAGCTCTTGAAGAAAATAAGAATGTCTTTATTGACTTTAGAAATACATCTGAAGAAGTTCAGGAAGTGAAAAGATTTGTCGATGGGCTTCGTCGCTCTTTTGACAAGGTGGAAGTCCTTGTCTCTCTATCCGCTATTCACGCAGAAATTTATAATAGAAAGATAGCATCCCGCTACCAGGGAATTGCTAATGGAGCAGTCGTAAGTCACCTTGATTTATGTCTAAACTTTGGTGCCATTTATAATGTCGCCAGAGATTATAAATCAATGCCCCTTAAGTTTTTTGGCACCGGTGAAATTGTTCCTGATGATATAGAATCAGCTACGGCGGAGCGCATCCTGGCAGGGATGTTCCAGCTAGAATCTGAGGCCTAAGATCGGTTAGAATATTAGTTAAGTTTGAATTGCTAGGATGGTAATTCATAAAAAGGGACAGGACGTCTATGAAGCAAGCGAGCGAATGGCTCATTTCTCAGAATAAATTTCATCGTGACGCGAGATCCCTTGGCCGTAAGGCACATACTGTATCAATTACAGGTGGCAAAGGTGGCGTAGGCAAAACCTCAATTGCTCTTAAAATGGCGCGTATGCTGGCAAAGCAAGACTTCAAAGTTTTGCTTATCGACTGCGATACGAACCTTTCAAACACAGCAGTTAAACTTGGTTTACCGCTTAATGATCACTTTATGGATCTCGTAACAGCGAAGAAAAATTTTGAAGAATGTCTAACTATTGATGGCAATTTTCATCTGCTTTCTGCCTGTAACGGCAATATGGAACTCTTTGAAAAAGAGTTAGAGTTTGATCGTCTACTCATTGATGTCATGAGTGCGCACGAAAAAGATTATGACTTTATTTTACTTGATTTCCCTGCAGGTTTATCAAAAACTTCACTGACACTCAATGCATATAGTGATCAGAGAATTGTAGTTGTCACACCAGATCGCTCATCTATTACAGATAGTTATTCTTTAATGAAAATTCTTAATACTCGCTATGGAGTTAATGAGAATCATTTATTGGTTAATAAGGTTTCGAACCTGGCTCAATATCAGCGTATGGTCAAAACGCTTGGTGAGACAGTTGAGAACTTCTTAACGTCACGTCTAAGAGTCTTAGGATTCGTAGCTCTTGAACGTGGTGCAGTTGATCGTTTCGACCAAGAACTACTCGGAGGGGAAAATTCTGCCCTCGAGAGAGACTTCGCTAAGGTCCTAACTCGCTTCACCGAAGAGACTGTTGGGGCCAACGTAAGCGCGCACGGCCCTGCCCGCCCATACAACTCAATGAGGGTGCGGGAACAGGATGTTCAACCCGCTATCTGCTAAGGAGCACTAATGTCGTCTCTTTCTCAAAAATTGAAAAATCTTAAAGACTATAAAACGCATATTGATGCGAAGACAAAAGATCAGATCATTGTAGAATATGCACCTTTGATTAAATTCATTGCACAAAAAATAGCTTCAAGATTACCTTCAAATATTGAGCTTGATGATCTCATTTCATGTGGTGTTATTGGTTTGATGGACGCCATTGATAAATTTGATCCAACTCGTGATAATAAATTTAAAACATACGCGGAATTTAGAATTCGTGGTGCGATTCTTGATGAACTTCGAGCTCAAGACTGGGTACCTCGTTCAGTACGTGAAAAAGCAAAAACAGTTGAAAAAGCTTATACAAAACTTGAGTCAGAGCTTGGACGCCCAGCTACTGATGAAGAGATGTGCGTAGAGCTTAACTGTACTCAAGAAGAGTTTCACGATTTACTTAATAAGAGTAAGTCTGTTTCACTTTTAAATATTGATGATAGTGCTACATTCAATCGCGGCGATAAGAAACTTATGGCCGGTTTGATGGAAGATAGCCGTACATCAAATCCATTTACAATGGTTTCGCATAAGAATCTACGTGAAAAAATTAAAGAAGGAATTAAGGGATTGCCTGAAAAACAACGTCTTGTTCTATCTCTATACTATTTTGAAGATCTAAACCTTAAAGAAATTGGACAGGTTTTAGATGTGACTGAGTCACGAGTTTCTCAGCTTCATACTCAAGCGATTATGAAACTAAGAACCAAGCTTCGTACCGTCATCGATTCACCTGAAGATCTGGCCAGTTAAAAAGGAGGCGCTTTGGACGAAACAACAAGTGATATCCGCCGCGCCTTTGGCGACAGCCTAAGACAATTAGAAGATTTAAGAAAAATTGGAGGAGCGCCTATTGCTCCTCTTGCGAATCAAATTCAATATCATTTAACCAGTATGTTAAATATAGCTGTTTCAAAAGATCCGTTGCCAGTTCAATTCAATAACCTAACAACCATTTTTAAACAGCAAATTAAAGAAAAGCTCAACAATGCCTTTATTGTAGGCAAGAGTGTACAAAGGCTATCAAGTTATTTCGATTCGACAGCAGGCTTTGAGACGTGGGAAAAAGCTCTTAATCACTTAGAGGGCTTGTGTAAAGTTGCAAATTCATTTAATCCCACGAGGATTGATTTCAGACTAGAAAATGATGGGATTGTACTACTTGTCGTGCCTGGAACTAATACTGATATTCACAATAGTCGTAAAGAAACATATAAATTTACTCGGGAACTATTCGAACAAAATGGCATCCTGTCATATAGAGTAGATGAAAAAGCTGGCAACGCAGAAGTAGAATTACGTATTAGATATTCAATTTTAAATACAAAAGATTTGAGTTTTTCTGTAGGTAATTTAAATTTTGATCCAATCTTCTCAAATTATATGTCTGACTATGAGAAAATATCGCATCTTGGTGAACATCATATTGTAAAAATTGATGAAAACGCTACAGTCAAACTTCTTAATAAAGTATCCGAGCAAGATAGTTTAAATGCAACAATTCTTCATTTACCCTTTCTCTTTCGTCCTCTCTCAATCATAATATTTGGAGAGGGGAAATTGCAGGCGACACACGCGAAGAATTCTCGTGTTGAGCTTTTTGAATTATTCCGATAAATCCCCAAAACGACTTCAGGATGAGGTTTTAGTATGTCTATACGTGCGTCGCGCTCTTCGTTTTATTTCTTAACTTCTATTATCATCGCCACTGTCATGAGCTTAATTGCTGGAACTTATTGGTTTTGGACTCAGGGTCCATCACAAGGATCAAAGTTAGCTGAAGTATTTGAAGCCGGGCTCGTCATGGATAGATTGATGAGTGATAAAACGATCAAAGAAATCGAAGAAAAGGTGTCGGCAGACCAGGTACGAAATGCTGTAAAGCAGATTTCAATAATTGAAAACGATGTAAAAATCATTTTAAATCTAACGGATCATGAGAGTTCTATCGCTTTTCAAAAATCGATGAAATCTCTTCATCGCGAAATGAATTCGTTGATAGAGTATCCTGAGCTTTCGTCAATCTTCTCTGTTCTTATTAATAAGATGTCGGCCTTTGAAACTTTTGTTGTTCAGAATAAATGGAGAACACTAACAAGACTTTCAAAAAGAATAGCCGCTAGACTAGAACCAGCTCAAACCAAAGCACCTGGCTTCTTTGCCTATTCAAAGCTAAAACAGACGGTAGATGGTGTTGTTGATGACATTGAATTGATGAAAAAAGTCACAATCGGTTCCGTGCTGTCGAGTGTAGATAAGAATACAATCCTTAATCGCCTAGCAACCATGGAT
>CAYGQW010000243.1:0-4592 GCA_964352175.1 uncultured Halobacteriovorax sp.
CTAACAATCGAGAATTTGCTAAGACTCTTACAAAGCTTCACCATATTTGGAAAGAGTCTCCTGAAATTACCATCGTTCCCTCTCACTGCGGTGAGTTTTTTACTAAACGAGCTTCACTTTGTCATTGGGATCAAAAGGACCTTAATGGAGTCTAAGCTTAAGCGACTTAGCCATATTCTTCATTCATATCTTCAAACGAAATGTTGGAGAAGTTTTGGCTCAAGACTCGAGCTAGAAGCCCATCAACATAACCTGTGGCAAAAGCAATCGAATTTTCTTACTCAAAACTCATTATTTTATAAGAAATATAATGGTCTTGCACTTAGTGAATATCCTCTCATGAGTAAATCTCTTATGATGAGCGAATTTGATAAGATTAATACCAAAGGATTAACCAAGGACAAATGTCTTGATATAGCTCTGAAGTCCGAAGAGTCACGGGATTTTTCTCCAATGGTTGGGGAAGTCTCTGTAGGACTATCATCAGGAACTAGTGGTAACAGAGGACTTTTTCTTGCTGATGAAACCGAGCGGGCCAGATGGGCCGGCATTATTTTAGCTAAAGCGTTACCTCAACATATTCTTCATCCTCAGCGTATCGCTCTTTTTTTACGTGCTAACAATAATCTCTACACGACGTTAAGTTCTAATAAGATTCAGTTCCAGTTTTTTGATCTTTTAGAAAAGCTTGATGCTCATATCGATAGATTAAATATATACCAGCCAACTATTCTTGTAGCTCCGCCGTCCATGCTTCGAATGCTGGCTAAATCAACACGTTTAAAAATAAACCCTAAAAGAATATTCTCTGCGGCTGAAGTTTTAGATCCAATTGATGAAAGTTTTCTAACGAAAAGGTTCCAACAACCTATTCATCAACTCTATCAATGCACTGAGGGGTTTTTGGGAGCCAGTTGTTCTCATGGAACGATCCATTTAAACGAAGATTATATTATTATTGAAAAAGAGTGGATTGATAAAAAGAATAGAAAATTCATTCCAATCATTACGGATCTTGAACGTAAAACGCAACCTATCATACGCTACCGTCTCAATGATGTTTTGACTGAAAAAAAGAATCCATGTTCTTGTGGCAATCCGGCGATAGCAATTGAGCAGATCGAGGGCAGAGCGGATGATATCTTTTATTTCAATTCACTTGAAAATAAACTTGAGCCTATTTTTCCTGATTTTTTAAGACGACGAATACTTCAGGCCGATGATTCCATCGAAGAGTATGTCATTAAACAACACTCTCCATTAAAACTTGAAGTTTCACTATTTGGTGGAAATGAAGAAAAAGTAAGAGCTCAAATGACTCACTTTTTTAAGCAGCAAAAACTTCAACTTCCAGACTTGTTTTTTAGTGTTTATCAAAAGCCTGAGGGTTTAAAAAAGATGAAGCGAGTTGAAAGACTTTTCACTCCTGATAGTGAAGATCTTATCGTATGAAAACAATTTTAATTTTAAATGATGAAAAATATTATCTTCCTGGTTTTTTAGACGAATTTCTAAAAAACACTAAGCACGAAATTACTCATGTTTTTACCGTTGATTTTTTTCCTCCTCAAGCAAACAAAAAGACTTATACCAAAGCGAGTATGGCGATCATGCCAACTAGCTTTTTAATGCTCTATATTCTAAAAACATCATTCTATGCACTTTTATCGATTTTACCTTTGCCCAGCAGATTTAAAAGACTTTGCTCGATTGCTCATACCTGTCGCCACTACTCTATCGCTCATAAAAAAATTCTTGATGTTAATGATCCCCTATTTATTGAATGGATTAAGTCTGAAAGGATTGAAGCAGCCCTTTCGATTTGTTCTCAAATCTATCGCTTACCCATTTTAAGTATTGATCACCTTAAGCTCTACAACTTTCACCCCAGCTTACTGCCTAGGAACAAAGGTCGATTCCCTGTATTCTGGGCCTTTATGCGCGATGACCCACAAGGAATGACCTGTCACAGAATTGTTGAAAAAATTGATGCAGGTGAAATTCTTTGCCAAACAGTGGTTGAAACCTCGACAAAAGATGATGTTGCCACCGTTTTAAACAAAATCACCAAATTATCCCCCTCCTTTTTCGAGGAAGCTTTTGATAGAATTATGCAAAATAATCCGCAAAAGAACTTAATTCCTGGTGATTCCTTTTATGGGCCCACTCCAAGCATGGATGAGATTAAGACCTATCATCGGATTATTCATGATCGTCGCTCAAAGGTTTAAAAATGAAACAACATTCTATCGGTCTACGTTTTTCTCGCTTTGTCGTAGATAAACCAAAACATTCACTTGCGATCTTCTTTTTAATCTTAATCATCTTACTGCCTGGTGCCTTACAAATAGACTCCTCTTATACGCCACGAATGTGGTTCGCTAAAGATCATCAACAAATTATCAATCTTAATGATTTCGAAAAAGAATTTGGTAACGATCAACGAAGTGTTATTGGTTTTTATAATCCTAAGGGAATTTTTAACAACGAATCTTTGGCTGTTTTACATGACTTAACAGATGGCATGTGGAAGGTAGCTGATATTTTAAGAGTTGAGTCTCTTGTCAATCACTCTAATATTAGTGCTCAAGGTGATGATCTCGATATTCAGCCATTTCTTGGAGATGCTAAAAAAGAATACACTCAAGATGAACTTGATGACCTTAAATCACGTGCTCTTTCTGATGACGTTATTCCTGACTATTACGTCTCTAACGATGGAACCTATGCATTAATCTTTGGTTTCTTAAAACCTGCTTTTGAAAAAGATCCCGATTATGAAAAAATTGTCAAAGGCACTAGAGATCTAATACAAAAATATCAAAGTACAATACCTGGAACTAAACTATTCCTACTTGGGGATTCAACTGCAAACGAAGCCTTCAGGGAAGTAGCTAAAGCCGACAACTTCAGAATCATGCCTTTTATGTTTGGTATTATTATTTTAATCCTAGCTTGGTTATTCAGAAATACTCTTGCGGTCGCCATGCCACTGTTGCTTTGTTATGCCTGCATTGGTGTTACCTACGGACTACTTGGCTGGACTGGGATCGTATACAATTCAATGCTAGCTGCAATTCCGGGAATTCTCTTAGCCATATGTATAGCAGACTCTGTTCATATTATGATGTCATTCTACCACTTTATGAGTGAAGATAATGCTCCCAAAGAAGCTCTGATTAAATCTCTTCATAAGAATTTCAAGCCAACTTTAATGACTTCAATAACAACATCTGTAAGTTTTCTTACCATCTCATTTACAGAGATTATTCCAGTTAAAAATCTTGGTCTTCTCTCCTGTTTTGGTACATTAATCGCATGGCTTTTTACTTATATATTTGTAGGCTCAACTCTTTCCTTATTTCACAATCGCTTCAAAGACGTTTCATCAAAAAATATTTCTAGCTTAGTTAGCTCTAATAAGAAAGATAAAGCAAACTCTCAAGCTAGAGTATGGACTTCAATTTTAGTTAGGAGAAGTAGTCTAGTAATTGGAGTATCTACCATTTTAACTCTAGGGGCCCTTTTTCTATCTACAAAGAATGAAGTAAACTCTGATCCTCTTAAGTATTTCACAACCGATGTTCCACTGCGCTCCGCCTATGACTTCTCTTCAACTAAATTAAATGGCCTCAGGGGAGCTGAGATTGTAGTCGATAGCGGTAAAAATGAAGGTGTTAAAGATCCCGATTTTTTAAAACGTATGAAAAGCTTCGAGTCCTGGCTATTAGCTCAACCTGAAATCACACATACAAAATCGATTACACAAATCATCGGTAAACTAAATCGAGTCTTAAATGGTAACGATCCGGCCAAGGAAGTAATTCCTGAAACTCAAGAAGAAGTTGCTGGTTTATTATTCCTTTATCAAATGGGACTTCCGCAAGGAATGGATCTTAATAATCAGATATCACTCGATAACAAAGAGACTAGATTCAGACTTTTGTGGAAAATTGAAACTTCTGCAGAAAGCACTGAGATGATCAATCGTATTTTGACCAAAGCACCTGACTTTGGGCTAAAAGTTAGATCTGGAGGAAACCTTCCAATATATACGGCGGTTAACCAACTTATTGTTGAGAGCTTTTTTTGGTCACTGATTGGTGCTTTGTTTTTTGTAAGCTTACTGATTTTAGTCATCTTTAAGGATCCTCTGGTTGCATGTATCGCTATGCTACCTAATGTACTCCCCATGATATTTGGTGGAGCCCTAATGGTTCTCATGGGTGTCTATGTAGATATTGGAACTAGTATGGTGATTGTTGTCTGCCTCGGTATTGCTGTAGATGACACAATTCACTTTATAGCAAACTATAAGTTCTACCGAGATCAGGGACTAGAAATACCCGACTCGATTGAAAAGACATTTTCTATAACCGGAAAGGCTCTTGTTGATACAACAATCCTTCTAGTAGCTGGGATTGGAAGTATTTCTTTTGCAGAATTTGTCCCCAATCGAACTTTTGGAATTTTATGTGCACAAATTTTAATTTTTGCCCTAATCATTGATCTAACTCTTCTGCCTGCGCTACTGATAAAAATTCGTTCTAAGAAGGCATAAGCTGCCGACTCTCTTTCTCCACAGCTTAGAG
>CAYGQW010000244.1:0-4581 GCA_964352175.1 uncultured Halobacteriovorax sp.
TATCTAGAGTTTGCGATTTTGCTAAAAGACCCGCTGTATAGCGAGTTAACGTAGGTTCTCTGTTGTTTAAAAAATGTTTACTGAAAAACTCAGATAGTCCGGTAATAACGTAAATGAGAGAAAAGGGAATTTTTTTGGGTTCAAACTTTCGTCCAACCTGTGTAAGAATCCAATCAACTGTCTCCCACAGTTTTATAGGCTCGCCGTTTGTAATATTGTACTTTTGACCAGAGCATGAAGCCGGAGCATCAAGGCTGTTTAGTACAGCCAGAGAAACATTATCGATATAGGTAATATCTAGCGTTGTGCTGCCATCACCAATAATAGGAAGTCGACCTTTTTCATGCGCGTTGATAAGTCTAGGAATAAGAGTTGTATCTCCTGGTCCAAATAGCCCGCGAGGCCTCAATGTAATGGTACTTAATCCCCGCTCATAAGCAGCATGAGTTAACTTTTCGGCCATCAGTTTTGTTTTAGTGTAGAGAGAGGGAGCTGGATCAGCGACTGGGTCTGTTTCTTTAACGTTGAATCTATCTTTGAAATTAAAATACACACTTGGAGTTGAGATGTGGACAAATCTTTTTATTCCATGTTGCTCACAGCCTGAGATGATATTTGCAGTACCTACAACATTGATTGAATGAAAGTCTTGATAAGCTCCCCAAGGCGAGCTTAGGGCACCAGAGTGAACAACGCCGTCCATGCCTTCACAGGCTTTTAACATGATCTCTTTATCTCGAAGGTCTGCAGCAATAAATTCGCATCCCATTGCTTCGAGTTCTTTTCCTATTTCTTTATTTCGTCCGATAGCACGAACAGCATCACCTCGGTTGATTAGATCAAGGCAAACTCTTTTGCCAAGAAAACCGGTTGCTCCTGTCACTAGAACTTTCATTAAACTTCACCATTCCATTCAATATCGGCCGTCGTAAATTTAGATAAACTAATTCCATGTCGTCTTGATTGAATGGCGAGCCAGATAAATGTTTTAAATTGATCGAAAAATGGCATGATATCGTTTTTTCTAAAAATAATATCACGTGATTGAATAAACGTTTTGATGTTTGAAGTGATATTTTTGAAGTCTCCCATGCCGTAAAGGATGACTAGGATACCCATCATATTCCTAACTTTAAGTGATGGAGTTAAAGTTGAATTAAAATCATTTTGAAAAATAGTATGAAAATCATCTCTGTCTTCAAAAAGATGTAATCCACTTGTCATTCGAGGGTTACACTCAATTGCCATTAGCCCTTTTTCAGAATCAATAAAGTCAAAACTCAATTGACCAGTAAAATTTGATTTTTTGGCAAAGTTTTTAACCCATTCATGAATGGCTTGATGTTCAATATGCCGAAAGTTAAGACTGACTTTATTAGACTTAATTTCAGAAGGGTAGATGGCGGATGCTAGAACGTGTCCATCTCGACAAAGTGCGTAGCTACAAAACTGTGGGCCATCTACAAATTCTTGAATGACCCATGATCGTTGGTTCGTGAAATCAATAGAGCTAATTTCTTTAGCGCTAGGCTTTACCAGAACTTCTTCACCAAAACGTGAAAAACTAGGTTTTAAGACAACCTGTTCAAGCTCGCTTAAAGCTTCATTAAGCTCGATCTTTGAATGAACCTCTGTTGAGCTTGGCGCTTGAATTCCCAGCTCTTGGCAGTATTTTATAAAGTCTGATTTGTTATGAAGTTTTCTTAGCTTTGAAAGATCATCAACAAAGACAGGACAGTATGTTTCGAGTCTCTTTTTAAACTTTGAAACCCAAAAACTTTCTTCGAAAGTAGGTATAACGAGATCAATTTTTTCTTCAAGAATGATATCTTCTAAGGCATCACCATAGGCAACAGTTTCTTGCCTTGGTCTTGGAACCAAATGATTCTTAAAAACACCTTTTGATCTTTTGGAAATGTGAATATCAAAGCTGTCGGCGACATGCACAGTATGACCTCCAAGACTTAAAAGTCTTATGAGTTCAAGGCTGGCCGGTGCTCTGCCACTTGTGACTAAGATCTTCATTTATTCCTCAGTACTGAAGGGCTAGACCCATGATCGAGAAGCCTGCTGAGGTTCCAAGTAATAGAACCTTATCCCCGCGCTTCATACGCTTTGATTCAATGGCATTATGTATGCCCATCGGGATAGATGCTGCAATGGTGTTGCCATGATTTTCAACATAAGTCATGAAGCGTTCATCGCTAAGCTCTAATCTTTTTTGTACTAATTTTAAGGCCATCTTTGATGCTTGATGAGGAATAACTAAATCGACATCTTTTAGATTTAAGTCCATTTCGCTAAAAAGCCTTTCGCAAAAAGGTAGCATTAATTTTGAGGCCTGCTTAAAGACGGCAGGTCCATTCATATTAAAATAGAAATCTTCTTCTTTTACATTTTGACCACGTATAGGGTGGATATTTGTACCGCCACCACGAATTTCAGCAAAATGAGCTCCTGATGAATAGGTCTCCATTCGTGCACCAATGATGCTGGATTGTTCGCCTTCAGGCGTTCTTTCAATGATAACTGCTGCAGCTCCATCACCCATAAGGGCAGAGCTTTCTTTTTCATTATAGTTAAGACCTACTGAGGCGACTTCACTCGCTACCAAAGCAACTCTTTTATAGCGGCCAGAATCGATCATATAAGAAATTGTATCTAAGCCAGTAACAAAACTTAAGCATGTTGAATTAATATCAAAACAAGGGATACCACTATTTTGTCCGCCCATCTGTTCTTGAATCAAACTAGCAGTGCATGGAATTTCTTGTGCTTGAGTTCCCGACGTAGAAATAATGGCATCAAGATCTTCAAGTTTTAAGCCAGCTTTATTGAGTGCTTCTTTCAAGGCAATAGCACCCATCACAGGAGAGGTCTCATCTTCACTGGCAAAGTGCCTTACGAGCACGCCTGATTTATTAGCGACCCAACCTTCTTTTTCACCAATTTTTTTATCAATCTCTGCGGCCGTAACCTTATTTCTTGGTAAATACTTAGCAGTAGAAACAATTTTAATTCTTCTCATGGAAAACCTCTATTATCAAAAAATATAGCTTTAATAGAGCAAAACTAAGGCCAAATGTTATTTATCTAAGTAGTTAAGATTATGTGGATGTACTGTCTAAAGTTTAGACAGCGTGAAACCTCGTTACAAATTCTTTATGAGGGTCGTTCGACACTCCGATATGAATAAAAAGTGATTGAGGTAGAGATGAACGATATAAAATTAGAGTACCGTGTACGCTATCAATGGTGGCGTCTTCTTGAGCATATTCTGGGAAAAGGTCCGGCCTCGACTCGCTTTGCCTCAAAACGCTTAGAAGTAAATGAGCTAGCTTCACGTCAATTACAAATACAAGGCTTTGGTAAAAGTCTTGAGATTCCAAGAATTAAAAATCTATCTGATAGTGATTTTAAAAGAAATTTTTTGCACAAAGGATTACCTGTTGTCATGGAAGGTAAGGCCAAAGAGTGGAATTGTACTAAAACTTGGTCACCACAGTGGTTAAGTCAGCACTTTGGTTCTGATCCCGTTTCTCTTATTGATGCTTCACCTGAGGATATGACGAATATTAATTATGAAGTTCAAAACGTTACTCTTGGTGATGTTTTAAAGGCAATGGATAGCGGTGATATTTCAAAATATAGCCGATTTAATCGAATTCTCTATGATCACCCAGAATTATTGGCCGACTTTGATTGGCGCTGGCTCTACAAGATGAGAAATGTTTTGAGTTCAGGCAATACCTTTCAGGTTTTCATTGGTGGAAAAGGAACGAGAACTCAACTCCACTGCGCTAGTGAGCATAATCTTTTTACCCAAGTCTACGGACAAAAGCATTGGTACATCTATGAACCAGCCTGCGATATTATTTTTGATCCGCCAGTAACTGGTACTCCGTATTTTCATAGCGCTTTTGATCCAGATGCTCCTGACTACTCTCGTTTTCCCGGGGCTCAATTTTTGAATCGTTGGGAGTGTGAACTTTCGCCTGGAGATGTACTTTTTAATCCACCATCGTGGTGGCATCATGTGACAAATTTAACGGGTTCTATTGGTGTAGGTTTTCGTTGGTTTGGAGCTATTGATTGTTTTAAAATCAGTTTTATGCAAGCTCTTTTAACTGTTGGAGCTACCAATCCACCAATTTGGGTGGCAGCAAAAAATCGAACAGACTTTGCTTCAATCTTTAGTTATATGAACGCGCAAAGATTGAAGCGGGAGAAAGGGTCTTAGTTGCTTGATCTTCAGGCTTTTCATTTAAGAGCATATCTAGCTTTGCTTTTTCTATTTTTTCAATTTCTCTTTGATGTGGTAGCTGCCAAGTTTCATACTTAATATCAAGACCTAATTCGGCGCGAACCTCATCAACTGGACGATGCCACTGCTCTTCCCATTTAACGGCAAGAATTTGTTTAGATTTTTTACCCAAGTTCCAGCCTTGAATAATGGACTCAACTAAGCGCTCGATCATCCAAGGTTTTTTAATAGTAGCAACTAAAAAACCTACACCAAGTAACACGGCCGATAGTGGGATTGTTAATTGGGCTAAATAAAAAGCAGAAATAGACATTTCA
>CAYGQW010000245.1:0-4566 GCA_964352175.1 uncultured Halobacteriovorax sp.
TTACTGTTCTTTTTGTTTATGCGCAAAATATTTAATGGTAACTTAAATAAAACACGACTCTTAATAAAGAAGAACTCATCACTTCGATCTCAAGAGTAACCACTTCTCTTGAAAAAATTTCTTCTATTATTAATAATATGAAGTCTTATGTAAGAACATCTGATGATCACAGACAGTTTTGTGATCTTCAAAAAGTTACAAAAGGTGCTTGCGAGCTTACTCATACAGGCTCTAGAAAAGATCTCATTAAACTATCGATCGAAGAAGTTGATGAACCTCTCATCATTCAGGCAAATCCAGTTGAGATCGAGCAAGTTATTGTTAATCTTATTAAGAATTCTTTTGATGCTCTACTAGATAATCAGATTAAGCAACCTACTGTAAAAATTAATTTTGTTAAAAAAGATCACTCTATTGGTTTTTCTATAACTGATAATGGTCCAGGGATAATGAATGAAATTGGAAATATGATTTTTCAACCGTTTTATACGACTAAAGATATTGGTAAAGGCTCTGGTCTTGGTCTTTCCATTAGTAAGCGCTTAATTGAGAAGTATCAAGGCTGCCTTGATTTTTCGAGCTCAAAAAGCGGTACCACTTTTAAGTTCGAACTTCCTACTATGGAAATGAGTAGTATGATTAGCTCGGGAGGATTTGGTCCAGAGATTGGAGATGAGGGTCAAAAGAAGATTCTTATTGTTGATAATGATCCAAATGTTTTAAATCAATTAGATGAAATCTTACAAGCTGCTGGTTATTCAGTTGTTGGCTCTACTGGTGGTGATGATGCACTTCATATTTTAATACAAACTGAAATCGATTTAGTTATCACTGATCTTATTATGCCCAAGCTGTCAGGAAGTGAATTGGCTAAAAAGATTAGAAATCTTGAAGACGAACTGCCTATCATTTACCTCAGTGGTGCTCTCAATGCTAAAGAAGTTTTTGATAAAGATAAAAATGACCTTAAAATTGCTAAGCTTCTGTCCAAGCCATTTAATGCCCAACAAGTCTTAGACTCAATTGCCCAAGTTCTTGGAGGCGCAAATGAGTGAGAATAAGAAATTATCAGTCCTAGTGGTCGATGACGAACAACATATATGTGATTTAATTGAAGTTATGCTTAAAAGCTACAATATCTTTTCCTTTATTGTTTCTTCAACTTCATCAACTGTAGCGCTGCAAAAGGTTCGAAATCAAGAGTTTGACTTGCTCATCATTGACAATCAAATGCCTGACAAAGATGGATTGAACATGATTGAGAATCTTGTCATGACCCTTGGCTCAAGAAAGCACAAAATCATTTTCATGTCTGGGGCCATGCAAAATGAGCATGCTTTAAAGGCCATCAATTTGGGAGTTAAGTGCTTTTTAATTAAACCATTTACCAGACAAGGACTGCTTAAAGCGGTTATTAAAGCTCTAGGTAAAAACTGATCATTATTGTTATAAATCTAGCCTAAAGTTGTTATAATAGGGCATGAGATTCCAGAATAAAATTTCTGACCAGGTACAGATTGATCAACAACTCGATCAATTGGCTTTATCTACTGAGTCTAGCTACCTTTGGACCCATCATGAAGGTCGTTTAATCATAATAAATACCTTACTCACTGTTTGGGATAGAGATAAAAGATTACTCAAATTTAGACTTGATAAAACTGTAAATAAATCTGTATTAAAAATTATTAAATCTTTGAACTGCTTTCATGAAGATTTACTCAATATTTTCAAATGTTCTATTCATGCCATTGAAAGTGAATCAATCATCCTGAAAGCACCATCAACTATATTGAAACTAGCAGACTTCGATGCATCCAATCCAACTTCCCATGAAGAATTAAGCGAGATGGATCAATCTGATCTTGAATTGATCACTCAAGTTCTCCAAGTTATTAACACAGACCTTTCAAAGACTAAATTAGTTGAGACGAGCTTGTTACCAGATAGTACATCTGGCTATGTTTTTGCCAAAAAACCTGAAATTAAAGAGACTGCATCATCTTTAGCGTTCTCGGATAAAGGCGTCGTACACGAAAATCCAAATGATGTTCTCAAAGAGAGCAAACAAAATTTAAAAACTAAAAGAATTTCTCTAGGTCGACCAGGACAAGAGCCGTCTATCTATATATTGAACGAAGTTGAAACACACGGTGTTTCTTTTCAAACGACAGTTAAAAATGAGTTCAAAGTTGCAGAATCTATTACTGTTCATTCAATTTTAGATAGCTCTTTAAGCTCTCCTCTTACTGCCAAGATAACTGTATTTAATAAACCTTCTGAATATGCCAAGTACTGGTATGTTGAAGCCAAATTTGACGTTAGTCTAAACTCTCCCGTTATCTTTGATAAACCTAAAGAAATGATTGGAGTCAACAGACTATTAGGTGAAGATCAATATTCAAGTGAAGTTTTCTATCAGGTTGAAGAAATAAATACACAAGAAGTCATTTTAATTGAGAAAAGAAAAGGCGAATTTAAAGAAGGCGATAAAGTTAGAATTTCTACACTTTATGGCAATCAATTAAAAAAATCCATTGCGGCTTCGATAACAGCGATCAAAACTACTGAGAAGGATAATTTAATTACCTTAACATTTGTCTATTAGTGAATATCGTTTGCTGATTCGATTTCTTGACCATTAATTTGTGCAAAAGTTAAAACATCATCTTTTAAAAGCTCTCTTAACTCATCAGGAATCTCAGTCGCCTTATACTTCTTACCATTAGAGAGTCGTAGCCAATAAGCCTGAACAACCCCTGATTGCGTGGCGACGTTAATAGGTTTTACTGAAACAAGATGAGCGAGATTGATAAGCATCGTTACACCAAGGCCTTCAACTAGGCTATCTTCCTTATCTTGGAGTAATTTGAATTTTTTAATATTAGCTAACATATCAATCTCCACTAATTACCTTTATAAGATTCCAAAAAGTCTTTTAAAGAACCCGATGATACCAGTAAATTTTCCGAGTTTTACTTTAGTTATTCGACTAACTTCTTCACCTTCACAACCCGGACCACCGACGGACTCACAAACGTTTGAGACATAACATCCTTGTTGCCAGTCATAGATATAGTCACGAGCACCGCGAACTAGAATTCCTTCAATCACACCTGAATTCGCATTAAAAACAGCTGAGCCGGAATTGCCACCATATGTATCAAGGTCAGTAAGAACAAACTCTTCAGCATTATTTTCTATTACTTTAGCACCATCTGAAATCTTGGTCGTCAAACCTGAAGGATGTCCGATAACAACAAGTTCGTCTCCAACTTTTGGTGAACCATTTTTTCTAAATTTCAATGGTTTTCTGTCTCTAACCTTTCTATCAAGTTGAATCAATGCATAGTCAGCATCCGAAATAGGATCGAGTACTTGGCGCAAAATTTTGGAGCAAGAGTATACACTTGATGATGGAATTTTACCGTCATCTACCTCTCCCTCTCTGTAGTCAAAAACCCAAGCGTATTTATCACATTCTTCTTGTGATCTTACACAATGACCAGCAGTAACGAGTAAATCCTTACCGACTAAGAACCCTGAGCATCTAGCAATACTATTTTGAGCTGCAAACTTCTCGGTTGGACATACGCCCATTCCATTTTCTAGTGACTCAAATGACAAAATCGCATCAGAACCTCTTATAGTAAGTTGAGATTTTTCAATCTGTGCAGCCGTTGAGCTAGCCAGCTTAATAAAAAGAGGGTTATTTGAGTCAGTAACATCTACGCGATTATCTTCGCCGTAAATGACTTTAGGAATAATGCTACTCATATCCTGTGAAAATACAGAAGTTGTAGCTAGGATCGCGCATATTGCGACAAGTTGTTTATTCATTCAAATTCCCCTTATGGTCTCGGCAACGAAAGTGCCCTATTCATCCCCCAAAAGGCCTTCTGTGTCATAAAAAAAAGCCATAAGGGTAAGATTTACAGGAATTATAAACAAAAAAGGCCCAGGATAAACCTGGGCCTAATTGATTAAACCTAGTAATTACTTAGACTTATTCTTTAACTTGAAAATCTTTTAGCTTGTCAGCCATTGTGCTCTTCTTAGCAGACTCAAGCGTTACAGCCCCATTTGCAGAGTTAGCAGCAGACTTCATAGAAAGACCAATTTTCTTAGCTTCTTTGTCGACTGAGATAACCATAACTTTTGGAGTGTCACCTTTCTTAACAACATCTTCAGGCTTCTCAACACGCTCTTCTGACATTTCAGAGATGTGGATTAGACCTTCGATGCCTGTTTCAAGTTCAACGAATGCGCCAAACTCAGTAACACGAACAACTTCTGCTTCTAGAACGGCACCAACTGGTAGACGCTCTTCGATTTTTTTCCATGGATCTTCTTCAAGTTGCTTAATACCTAAAGAGAACTTTTGGTTTTCTTTATCAAGAGCAATAACCATAGCAGTTACATCTTGTCCTTCTTTGAACTCTTCAGTCACGTTAATGTTCTTACGTGTCCATGAAAGGTCAGATACGTGGATAAGAGCATCTACTTCTTCGCCTAGGTCTACGAATACACCAAAGTCGACGATTGATTTAACTTTACCAGTAACTT
>CAYGQW010000246.1:0-4539 GCA_964352175.1 uncultured Halobacteriovorax sp.
TATCTACTTGGCTTGTCATCTAATAATCAGCCTGTCACAATACTTTTAAGTTATTTAAATTTAGTTTTAAGTTATAAATTTTTTCAATCCTCAAGGAGAGATAGATGAAAAAAATTCTGGCAGGAGTTGCTCTTTTAGCATTGTCAACGCAGATGGCTTACGCCACTCAAGCACGTCTTATCGCACTTGGTTTAGACGAGCTCGACAATGAAGGTTCATATTATATTCAAGATTCAAGAAATATTTTTCTTAATTCTGCCAACGTGAATAACTATGGCGACATGGTTATCTTCGAATATGGATCAACTGGTCAGACAGTTGCACTTAGCGAAACTCTGGATCAAGACTTCAATTCAAAAGCTCAACGTGGATTTTTAAAGAAGCATGGAGATGTGGTTTACGGTGCTTATCTTGGAAATGAATCAAATACTTCATCTTTTTTAAGAATCGCCTCAACTTCGAATGCTGTATCTATTTCCGCAGCTACTGTTCCACGCGTTCCTACCGCTGATAACCAAGTTGATATTTTTGCTGGAAGTACACTTTCTAATGGGCTTAAGTGGGGAGCCAATATTGTCTACCTAAACAATGAAGACAACTCAACTGTCAGCGCTATTGCTAAAAAGCAAGAAGATAAGGCTGGAGCAGTAAGACTTGGTGTAATGGCTGACAACTGGGATGCTCACGCGAATATTTCTTTTTTGAATGAAGCTAAAAATACTGTTGCCGCTGCACCAGCTGGTGGTAATGCTGCTCAAACTGTTAATCAAGAATTTGATGGTTCACTTGGTCTTCATATTGGTGGTTCTTATAAGTTAAATAAGGGTCGTATTTTTGGTTTCTATAAAACTTTCCAATGGGATCAAAAAGACGACTATGATTACACTGGCTGGGTAACAACTTCAGGTGTTGGTCCAGGTAAGACTGGGACAAGTGAAGGTAAGTTTGATACTTATGCTTTAGGTTATGGTCGTGTTGAATCTGTTAATAGCAACGGCAGTCTTTTCTCAAATGTACATTTGAAAGTAACTGATATTGAACTCAAGACAGCTACTAAAGTACAAGTAAAAAATACGATTGTTCCTCTAGTAATGGGGTATGAGCATGCTGCGACTTCTTGGTTAACACTTCGTGGCTCAATCACACACAACTTATATAGTAAGCGTGATAATAAGAACTACTCATCATCCAATGCTGTTGTTCAAAGTTTAGTCGCTGGAGTTTATGGTGCTGAAGGTAAAGGGACTGTTCCAAACTCAACTCGTATAGATGCTGGCGCAACTCTTACTTTTGGGAATCTTAACATTGATGGTGTTATCGGAACTGCAGGTAATAACGGAGATACAACGACTACTGCGACTCAAAAGAAAGGCACTCTTTCTCTTGATCGTTTGATGGCTCGCGCAGCTCTTACTTATAAGTTCTAAGAACTTTATAGATTTTATGCTAAAATTAGGGCGTCCTTTGGGATGCCCTTTTTTTTTGAGGTTATATTGGCTGATAATTTTTTAACCGATGATGATCGCTCGGAATATAGTGAACACGCAGAGCGTTTACTTGAAGAGATTACGTCAATTATTGAAGTCTACGAAAATAATCCGGGTGATCTTAAGTCTTTGAAAAGTTTTTATAAATCAATGGATAGAATGCAGATGCAGGCTAAGCTGTATGAGCTTGAGCTTATCGCTAATTTTTGTGAAATGGGTAAATTGGTTTCGGAAAAAGCGATGAAAAGTACGAGTGAAAATCTTAATGAAGTTGCTGCAGGTGTTTTAGCCGATACTGTTGATGTCCTGGTAAAGATGATCCAATCGATTAAAAATGGCGAGGATGTTTCTAGTATGCAGAAGTTTGAGTCCTTTATGGGGCGACTACGTATCTTAGTCGATAAGTTTAAGAAGTTAAATGTAGATAATGATATTGAACAACTCGACGCAATTGTAACTGATCTTGAAGAGAGGAAAGACTAACTGAATCCAATTTTAATTACTCGTTCTAAATTTTGAATCATTTTTAAATCGTACTTACCAATCCCATTCATTTTGAACTCTTTGATAATATCCAATGGTTTTTTTTCACTGATTAAAACAGCTTTATCGTAGGCATTAACCAATGATAGTATTTCTTCGAGTTTTGTTAATTTTGTTTTCTTATACGGTCCCATGCCACTAAGATTTTCTTCATGGTGTTGAGCCAAGCTCATGACTTCAGTGCTAATCCAGTCAAGATACTTAAGTTCTTCTAAGCCTTCTTTTGTGTGCTTGTTGTAGGTAATAACATCAGCGGAAGAAAAACTATCTTTGTCTTTATTAAAGATTGGTTTTTGTTCGTCTTTTAAACCTAAATCATGAATAAGTGCGGCAATTGCAATCGTTTCAATCTCTTTGCCATTACATTTAAGCATTTCAGCCATTTTGACACTGATGGCACAGACATTCATAGAATGATTTACAACCGATTCACCAACTTCAGTCTCTCTTGCATAGAGGGCCTGTAGAGCATCTTCATTTCCCATTACAACGCGAGCAACGCTTTTGGCAGCAGTCTTTGTCATCTGATACGAAATTTGTGATTGAGGATTATTTTGCATGCGCTCGAAGGCAACGTATGTAGTTCCTTGAATAAGATCAACTTTGGTCCCTAAATCAATCCCCTCATCGGCTAAAGTATCACTAAGTAATCTCTCCAGAAAATCTTGATAATTTAGCTCTTCCTCTTCTTTGATGAAGAATTTAGTAATCTTTTGTTTTTTAAGTTGATTAAACTTCTCACGTTCAATTGCATCGCCATTCTTAACATAAAGAAGATGTTGCTCTTTAAAATAGATATATACTTCGAAATTCAAAGGTAGATCTGGTCGCAAGGTAGAAATTCTAACAGGTGTAAAGTTCATGCAGACTACCTTTCGGTAATTGCACTTGGCTTGTGAGTAAAAACTTGCAAATTAATCTATATAATTGTCTGAATAAAATTAATCTGTCTTAGGGCTTCATAAGCAACTGCAGTCGCCGCATTTGAAAGATTTAAGGATCTTACATGTTCAGAGTAAATTGGTAAGGTTAAAAGACGATCAAAATTTTTATCCATTAATTCGTCATCAAGACCTGCAGTCTCGCGGCCAAAGACTAACCAGCAATCACGCTTAAACTCAGCTTCAAAAAATGGCTTTGTGGCTTTTTTGGAAAAGTAATAAATGCATTCTGGTTGATTCTTCTCAAGTAATTCATCAATTGAATCATATTCGACCAAATCGACGTATTTCCAATAATCAAGTCCTGCGCGCCTGACTTCTTTTTCATCTAAAGAAAATCCATAAGGGCGCACCAAGTGAAGGCGAGCCCCTAAAGCAAGGCAAGTACGCCCGATGGACCCTGTGTTACCAGGGATTTCGGGCGCGACTAAAACAATATTAAAAATTGGTTGTTGGCTCACTTTTGTTTTGCAAGAAAGCGAACAAGGCTTCTTACGATAATGCCAGAAGCACCTTTACTAGGGCAGTATGGTAGATGCTTTTGGCTGTCACCAACACCTGCGATATCAAGGTGTGCCCAAGAAACGCCTTCGGAGACAAAATTTTCTAAAAAGGCAGCTGCTTTTGCTGTACCACCAAAACCAGATCCTCCGATATTCTTAAGGTCACTTAGAGTTCCCTTCATATCATCTCGCCATTCTTCGATGATTGGAAGAGGCCACATATACTCATCAGTCTCTTTTGCAGCACTAAGAAGTGAGTCAGTTAGTTTCTTGTCATTCCCAAGAACCGCACAAACTTCAGAACCAAGAGCAACTAAACATGCACCAGTAAGCGTAGCTGCATCGATAATAGCGTCAGGTTTTAGATCACTGGCGTATGAAAGAACATCACCAAGAACTAGTCGTCCTTCAGCATCAGTATTTAAAATTTCCACAGTTTTACCGTTTCTTGCAGTCACGATTGAATCAGGCATTGTCGCGTGTTCGTTAACAGCATTATCAGTCATACCTAGAAAGCATGAAACTTTAACATCAAGGCCAAGAAGAACTGCTGCTCTAAAGGCTGCATAAACAGTTGCTGATCCGGCCATATCAAATTTCATATTCATCATTGAGGCACCTGGCTTTAATGAGTATCCACCAGTATCAAAAGTTAAACCTTTACCAACAAGTGCGATATGCTTAGTTTTTTTGGTTGCTTTCTTGGGAGTGTACTCAAGGTGAACAAGGCGTGCATCATGAGCCGATCCGTTATTTACAGATAAGAACATGTTCATCTTTTCTTTTTTAAGTTCTGCTTTACCTAAGATTTTGACCTTAACGCCTTTAAGATTAGCTTTAACATCTTTTTCAATTTCTTTAGCGTAAGTTACAGAGTTAAGAACGTTTGGTGGTTCGTTAACAAAGTCTCTACCAACGTTTACACTTTCTGCAATTTTTTGGCCGTTATCAAAAGCGGTTTGGGCTTTTTTGAGGGCAGTGGATTTTTGTGAGCTTTCAAGAAAGAGAGCTTTTAATTTTGGCTTATTCTTTTTTGAAAGATACTTATCAAAATTATAAGTGGTC
>CAYGQW010000247.1:0-4520 GCA_964352175.1 uncultured Halobacteriovorax sp.
AATTTGAAATGTTCAAAATAATTATTCGCTAAGTTCTCTGGATTAATATCATTTTGAGAATAGAACTTTGTCGTTTCGTAATCCAAACTCACGATTTCAATTCCATCGAGGTTTACTTCTTCAATCAGAACTTTGGCTTTTAATTCAGTGGCAATATTGAGAGTCACGACATCCGGAAGAATTAAGCAAATTGGATTGAGGTCAATTGTTCCGCCCAAAAGATCAACGCGTACACTTCCGCTCTCTTCAACTCTCTTCATGCTTGATAAACTCCGATATAGGGAAGCTCGCGGTAGCGCCCGTCAAAATCAAGACCGTAACCAATTACAAATTTATCTTCAATTTCAAAACCTAAATAGTCGATAGTGACTGGATGAACATTTCGGGCTGGCTTGTACAAAAGACTAGCTAGTTTTATTGAAGCAGGCTCACGAGTTTTCATGATTTCCATGACAGTCTTTAAGGTTGTTCCTGTATCGACAATATCCTCAACTAAAAGAACATGCTTTCCATTAACTGATTTTTTAAGATCGTAGTTAATTTTAACTTCTCCAGTACTTTGAGTTCCTTCATATGAAGATGTGGCCATGAACTGAATATCAACCGGTACCTTAATTTCGCGCATGAGATCTGCTGCGAACATAAAGGCGCCAGTTAAAAGAGGAATAATCGTAACTTCTTTTCCGGCGTAATCTTTATTGATAAGTTCACCGAGTTCACGAATTCTTTGGGAAATTTGTTCTTTAGAGATAAAAACATCGACGCTACTCATACTGGCTCCTTGAAGCCGCTATTGTAGCGTCATGGTAGGCTTATGTCGCCCTTGAATTGGTGGCTTCTGGATTGGTTTGAATTGCTACAGTGAATAAAGGTATTTGCTCGTCATCACTATCATCTGCTTCAAAATGCCCACGACAGCGTGCTTCATACACATCGGCTTCGCCGACTAAAACTTGGCCATCTTTATTACCTGGACGACGAAAGCTTTTCGTAGCGTTAGCACCACAAACAGTACAGATCGCTTGAACTTTGACGACAAAATCTGCAATGGCTAAAAGTTCTGGCATTGGTCCAAAGGGACGACCGCGAGAGTCTTGATCGAGGCCAGCTAAGATAACTCTAACCCCACGTCTAGCCAATTTCTCTACTACTGCTGGCAATGTATTATCAAAAAATTGCGCCTCATCAATGGCAACGACACGAGTGGTATCATTAATTTTTTGTAGAATTTCTACTGCGTTACTAATAGGAGTGGCAGTCATTGAGAGCGAGGAGTGACTGACGACATCGCTTTCGTGATAGCGATTATCAATTCCAGGTTTAAATATCTGCACCTTTTGTCTGGCAATCTGTGCGCGGCGAACGCGACGGATAAGCTCTTCAGTTTTTCCCGAAAACATTGGGCCGCAGACGACTTCAATAGCGCCGCCAGGCATTGGCATAAAAGATGACACGGCTGACTCCTTCAGTAACGTGTTATGTGTGTGTGCAATCTAGAATTCCAGAGTGGAAGCGCCTAGGCCATAAGCTTTGACTCACATGATCTGACATTTCTACTCTATTTTATATGCGATGCATTCAAAATGAAACACTTAAAAGGTAAAGTACCGTAACCATAAAGAAAGATGACAACATCGTCATGATGATGGCCGGCGACAAAATAATAACTACTGATTGTAAAACTGACATCTGTAAATTATTCCTAAGCCCTGCAAAAATGTGAAGAAGGCCAAAGAGATGTCTTAGCATTTTGCCAAAGATTGGTATTGATAGCATAAAGTGGGCAGTCATCGACTGATTCACTACTTGATCTGTAATTTTATTAAGATCCCCTTGTGCCTGAAAAAGTCCGGCAAAAAACTTAATCAGAATTTTCCAAAACTTTGCATAAGCCCAAAAGATGATTGGAAAGAAAACGACTTTGGCCAAGGCCGCAGTAAGTAAAACTCTTTGCGTATACATGGTTGTTTGAAAAGGTAACAACAAAGCCAGATCATTTGGAGTCTGCCAACTTTGAAAGAAGGCTTGGCCTAAGTGAAGAGCCAAGATCGCGTAAAATCCCTCGATAGCAGCAAAAAACCATGAGACTCCTAGAACCTCTTCAAAGCTCAAAGCAGAGGCTTGTTCAAGTTCTTGAGTGGTAGGAAGATCATCTTCAAAAAGATCTCCTGCGATTCTAAGAGGGCGAGTTCCTGTTAGATCTAATGCTTTTTCTCGCAACAATCTAAATGTCTCTTGATTCTTAAATGGGTGGAGAAAAGCTAGAAAATATTCATGAAACAACATCATCATTATTTTGATCCAAAGTACTGTTCTAACTCACTCGGTAAATCGGGAAAGTCATGCTTGTTATAATAGTAAGCCAGCTTGCTCGCGCTATCAACTATCACCCATTGGTTTGGAACTTCGCCAAATACCGCAGTTCGTTTATCAGCTTTGAACATAAAGTGTTCTTTATAATCGAGATCTACTAAATCGGTTACATATCTAGCTCGGGTCATTAAAATTGAGAAAAAAACAGCTAGTCGATCTCTTCTAGGTTCAAGTTCTTTAGGCTGCAGCATTTCAACTTCAAACTGTTGGTCCGAGATGATATTGACTTCAATCTTTTTGTCACTCGTCTTAAATAAAATCTTTAGGGATTTTGTGGGTTTTAAAAAACGAATATCCCAAAAATCTTGTACGTTTTGAAAAAAGATTCCAGCATGATTATCGCCTAACTCATAAAGATAATTTGATTCACTAGATATCACAAAATCACCTGGCAAAGAGCCATAGCCAGAAAATAATGATAGGTCGATTTTCTTTGAATTAAGGTCACTGATTTTTAATTGGGCGCGAAAGTTTTTTAAAAGTTTAGGGTCGTACTTTGGAAAAATCGTATGGGCTTCAAGTTCTACTAAGCTCGAGCTCCAACGTTCAAACTCCTCTAAATCATATCCAATACCTGCAAGTGGCTTAGGATCAGTTACTTTAGATATAAAGTTTACTTTTAGTGACTTTCGAACTCTAGGGTTATCAAACTGAACTTTGCCGATTTTAGTCGGATTAATAAATAATCTCGTGTCATAAAAGAACTCGGGATTGATCGTAAAGATATTCCTTAATCTTTCTTGCTTTAGTCTTCCTTCGTCCTCAGGGTTATAAACCTGCATCAGTGGACGTCGATCTTCAAGGATGAGAACTGTCTCCCCCATCCTTCCATAAAATCTGGCAGAATGTGTCGCAAGCATTGATCCAAGCAAGAAATTCACATCGCTTTTTTGAGTTTTGAAAAATATTTTTATTTGCGATTTTGTCTCAAAAGCTAGACTTGTCTTTAGATTTTTTGTCTCTTGCTCCGAAAGTCGACGAACAACTGCTAAACCGTTTAGAGCACTAAACATTTCCTCAATTTTATGAACGTTAGCTGGAATTCGTTCTTCTCCGACCAGGAAATTATCCCCTTGAGCATAAAGATCTACATCTCCAAAATGCATTGAGATAAGTCCGCCGTAATCCTTAGGATCAAAGATCATTTCGTTTTTTGTCTGCTCAATTTTTTCAATTTCACCACCTCTTTCTTGGAACCACCAAGTTAAAGTCAAAAGCAAAATTAAAATCGTTAAAAGCGAAAGGTTTCTTTTCATTTTACTCGTCGCCGACGGTAATTAAAGACGGCAACGGCAAACAGTGCCAAAGGTGCAAAGATAACAGAAAAATAAAAGATAACTCCGAGCTGAGGAGAACTAATGAAGATCGGCTCATTATTTAAACCTGGAAGATCAAAAGAGATTAGCTCATCGTCACCTGTTAGCCACGAGATCGAATTCAAAAGCAGCGTGTGATTAGATGCGTACTTAGCGTAGGCATTATCGATAAAGGTCGAATTGGCAAAAAAGACAACAGTACCTCCATTCTTTACTTTTGCAGCCACTCCAAAAGCGACTGGTCCTTTTACATCTTGCCCTTCATCGTACTTAACTTTGCCATCGCTAAATTCTTTAGGGTTCATTTCCCCCCAAGCTGCAGGGTATTGGGTTGAGAGAACGATCTCCCTTCCTTCTGCCTGCTGACCTAGAGTTACGAAGCCAGTTAAAGGAAAAAATACCTGACCTGGAAAACCTTTTGTGATGACATGATCTTCGGAATATTTAGCAGCGATAGGAACAGTTCCGTTAGAACCATTAACGTGGTTGATGGTATCTATCACTAAAGAATTCGAAGCGACGATACCTTTTTGAGCTAAGAGCATTCTTAACTCTTTAACCGGATCACTATTGAGGTCTGGGTCTAGAGCAATCAACAGCTTGCCGCCATTATTTAAGAATTGGTTAATAATATTGAGTTCATTTTGCATGAAATCGGTTCTTGGACCCCATATCATTAAGACATCGGCATCACTTGGCACTTCACTCCAGCGCTTAGTATCCGATTCTTGAATGGCATAGTTTGAGTTAACCAAATAATTCTTTAATGTTTCACGACCAACTTGAGACTTATCTGTTAAAGACGACTGGCCATGGCCGATATCATAATAA
>CAYGQW010000248.1:0-4520 GCA_964352175.1 uncultured Halobacteriovorax sp.
AAAAAAATATAACCCATTTCTTAAGCGTGTAACCGTTCATAAAGAAGTTAAATAACTTCTTCTTTTTGAACGATTTTATAGAAGCCACCTTTTAGGTGGCTTTTTTTTTGCCTTTTATTTAGTCTTAGGCATATTTGAAGTATAGTAATTACATACTGTTAATTAAGTGGAGATCTTTTGGCGCAGCTCAAAATATTATTAGCGCATCCAAATACCGAATGGCTTGAAGCTTCAGAGAAAGTTTTAAGAGATAATGGTTATGATGTATTAACTGCTGATAAAGGTAAAGCTGCTCAAATCTCTATCTCACAAGAAAAATTCTTTACAGCTATCATAAGTGAAGAACTTCAAAGTCATACTGGTGCTCAAGTTCTAAAATTTGCAAAATCCAATTCAACAGGTCTCACCATTATCTTTTTAGCAGAAGAATTTGAAGGGGATAAATGGATTAAACTGGGTGCCAAAAATGTTTTTCCTTTGAGTGCTACGATAGATGAAATTCTAAAAGCGATTGAAGGTGGAAAAAATGTTGGCGATTTACTGGCTGGCATTACTAGAAGAGAAGGAACTACCGCCGAAGTAGAAGTTACTGGCGATGATGCTGATTTTACCAAGATTAAAATTGGAGAATTTTACTCTTCAAAAGCTGTGCTCTTTCATGTTTTTATCCAATTGAAAAGCGGGAAGTATGTAAAAATTCTTCACGCCGGTGATACCTTTGATCAAGAGCGAATCGATAAGTATAAAAATGAAAAGAAAGTAGAGTTTCTTTGGTTTAACACAGCAGACAGAGCAAAATATATTAAATACCAAAGCCATTTAACAACCAAAATTATAGCTGCAGATAAAGTCCCTGTTGAATTAAAATCACGTTTTTTAAAAAATGTAACTTCTAAGTATATTGAAGAAGTAATGGCCGAAGGATTAAAACCGCAAATTGTTGAACAAGGAAAAGAAATTTGCGAGCAGGTTTATAATCTTGTTGAAAAAGACAAAAATCTTTATAGACTGCTGAGAAGTTTTCAAGATTTTGACCCTAACTCTGTCGAGCATTCTTATCTTGTGACTTTATACACAGCCGCTATTATTAAACAGTTTGAATGGCAAAGTCAGGCGACAATTGAAACGGCCTCCATGGCATGTATGTTTCACGATATAGGCAAAATGAAGATGCCAGAAAAACTGCTTAATACAAGACCTGGTGATATGTCTCCTGAAGAATTAGAACTTTATCATAATCATCCTGTTCTAGGGGCAGAGATGGTTGATGGTAATAATCTAATTAACAATTCTGTAAAACAAATTATCATCCAGCATCATGAATACTTTGATGGATCTGGTTTTCCTTTTCAAAAAAAGGGAAATAAGATTCTAACCTTAGCAAATATAATAAGCTTGGTTGATGACTTCGTTCATCTAATGATTCAAAAAAAAATGAAACCAACAGATGCATTAAAGTTTATTCTTATGGATCCAAACAAAGTCGCTAAATATAACACTTTGATTATCGAAAGTTTTATTAAAATTTTTGTTGAACCTGATAAGATAAAAGTAATTATTCCAACTCAGTAGAAAATCTTATTGATTCCTTTTTTTCTTAGGTCCGATTCACGAGGTTGAAAGAGTTTTAATTGATCTTTATGGATAAGGTAAGGGTATGGACGATTAGATGCTTTAACTAAAACATAAGAGCGTCTCTCAATTCTCACGTCTGGAAGGTTATTAATAGAATTGGAGATAACCCAAGTTAAAACATTTTCATTGAGGTCTTCGATTTGTATTGTAAATTGAGGTGCATCAATAAGTTTTTGAATACTCTCATCAAGTTCGGGCGTGCTTTTATCAACGATAAGCATTGTACGTAAAAGCAGTAATTCATCTAGCCATTGCAATGTTTTAGCTTCGTCTAGCTCTCTGTTCGCCGAGTTCCATTCACCATTTTTACCACGTTCAAGTTGAAAGCTTGGTTGCCTCGAAATTGGTCCACGATAGATCTTTAAATTTTTAACTTGTGCAGATTTGGGAGTAAAAATATGACTGTCTACAAAATCAGCCATATCCAATGATGCAAGATCACTTTGAACAGCATCAATGTGGTATATAGCTTCGGTTTCCGCAGAGTTTGAAATATAGGTTGAGTTGTCTATCGGATTGACAAGTCCAAAAGAGAGAACTTTCTTTGATCCAGTAGCACCAATGAGTGTAATTTCATAAAGAGGTGCATCAAGCGAGAAATTAGCGATATTGATAGGGTCGTAACTGAAAATCTTTCTTATCTTTAAGTCTTTAAGTGTTTCGAAGAGTTTTTTAAAAACTTCATTATTAGCAGGAAATTTTTTAGGCTCTATCATATTCCAGCGCGAATACGGGTCATCTGGAATCTTTGAAAATGTAAATTCACCTAAACGGTTTCTAAGCTTGATTTCTGTCACTTTAGAAAAGTCTTCATTGGAAAATAAAGTTCTAAATTTTGTTAGTTCGGTATTTTGTTCTGTTGGAGCTTGGAAGAATTCAGAAATGCCTGTAGCCACAGCGAGTGCGACTAAAAACGCAACCATTAGCCAGTTGGCAGGGCGTTGAATTTGAGCCTGGATATTGCTGTTGGGCATGCTTAACCTTGTCTTGAGACTATAACAAAGGCTATTCTATCTTGGCACTTATAGAGCGGCAAGTTGTAGTCTTTTTGGAGGCGATAGAATGCTTAATTTAATACAAGAGGGTGGCTTTATTATGGCTCCCTTGTTGATCTGTTCTTTATTGGTCTGGGCCGTAACCTTTGAGAAACTGTGGTTTCTAAGCAAATTTGATCAACGTTCATCAACATTACATAAGAAAGCGACTGACCTTCTCAAAGAGAACAAACTTCATGAAGCTCGTGGCCTGTGCCGAAGCTATCATCCCATTGTTGGAGCTCCATACTTAGCGTTGATGGAGCAGTCGCAAGCAGGGGTCGAAAGACGTCTAGAAGAGAGTCGTTTAGGCATGAGAAGATTTTTGTGGATACTTGGAACAATAGGCTCTTCAGCTCCTTTTATTGGTCTTTTCGGTACAGTCGTTGGGATTATAAAGTCATTTGAAAGTATCGCTCAAACTGGAAAGAGTGGTTTTGCTGTTGTGGCGGCTGGTTTGTCTGAGGCTCTTATTGCTACTGCAGCAGGTATTATTGTCGCTGTTATTGCTGTCGTTCTTTATAATTATTTTCAAACACGACTTAGTACGACTCTCATTCTTTTTAAGAACAGAGTAGAGGATTTAAAAGATCAGATGAATGTTGGAGATAAAGTTGAGCTTTAACTCCAATCGAGATGAAGATATTAATGCTGAGATCAACGTCACTCCGTTGATTGATATCATGCTTGTTCTTCTTATCGTTTTTATGGTTACGTCATCAGTCTCGCTTGAGTCCGGATTAGATATCGATTTACCTGAAGCTACAAGTACTGCCAAAAGTGAAAATCCTGCAGCTGTTATTTTAAGTCTTGGAGCTGATGGCAAAATCTCTGTTGCTGGAAATGTTGTTGCAATTGATCAACTTGAAGAAGCCGTGAGATCCGCTTTAGCGAATGAAAAAACGACTCTTGTTATTTTAGAAGGGGACAGAGCGGCTGACCTTGGAAGCGCCGTTAAAGTAATGGATATCGCTAAGCTTGCTGGCGCTAAACAATTTGCGATTGCTGCTGAATCCAGTTCGAATTAAATATCAAGGTCGTCCAAATCGCCAAACCCATCATCATCATCCTCTGATTTTGCTACAATTGGTTTAGTCGGGATAAATTTCTTAACGTCAGGTTCAACTGATTTAATAAATTGCCTTAAAAGAGTTCTTTCACCTTCTTTTAAGAAAGTGAACTTCGCAGCAACACGGTAGCGAAAGTTCTGACTTGAAATAATTTTACTCTTTAAGTTAAAGGCTCGGCAGTATGAGACATCTAAGTTTAGTGAGAACTTTTTAGGTATTAGAAACTCAACGACAATACTTTGACCAACAGTGAATTGCTTGTTAGTAAAAAAATACAGATGGGACATTTCTAGTTCTGCAAGAATTAATGTTCCGCTAAAGAGTTTCTCTGCTGGTAGGCGAGGGCGTCGTTGTAAAACCTCAACAGGCGCTGAAGATGTTTTAGTATCTTCTTCGAGTTCTTTTGTATCTTCATTTGAAGCTTCTACGGCGTCGTCTTCTGTGTTCTCCTGCGATTCTTCTTGTGCTTCATCGGCTACATCAACTTCGCCTTCAGTTTCTTCTGGTACTAACTTAAGTCCACCTTTTTCAGTCGCTTCAACAAACTTCTCAGGTGGTTTTTTTGTACTGTACTCAAAAATAAGATCTTCAACACTTGGCTTATTATCTTTTGAGTATTGACCACTTTCAATTCTTGCCTGAATCACAGCTTCTATTTCATCTCTAAGAGTCCAAACACTGAGTGGGATTTTCTTAATCAATACCGGATCATTTGAGTTGTTATAAATCATATTCTAATATTTTCTCTCATTCCCCCTTTTTATGCAGCTCAATCTTATAA
>CAYGQW010000249.1:0-4436 GCA_964352175.1 uncultured Halobacteriovorax sp.
GTGAAAAAGAATCAACTTACAATCATTGAACTTAATGAATTTAATCCAGAGCTACTTAAAAAAGTAGCTTCGCGTTATAAGTATGACTCCTTAAACTATTATCTGAATAAAACTTGCACAGATACCTTTTGTGGCGCTGAAAGTGATACTGGCGAAAGTCTATTGGAACCATGGATCCAGTGGGTTAGTTTTCATAACGGAGTAAGTGCAAAGCATCACAAAGTGAGAAGATTTTATGAAGATGAGTTGCAGCCGAATCATCAGTTTTGGTCTGAATTAAATGAACAGGGAGTAAAGGCATCGGTTTGGAATACCTTTAATTCAACTTCGTCACGTGCGACTGTTTATTTTCCATTAGCTTGGAACCAAGATCAAATTCTTAAGCCAAATGAGCTTCAAAATTTTTATAATTTAAATCACTATACGGCTATTAACTATACTCAGTTATCTTTTTTTAAACTCACTTTATTGTTTGTTAAGTTTCAGTTTTTACTCATACGAACTTTAGGTTTTAGTTCAGATTACCTTAAAGATCTTTGGTGTTTAATTTTTTCAACAATTATGACAAGAAAAATTTTAGCTCCAGCAGGGTATCTAGAATATTGTGGCGTGAAATTATGGAGTCACTATTCGAAGAAAGAAGAATGTCGACTTAATATTGTATGCATTCACCTCATGGCACATCTGCAGCATAATATATGGATTAATAAAGATGCAGCTTTGGAAGAAAATTCTTGGAAGTAC
This sequence comes from uncultured Halobacteriovorax sp., assembly GCA_964352175.1. Classification (GTDB taxonomy): domain Bacteria; phylum Bdellovibrionota; class Bacteriovoracia; order Bacteriovoracales; family Bacteriovoracaceae; genus UBA4207. The sequence continues at coordinate 745 of CAYGQW010000249.1, forward strand.
GGTTCAATGTGGTTAGATAAAATATTAAAAGTGATTCACGATCATGAACCAGATGGTAGTTTTGTGATGTTAAATGCTTTTAGTCAAAGTCATTATTCAGAAACTAAAATACAAAACTATATTTATAAACTTAAAGAACCTAAAAAGTTTTTGTCTGACTTGGGTGTCAGCAATTGTAGTGTTCATTTTCATATGACTTCTGAATATACTCTTGAATTTAAATTGAATGATGAGGCTATCGCTGCAGCTAGCATATTAAAAAACATCAAGATCGAAGACGAGAAAATATTTGAAGTCATAGAGTATGGAAACAGTCGTTTATATTTCAGACTCTCTACATACAAAAGCTATGGACCTAAAACTTCTATGAAACTTGATACTATCAATCTCCGCTTTTTAGACTACTTTGCAAGATTAGGTTTAGAGACAGGTTCTCACTCGAATAAAGGAAGTATTTTTTCCAATACAATTAACTTTCCCAAGTCGACGGAGCTCTCACAGATTAAAAAGTATATTGTTGAATTTTTTAATTAGTTATACATTGAGCAATTGAGACCACTTAATAATTCATGTTCATTTAATACGACACAGAGCTCTTTTGAGATGATTTTTGAAACTTCACTAGCACCTCGTTTACTAAAGTGTATGTAGTCATAATAGAAGCTCGAGTTTCTTTCAAGTTTACTGGCGAGATCAATTAAGGGGATCTTCTGTGTATTGGCAATTTCCTTAATCAAACCATTATAATGATTAAGTAGCGTCCACATCTCTTTGCCGGTGAGACCCTGACCCCAAGTGGTATTGCTACTTTGAATGATAATTTTTTCCATATCGAGTTTTGTTATTGGATCAATCCCTGGTCCAAATAAGGAAGGTTGGGTGATAAAAATCGGAAGAATATTATTTTCGCGCGCAATTTCTATCAAAGAGATTAAGTTTTCTTTGACGTTTATTTGATAGTCTTTTTGAAGTTCTAATTCCTCAAAAGCTCTGTTGTTAACAATTTCTTTTTGCTCTAATTTTTTTAGATCTGTTTCAAATTCATTATTAGTAATTAAGTATTCTTTTGCTTTTTTAAGTTCATCCTCTAAGTTATGTTGATAATCGAGATTTAATTCTTTTGCTATTTTTCTTCTTAAGTATTCTGAGATATTTAACAAGAGTTTCGAATGCTCTTTATATTTTTCGACGAAAGTACTTATTGATATTTCATAATTTGTATTTTGAGGAGGAATTTTGACGAAATTGCGTTGATTGCCTATACCAAAATCTTTTACATTTCTATACCCATTTTTCATGTAATATTCGTTCTGCTCATTAGCTCCCATCAAAAAGAGGACAATCTTTGGTCTAAGCTTCGAAACATAATCTCTAAAGAACTCGACATGTCCGAAGCTCGATTGGCCGTTAACCCCAGCATTTCCGATCCAGATGTCATTGCCCTTATTTTTAAATGAAGTCTGGAGTAAGTCGCTCCATGTTTGGCCGTCTGATAGAACAATACATTCTGTAGTACTTCCACCCATAGCGATGATCTTAAGTTGTTCATGGTCTAAACTGGGTTCATCACCTCTAAAACCAAGTGAATTACGAGTGACTTTGATATAAGGATCAACTTTGCTTTTGGTTATATAGGGTTGTTGTAAGTAGAAAGTATATGAGTGATCTTTGCCTATTCTGCTTTCGTATAATCGCTTTGGTGTTTGGCGTACATTTAGTGGATCAAAAATCCTAAAGAAAACCTCAATGATGCCTAAACAAATAATGAATACCAGAAGAGATGTCAGGGCTACAAATTTGATTTTTTTCACAATATTCAATTTATGAAATTTTCGAATAGATGTCGAGAGAGCCTAATGTGATTGGTTTGTGCCTAAAGTAAAAAAACCACCTATAAAAAGGTGGTTTTAAATTTCGGTATAAATTGGAGCGGCGACCGAGGATCGAACTCGGGACCTTCTGCATGGCAAGCAGACGCACTACCGCTGTGCTACCGCCGCTAACTGTCAGCCATAATGCTGAACGGCCCAGAATTTGTCAATTTAAAAAATAAGAAACGAGCTCACCATGTTTATTTAATAGCTGGCCGTTAAACTCAAATCCTTCAGGGTTTACGAGTGGGGTCTTGCCGTGACCTCCGGGAATATCGATCACGTACTCCGGTAGAGCGTGTCCTGGAACTTGATTACGAAGTGCGGCAAAGATTTTGCGACCATCTTCAATATCAAGCCAAAAATGCATTCCACCACGAACTTGATCCGGATGATGAAGGTAATAGGGCTTAATACCGATTTTAACCAGGCTTAAAAATAAATCCTTAAGAGAGCTCGTATTATCGTTAACACCTTTTAAAAGCACACTCTGCGATAACCATTGAATTGGCAAAGTTCTAAGCTCTTTCATTAACTCTTTAAGTTCAAGAGTAATTTCATCGATATGATTGAGATGAAGAACAATCGTAATAAGCTCAAAGTTTTCACAAGATCTCTTAATGAAATCAACAAAGCCAACATCTAGTCTCGATGGCATCACAATTGGCATACGCGTGTGCAGACGGATCATCGAAATATTCAAATCGGCAAATTCATCGAAGCATTTTTCTAGTTTATCGTTAGAAAGCATGAGTGGATCCCCACCACTAAAAATGACCTCGTCAATTTCAGGATGCTTTGAAATGTAATCTCGAACACCGGCAAAGTCTGGTTTAAACAGATCATCGTTTGAGTGAAGCTCATTCTTTCTAAAGCAGTAACGACACTGAACCGGACAAACTGATGTTGGAAAAAAGAGCAAGCGATTATGGTAACGGTGAACAATCTGTTTGGTTGGAGAATGAGCATGATCGCCAATCGGATCAAGCATGCCACCTTTATTGTTTTCGTCAGTATGCGGCAGAAATTGTTTTGCAAGAGCTGATTCTATTCCTTGCTGTTTTATACGTTTAGCAAGTTCGATGGGGATAAAAATAGGATAGTCAGTTTTTGGAAAACTTGTTTGAAAGAAGTTTTCAAGATCCTGATTAGATCTGAGAGCTGTTTTTAATTCATCTTGCCAAGAAACCACTGAGCTAAGCATCGCGTCCTCGGCGGCGTTTTGCTTTAATTTCATTGAGGTGATGGCGCTTGGCCCACCAAGCTGTACCACGGATGAGCACAGCTCCTAAGATCGACATACCCGTAAAGTGCATCATCACTTCATTGGTTGGCATACTGCCAGCATTTTGCAACGTAAACCAAATCCATCCAAGAAGAACAAAGTGAATGATCGTCACAAAAGCTTGTTGTAATCGGTAGAGCCAGTTAGGAGTCATTTTGATCGATCCTTTTTGATAGTTTCAAAATGAGCTAAGCGCTCGACAATTTCTTCGGCGTTTAAATCTCTAACATCAGTAATTTTTTTAAGTGAAAAAGACTTCATCATGTCACTTAAAAGGCAGTGGGCGTAAAGAACATTTCCACCTGGCATAGGTAGAAGACTTAAAGCGCGAACTGGGCGATATTCCCCGCGCCTAGAAGATCCACCTTTATATTTAATATCGATGACATGTTTGTCTCTAACTTTCTTGGTTAAAACTCGAAGGTGAGTTGGGATTTCCATATCTTTATTTTTTTCAAAATCTTTTGCTAAATCAATGCGCGCATCACAAAGATGAACTGTTCCGGCATAGGCTTTTTGTGCAACGATACTTTTAG
>CAYGQW010000250.1:0-4393 GCA_964352175.1 uncultured Halobacteriovorax sp.
CCTTTGTCCTCCTTTACTAGTCGGATAAAAGACATAAAAACTTGAGCAGATCGCTATTGATGAATAATCAGGGCTTTAGATCGTAGAATCACCACTATCTGGCTTTACTGGCAAACGACCGTCTTTTGCTACCAGCTTGGGAAACTTAATAAGGATCTCTCCTTCTTTGTTCTCAAACTTAGCACCAGTGGGATCACAATCAGGTGGAATATTGAAGGACTTTTTAAAGCTTCTTTTCGAAACACCCATACTCGTCTGTTTTTCAATATTTCCAGAAATAGTAATTGATGAGTTCTCAATTTTAAAATCAATCGGGGTATCTTTGCTCGCCTCTAGCTTCAAAACCAAGATTTTCTCTCTTGGAGTTTCAATCCAACGGCTTTGACCAGAACCAAGCATACCGAAAGCTTTCGAACCTCGTAGACCACCAAAAAGTCTTTCAATGGCCTTATCATCAAAAAATTGATCGAATTGATCGGTGCGACCATCTTCGAATTGCTTAACCATATCCTCAAATTGCTTATGCATATCTGTGAACATGTCATCGTTTAAGAATTGATTGATGATTCTTCGTGAGTCTCGCATTTGCTCACGCATCTGTGTACGCATCCGTTCACGTCGCTCTTGTCTGGTTTCAGGTTGCCTAGGAGTCTTTGGAGCAGGAGTTTGTCCATAAAGACTGGTGGTCAAAAGCATGAGTACGATAAGTTTAAACATCTTCATCATCCAATATTTTATCAACCATTTTTACAAAATTCCAGTCTCGTTCAGTTAGACCATTTTTATCATGAGAAAATATGGAGAGCTTTAAGTAACCCCAACCAAAACATATTTCAGGGTGATGATTAACCTTTTCAGCATACTCAGATATTTTTTGCACTAGGTACCATGGCTGTTTAAAGTTTTTAAACTTCCAAGACTTTTCAAGTCTTTGGGGATCATCTAGTTCTAGCCATGTCTTAATCATTCATATTTCTTCCATTTTAAAAACGTCATAGGCCACAGTTTCATAAGGGTGAGCTTCTTTCATAGCTTTTACAACATCATGAATTTTAGAGTCTGGGACAACTAACTCAACTCTAACCTCTTCTACCACTTCAATTATGTTTTGTTGACCTAGGTGTGGTTGGCTACCTTTAAGAGGTCGAAACTGACCCATACCTATGACTTCAAAACAGCAAGAATCATAATTTCCGACATTGCCTGCACCTTGTTTGAACATGGCCGACTTTACTACTTCCTTATATTTTAGTGGGATATAAACATTTAATTTATACATACTTAGCTGGTACCTGATTAAAGTAATAATTTATTTTACTAACACAAAACCAATAAAAACTTACATCAATCTTTATTAATGCACAAAAAAATAGACAGTACGTTTTGCAGGCAGGAACATTTTAGAAGTTCTTAAAAAATGAGAAATGGATTGTTCTCAAAATATATATTTTCACGGAGGAAATAATGAGAAACTTGGTATTAGCTGCACTATTGATGGTGCTAACTTACGCTCCCCAATCACAAGCTTGTTCTGAGCACGGTACATCTGGTATCGCTGAAGAAAACACAATGCACATTGGTGTCAATGACAAGAATGCGAATAAGACAATTGATGAAGCAACTTTCAACAGTGTTCTTGATCGTATCGAAGCCATCTACACTCCAGATTTTTCTGCTCGCGGAAAGAATCTTGATGTTGTTCGTAAATGGTCTGACGGAACAGTCAATGCTTATGCACAACAATCAGGTAACACTTGGAAGATCACTATGTTTGGCGGTTTAGCTCGTCACGTAGAAGCTACTGCTGATGCTTTTGCAGCTGTTGCTTGTCACGAACTTGGTCACCACATTGGTGGAGCTCCTAAGAAAGGTTCAATCTGGGGTTCTTCATGGGCTTCAAATGAAGGTCAGTCTGACTATTTCGCAACTTCAAAGTGTATGCGTAAATTTATGGAAGCTGATGACAACCAAGCTGTAGTAGCCCAAATGGAAATTCCACAAGTTGTTACCGAGCGCTGTGAAGGCTCTTTTGCTAACGCAGAAGAAATTGCAATGTGTCAGCGTGGCGCTATGGCCGGTGAAGCTCTTGCAAAACTTCTTAACTCTCTTCGTACAGGATCTGATCCAGTTGCATTCACAACTCCTGATCGTGCTGTTGTAACTGCAACTAACCACAACCACCCAGCTGCTCAGTGTCGCCTAGATACTTATTTTGCTGGCGCTATCTGTGATCAAGACGCTTCTATCGATCCTGATTCAACTGATGCAAAAACTGGTTACTGCATGCGTGTTGATGGTTACCAAGATGGTACTCGTCCACTTTGCTGGTTCAAGCCAACTGCTTCTCTATAATTTAAGTTAGATTAGTAAATATTAAGGGCCTCTTTTGAGGCCCTTTTTTATTAGTATTCTCGAAAGCGTTTTCTAAGTTTAGGTTTATGTCTTCTATCAGCTTTCATTCTGCTCGCAATAACAGCACTAAAGACTAACAATACAACAAGTACTATAAGTGAATTCATGATGACCTCCATCCATGGCTTCTTCTAATAAGCATAGAATCTGAAAGTCTGAGTCGAATCATCTACTGGTAAAGTTTTTGTCAGGATTTATTCTTTACAGCTATCAGGGTCACTACTGAAAGTATCACAAATACTCTCCTCAATATTACTAGCACCTTTTTTGATACCATCGCCAACCTTTTGACCGGCTTCTTTAAACTCATTAACTATCTTGTCTGAGTCTGAATCGTTATTAGTTGAAGCACATGAACAAAGAAGCAAAGTGAGCATTAGTAGAGTGTTTCTCATGAGTATTCCTTTGAGTATAAAAAAACCCTGCAAAAATGCAGGGCTTTATTAAGAGAATCAGCTTATTTTATTACTTCTTTTTTGGAGCTGGTTTTGCTTGAGCTTCGCCTTTCATTACTTCAATTAACTCAACATCAAAAACCAATGTAGACTCTGGAGGAATTGTTCCAGCACCAGCAGAACCATATCCAAGATCAGCTGGGATAACGAGCTTAATCTGTCCACCTGGAGCGATCAACTGAAGACCTTCAGTCCAACCTTTGATAACTCTATTAAGAGGAATCTCAAGCTCTTTTCCTGACTCGCGAGAAGAGTCAAAAACAGTTCCATCAATTAGTGTGCCTGTATAATGAACTTTTACGATATCTTCAGCTGCAGGAGCTTTACCTTCACCTGGCTTGAGAATTTTATAAGCTAGGCCAGACTCTGTTTTAACAACGCCCTCTTCTTTTAAGAATGCTTCAAGAAACTTAGCACCTTTCTCTTTATTGGCTTCTATCGCTTTTTTGAAACGTCCTTCTAGGACCTCTTGAACTTTCATTCTATAATCTGCAACGGCAACACGTTCTTTAGTGCCTTTATAGTTATCCCATAAACCTTGAACAAGAGATTGCATCTCACCTTCAGTTAATTGAAGTTGTTGTGGATTTACACGTTGGGCCAAAAGGGCTCCGTAAGTGTAAAGCGCTTTTTCATCTTCAGTGCTTGGGTCATGGTTAAAATCCTTCTTACAGCCAACAAGACCTGATATTGTGATCAGTCCTAAAAGCATCAACGACGTTTTCTTCATTGGATCCATCCTTTGGTTACAATTTACTTAACTATTATTAATGAACTATTTTGCTTTATCAAATAATTGATCACGCGGATTCTCTCTTAATCCTTTTAATCTTAAACTAGCGCGCTCAGTCTTCGGTTTCCCCTCATAAAATTCATTCTCCCAATCGCCATACATTGGGTTAGGAAGAACAATATACTTTGTCCCCCAATTACTAAGATTGTTATCAACTATCTTTCTACGAGCAGCGTTATCTTTATCATAAAAGTCAATATTGAAATCTCCAAGGTTATCACCCACGTATAGGATCACATCATATTTTGCGGAGATTTTGTCGCGTCTTTCTTGTTTAGATTTATCTTCCCCTTTGGTTTGAACATGTGAGCGTTTAACTGGAAAACCACGACGCACTAAATTATCATAGGTGGCTTGCTGATTAATATCTGGACGGTTCGTGACGTAAAATATTTCAACACCTTTTGAGTGAGCTAATTTCAAAAACTCTACGGCACCAGCAACAGCATCAGCACTTCTCTCTTCTACCCATGCATTCCATGAAGAAAGGTCATAGGGATAATTGTGAACAATCATGCGGGCCTGATAGGGAGAATTGTCTAGCACTGTTTCATCTACATCTAAGATAATCGCTGCAGGTTTTTTACGCTTTTGCTTTAAAGCGAACTCCATACTAAATTTAGCAGCCGTATATGCTTGAATCGTTAAAGCTCTAAACTCTCCTGCATGTTGCATCCAAAGAGTACTCATCATGAGATGTTCTTGTGACTTCTGTGTTTGAGCACAGCCGGTA
>CAYGQW010000251.1:0-4358 GCA_964352175.1 uncultured Halobacteriovorax sp.
CAAGCAAGTGCTACAAGCAACGATAGGTCCAGTGGCATAATTCATACTAGTCTACAGTTTTATAAACGAACATTTGCTGGGCCATACCAAACAATGTTGAGACGAAAATATAAAGAACCAAGCCTGACGGCAAATCCTTCATAATGAAACCAAAGATCAAAGGCATAAATGTCATTACTTTTTTCTGCATTGGATCGGCAACGGTCGTTGGAGTAAGTTTTTGTTGAAAGTACATAGCGACGGCCATGAGAACTGGCAGAATATAAAGAGGATCTTTAATAGATAAATCCGCGATCCAACCAATAAATGGGGCATCAACTAATTCGACGGCATTATATAAAACTTGATAAAAAGCAAAGAACACAGGCATTTGTAAAATAAGTGGGAGACATCCACCTAAAGGATTAGCACCAGCACGCTTAAAAAGCTCCATGGTCTCTTTTTGCAATCTTTGTGGGTCGTCCTTAAACTTTTCACGAAGTTTAGCAATTTCAGGTTGAACTTTTTGCATCTTCTTCATGCTTTTGAAAGATTTGTACTGAAGCGGGAAAGTAATAAGGCGAATCACAAGGGTCAACAAAATGATCGCGACACCATAATTAGGAAAGTACTTGTGAAAAAATTGAAGACCTCTAAGAATCGGAACAGCTAGAATTCCAAAAATTCCAAAGTCTACTGAAAGATCTAATTTATCTCCAAGGGCATGTAAAACATCATAATCTTTTTGAGCGTAAATAATAGAAGAAGTAAAAGATATTACCGGCTTAACAAGATCATATTCAACCAAACCAGATTCGTAACTCTTGTAAGTCATCGTAAGCTTTTCGGGTAAAACCATTGCAAACAAATGGTAATCAAAGTCAAGACCAAACCACTTGGCACTGCCCTCACCACTATCGCTCGTTCCGATGGTGTCTCTAGCTACATCTTTTGAAAAGAATAGAAAATTTCTCCTATTCTGGGCATCAACTTGTGCCGGCGTAGATCTAAGTAGAAAGCGTAATCTTTTAGGCGAGGGTGATTGTAGAGCAAAATGCAATCGTCCATCTTCTTCTAATGTCCATTTTACAGTAGACCCGTCAGAACTTTGGCCCTGCCAAGATGTAGAAGAAGATTCAGTAGCATTAAAAAACTGTGGAACTTCGTTATTGCGTTCATCTAAAAACGTAACTTGAAATGCTGTCGTACTACCTACGATTTCATGAAAAGGAAGTTTATTATAACGAGAAGAAAAATCACTTATTGCAAGGGCATTATCAAGTTTGACAGACTCAGTTGCATTAGAAATTTCGAAATTAACAAGCTCAGTAGAATCTACAATTACTTGATTATTGGAATTAACGGAAGTTTTGGTGTTAGTTACTGGCACCTTTGTATTGTTATTAACAACAGCGGCATTTGAAGCAACTTTTTCTGGTGCTACAATTTTAACTTTTGGTGCAAAAAAAGCCTGCCAAGAAAAAAGAACGATACCAGATAAAACTACTGCTAAAATTGCACGTTTTTGATCAGAACCCATTTTTACTCCAAATTAACGAAAAAAGACTTGAACGAAATATCATACGGGGCATCGAAAATCTAACCATCATTCACTTTGAAAGATTTATTAAAGCTAGTTCAAATTCATGCTTAAGTACTTGCGCTGCTTCTTCATGCGACAATTTTTTAATAAGAGGAGAAGGAATGATCATAATATCTTGGCATATATTGTGTCTGTCATCCCAAAGACGAAATAGTTCTCTACAAACACGTTTTAAAATGTTTCTACGAACAGCGTTTCCTGCCTTTTTTGATACAGCTAAACCCAATCTTGAAAAAGATAAATGATTTGATTGTGAAATAATCAAAGAGTGAGGAAATTTCTGAACTCTACTGCCCTTGCGTAAGCGAGAAAAATCACTGGCACACAAAAGGCGGTCTGATTTCGAAAAAGACCCGGTGCCAGTAGCAATCATTAGGCTATGCCTCTTACTTAGAACCAGTTTTAACTGTTAATACTTTACGGCCTTTAGCACGACGAGCATTAATGATCTTACGTCCGCTTGCTGAAGCCATACGCTTCAAAAAGCCGTGAACGCGCATACGATGCTTTCGGCGTGGTTGCCATGTTCTCTTACTCATAAACTACCTCAACGTAATTACGTGAAAAATTTTGAAAGCAACTTTTACTTATAGCCCATCAAAAGGTCAATGACTTAGAGAGGGAAATAGGAAGTAAATAATGCAAGGCCGTAAAGAATTGTTGAAAACTCTTAAAGGCTCATGTTACAAGGCTCATCCACACATGCTAACCCTAAGACACACAGGAGAAAGGAATACATGAATGAATTCCCCTTTCACCACTTTTTAAACAATAACTCTAACCAAAAAGAGACCAATCCAGAAATTATCAAAAACACGCTAAATAATGAGAATCATAAAGAAAATGATCAAGAAATTAGCGACGAAATTACATTTATAGAAGCTGAAATTCTCGCTCAAATTAAACAAAATATACCAAGCAATGGATTCCAAACATATTTCGAATGTACTTTTAACTTATTGAAAATGCATGGAAACACAATGGTTTTTAGCGTTACCACGCCGTTTATAAAAAACATGATAGAGCGTAAGTACCTGGAAAAACTAGATGAATGCATTAACGCGCTTTTAGGAAAGTCGTTTCAAATTCAAATAGAAGTTATTGAGCAAAAGAACATAAGCCTAAGCTCTAACCAATCTAATATGCTGAATTCATTAAAGAATTCTAGTCCCAAGTCTGCAAGGCAAGCTAGTTTTACACTACAAAATACTTTAGACGATAAATTATCTGAGGTTGAATCACAGTACATCGAACACGTAAAAGCAGATAAATCCGGTATTTTAATCGATAGAAGTAAAACTTTTAATAATTTTATTGTAGGTCCATCAAATAACTTGGCCTACGCAACCGCCAAGGCTGTTGGAGAAAACCCTGGAAAGTCAGGAAAGTACCCTTCACTATATCTATTTAGTGATTCTGGCTTGGGAAAAACGCACCTTTTACATGCTATCGCTAATGCCGTTCATGAACACTCGCCATCAAGCCGAATTAATCTTTTGTCTGCTAGAGATTTTATGAGAGAAATGGTTAATGCGTATCAGCAAAAAAATGTCGAAGAATTTAGAAAGAAGTATACAGAAAAAACTGATGTCTTAATGATCGATGATATTCATGAATTAAAAGACAAGGAAGGAACTCAAAATGAATTCTTCCATGTTTTCAATGAACTTCACAATAAAGGCAAACAACTCATTTTTACTTCGGATAAATCACCAAAAGAGATTACCGGAATTGAAGAAAGAGTGATGACAAGACTACAATGGGGTCTAGTCTTAGATATACAGCGACCAGATCTTGAAACAAGAATTGCAATCCTTAAAAGTAAGGCGAACGAGCTCGACTTGTTCCTTCATGATGATGTTATCAATACAATGGCAAATTCAATCAAATCAAGCATTAGAGAGCTTGAGGGTGCCTTAATTAAGCTTCAAGCATATTCTGAAGTAATGAATCAAGAGATTGATGTCGAGCTCGCCAAAGAGCTTCTTGCACTAGGTGGAGTGAATGAAACAAATTCACCGACTGTAGAGTCAATAGCCAAGGCAAGTGCCGTTTATTTTAAAGTTTCATTTGCTGATTTAAAATCAAAGTCACGAGCTAAAGAAACTGCGCATGCAAGACATGTTGCTATGTACTTAACGAGAAAATTAATAAAGGTAACCCAAGAGGAAATAGGGAAATTTTACGGTGGCAGAGATCACTCTTCAGTTATTCACGCTCTTTCAAAAATTGATAATCTTACGAAAACTGATCCATCAATTAGCAAAGACCTATTGCAAATTGAAAATTCACTAAATTGATATCCACAATTACTCACGGCCGAATAAGTTCAAAACGATCTTATTCGGCTTTTTTTGACGTTTTAAAAGATATCAACAATTGTTGAAAAAGCTTAATATGAATAAGTCGCATTTTGTCCAAAAAGTTACCAACATGTTTATAAAAAAGTGGATAAAATCGCGCAGAACTTGCGACACATACTGTTATAAAAAAGAATGTTTATAACAGTATGGAAAACAATTTAATTTTAAATAGATATGAACGGCCATTCAGTAATCTGCGATCAAGAAAAAAACAAAAAGCTACTTTATTAAGATCGATGTTATAAAAGGAATGCGTTAAACATTTAATATTATAGAAAACCATGAAGATACCAACAATCCACACTGTTTATTAGTATTTAATTAATTAAATATAATAATAATAAAAGAATAACTTCAGATAAATGCATAAACATTGCAGACTTGCCTAAAAAGATTTGTCTGGCTAAAAGCTC